>JAJRSO010000004.1 GCA_024278755.1 Calditrichota bacterium | reverse complement strand
TTTTATCATTGAATATCCTCCGGTTTATACTTAATCTTTCCTTTTTTTGCTTTGATTAAGTACGGAGGATATTTATCCTCTCTTTAACAACTGGGGAATTTTATTTTCCGTTTTCTGGGGAATTTAAACTTACGCGCCACACCAATGAACACTGAAAGCTTTAATCAGTGAACATCTGTGTTTATCCGCGGCAAAAAAAGAGAAAAGCGGCAGGCGCCTGTTTTAAGGGAAAAAACAGGCGATAAGCAAGTGTTAATTTATAATTAAGTAAATAGCCTGATTAATTAGGAAGGCTCTGCCATACAAATATTTAATTTTAAGGCCGAGTCGAAGCTGTTTTCTCCAGCTCTGCAATACGCTTTTTTAAACGCTCATTTTCGTCTTTTAACACCTGGTATTCGGCAAACAGTTTTTCACGAGCATCGGCGCGAATCTGTTTTTCATGTTCTTCAAAGGCTTCCAAAAGTTTATAATCAAATGAATAGGCGCTGCTGGATGAAAGGATGAATTGTTTTTCTTTATAGGAATAACGGCCGCACTCTAAAATTAATATCTTTTTATCATCAAGATTTATGGCTGTCGCTTCTAATTGATACTCCTGACCTTGTGTATCAACTTCTGTCCATGTCCCTGATTTTAAGCGACCTTTTCCGTTTTCTTTCCAAAAAGTTTCGGCGTCTTCTAAAAAATGCACTAAAAAAATAAATTTACGACCCGGTCGGATTGGCCTTTCCGAATCGACCATTTCCGGGTATAAAAGACGAAACCACTGTGGAACTGATCCTAAAAAATTAAAATCCGCACCGGATTTGTTTTCTAACACCGCCAAATCGAGCGCGGTAATTAAATTCTGATTAAACGTGTCCATTCTTTCCTCTTTTATCTGTGCCTTTTAATTGTTCGGAAGAAAAATTAAAAACACAAGTTAGCTTTGGAATTTTGCCCAGAATTTTTTTACGGCTGTTTCATAGTTTCGCGTTACTTCCATGTCCGCTTTCGGCCCAAACCAGCAAGACGGCAATAAATGATGAAAAGCCTCTTCCGTGAAACGCTCGCCGATCAACACCACGATTCCCCTGTCCGAGGCCGCCCGGATAAGGCGCCCCGCCGCCTGAATCACCTTGTTCATTCCCGGATAAATATAGGCGTATTCCATCCCCAAATCCTGCTTTTGCGCATAATATTCGCGCAGCAACTCCCGTTCATAACTGATTCTTGGCAGCGCCGGACTGATGATAAAAACCCCGTCCGCCATCTGGCCGCTGTAATCGACCCCTTCGGAAAAGACGCCGCCCATTACCGCCAGTAAGAGATGGCCGGAATCACCGTTCCGCAAACGGCCCAGCGCTTCGTCGCGCTGCGCTTCGGACATTCCCGGCTTTTGCATAATCTTTTCGAGGCGCACCCGGCCGAGGAATAAATAGACCTTCTGCAAAAAATCAAAGCTGGGGAAAAAGACAAGGTAGTTCCCCTTTTTTAACGCAACAATCCGTTCGATCACCTCAGCTATCTTTTGATAGTTTTGTAGCCGATCTTTATAACGGGTTGAAATATCCGGCACGATAAGTACCTTACGGTTGGCCGCCGGAAAGGGAGAGTTAAGCTGCAGGGTTTCAGCAGCCAATGGCTCAAAGCCCAGCACATCTTTGTAAAACGGCATAGGAGCCAGGGTGGCAGACATGGCCAGCACCGCATGAAATCCTTCCAGCCGCTGACTTAGATAGTGTGATGGATCGCAGCACTGGATTTTTAAAATTCCGCCATCTTCAGCGTTGTAAAACGGTACGAAAGCACGGTCCTGAAACTGTGCGGTCTGCACAAACCGGCGCAAGGTATAATATAAATTTTCAAACGGGTCTTCGATGAATAGTATTTTTTTCTTGACCTTAAAAATCAGATATTTGATAAATGCGGCCTCATATTCCATAAAAACTTCGGACCAGGCCTGGGGATTCAAATCGGTTTTAAAGTATTGCTGACCGGAAAAATGTAAAAGCCCTTCTTCGTCCAGCGCGGCAAATAAACTATTAATATGAAGCAGGGCCTGCCACAGCTTTTGATAGACTTTATTTTTTTTATCGCCCGTCTGTTCGATAAGCGAAAGTATCTGTTCGTGTTTCACTTCGGGCGATAAATAACCCAGGCCGCGGTCGTACAAATTATGCGCTTCGTCGATGATTAACAGCCAGTCGGAATAATCTTTTTTTCGAAACAAACGGCGCAGATAGACGGCGGGATCAAATACATAATTGTAATCCCCGGCCACAATATCACAATGGATACTTAAATCCATGGACACTTCAAAGGGACACAGGGTGCGCTTTACCGCCTGCTCGTAAATAATTTCCGGCGTTATGATCCGTTCATCTTCCAGTAGCAGAACGATCAAACCACTTTCATCGAGGCGGTCATGATAATTATTGATATAAGGACAAAAAGATTCGTGGCAGAAGTAAACCGGGTTGGCGCACATCTTTTCGGACGCCCGAAGGAACAATACATGCAGATCAAGGCCCTGTTCGGTGAGCGGGCTGAGGGTTTCTTTCACTATATTTTGCTGGCTTGTTTTAGGCGTTACAAAAAATATCTTTTGACCTCTGGAAAAAGCCTGGCGTATAGCGGGGAAAAGCGCGGCGGCCGTTTTTCCGGTTCCGGTAGAGGCGGACACCATCAGACTGCCACCGTTTGCAAATACGGCGTTTGTCGCTTCCATCATCCGTTCCTGTTGCGGCCGGCGCTCCGGCAAACCAAAATCAATGGCCGCTAAAAGCGCCTGCCGCCGCTTCCGCTCTTCTTTTTCCCGTTTAATATTATTTATAATAAACGCGAAACGACGGAACAGAAGCTGCTCGGTTGTCATTCGGTTATACGAAACGGTAAACGTGCGCCGGGTATCATTGATAAGATTGATTAGTACGAGGTAGGTTTTTACTTCGATGCCCTCCAGCTCATCCTGCAAAAGATAGGCATAAAAAAAGACCTGCTCCAAAAACTGAGGGAATTTATCAATCGTAATTTTCTTCCACTCGGCGACATTTAAAATTACCGATTTTATCTCTTCGATTTCCGCCCGGTTCTTTAATTTATAAACGCCGTCGATACGGCCCTGAAGGGAAAATGTATAATTATGGTAAGAATAGTTACGGCTTACGCGGTATTCGGTGTGAAACAATCCGAAATGTTTCTGTTTTTGACGCTGCAATTTAGTTTGCGCCTCGGTACCCAGCACCCCGCGCCGGGGTAACGGAAAGGAAGACAGCATTTGCGGACGGGGCGCCGCATGCAGCAGGTCGCGTACGGATAACGAAATATGCCGATCGTCTACTGTAACGGCCATACAATCACTTTAGTTATCTTAAAAAAATTAATTGAATTATCCGATTAGTTGCACCATTTCCATGACGCCCTTGGAGAGCTCTTTATAAAAATTGATACCGGCGCCGGCGTACACTTTTTCTGCCATACGCTGCAAAGGTTTTTCTAAATATGTTTTATAAAAAGTCTCAATACGTTCGTATTCTTCAAATTCCAGCATAGAAGAAAAATGTTCCAGGACATTCGGTAAAAGTTCCGGTTCTTCGTCTATTTCCGCAAATAAAAGGCCCTGTTCCAATTCATCCAGCAGATCGGTCATTTCGATTTCGGGATCCAGCTCCAATAAATGCAACGAAACAAGCGATGGTTCATTGTCGCGGGAGACAAACATACGTACATATTCGCTCTGCAGGGTGATCATATCTTCACCCTGATAAAAATTAATAATATCCAGTAGTTTAGCCGCCAGGGTATTGTCCGCATCGGATGCAATCATTTTTTCGGCTTGCCGGAACAGGTGCTGAAATTCATGGGTCTGTTCGTCATACGGATACATTAAAGCGCGGGCATAAAACTGGATAACTTTGCTAAGCAGTTGTTTATCAATGACAATGTCCATCGCTCTACTTTCCTTCAAAGGCTTGGTTATGCAGCATTTGCCGCATATCGTACGGCGCCGCTTCGCCTTTTAAATACTGATGAAACCAATTCAGATGTGCGTTATAATAGAAAGGCATGGATTTGGTGTAATCGGGCCAGTGTCCGTCATTGGGAAAAACGATCAGGCGCGAAGGCACACGCATTTTTTGCAGGCCGGTAAAAAATTCCAGACTCTGCGTATACGGCACCCGGTAATCTTTCTCGCCGGTAATCACCAGACAAGGGGTTTTAAAATTCTGCACATAATTATGCGGCGACCATTTTTCATACGCGGCACGGTTTTCCCACGGCGTTCCGCCCAGATCCCAGTGCGGGAACCACAGCTCTTCCGTGGAACCGTACATGGCCGGCAAATCATAAACGCCCATCATGGAAACAATGGCCTTAAAGCGGTTGGTGTGCCCTTCGAGCCACATCATCATGTACCCCCCATACGACCAGCCCATGGCGCCCATGCGCCCATCGTCCACATAGGCCAGGTTGGCCAGTGAATCGGCTACCGCCATTACGTCTTCGTATACTTTTCCGGCCCAGTCTTGGGAAATGGCCGCGGTAAACTCCTGCCCATACCCGGTGGAACCGTGGGGATTGGGGAAAGCCACGATATAGCCGGAACCGGGATAGACCTGCCAGTCACCGCGAAAGCCGTCGTACCACTGGTACTGCGGCCCGCCATGTACATTTAGAATGAGCGGGTATGTTTTGTTTTTATCAAAATTATGAGGCAGCACGATAAAGGTATGTATTTTTTTTCCGGTGGGACTGGGAATCCACATCTCTTTTGCCGGACGGATATCCACGCTGTCCTCGATGGCCTTGTTAAAGAAAGTTAACCGGTTGGTCTTTGCGTTTCGTACATCGGTGCGGACAATTTCGGACGGTTTATCAATCGTACGCCGGCTGATGGCCAGCCACTTGCCGTTTGGCGCCAGACTGATCGCATCCGCCGTTTTCACATCCACCACCATTTGAATCTTCCCGCCCTTTGCTTTTATGCGGTAAACCGGAAAATGCCCCTTGTTATGCGCCGTAAAATAGATGTATTTCCCGTCTGCCGACCAGGCGTAATTTTGTGTCCAGGCGTCAAATTTTCCCGTAAGAGTACGTGCTTTTCGTTCTTTTAGATCATACACAGCCAGCCGTTTTAAATCGGCTTCGTAGGTGGGAATACGCTGTTTCTGATAGGCGATGTAGCGGCTGTCCGGCGAAAAAACAGGTTGACCGTCGTAAGCCTCATTGCCCATCGTTATATTTTCTGTGTTTCCGGTTTTTAGATTAATGAGATATAAATCGTTGTTGGTGGTTTCGGCTTCAAACTCATCCCGTTTGGATTCCACACAAAGCCATTTACCGTCCGGGGAGACACTAAAGCTGCCGCCAAAAGCGGGCGAATCGAAATCGCCGGGCGTTACGTCTTTGTATTTTTTTTGGTTGCTATCAAAATAGATCAAATGGCTGCGTTTGCCGTCTTTGTAGGAAGTCCAGTGGCGGTACATCAATTTATCGGCCATATGCGCGTGCAGCGGTCCCGCTTCGATGCTTTCCAGTAATTCCTCGTTGCAGGTCTGGTCGGCGCCGCATTCCGGATAGACCGTACTTTCAAAAACAATAGCGTTGGATTTCCCAACCCACTGCGGATTGCTCACACCGGGTTTAAAATCAGTGAACGGTCGCGCTTCACCGCCGTTTACCGGTAGCAGCCAGGCTTGCGCTCCGTTTTTCCGGGTCGATACAAACAGCAAACTTTTACCGTCCGCCGACCAGCGCGGATGAAAATCGGCCGCCTCGTTTGTGGTCAGCTGTCTAATATTTTTGCCCCGCGCATCCATCAAATAAATATCGGAGTTAGAACTTCCTGCTTTCATATCGTAACGAGTTACGACAAAGGCAATGGAAGAGCCATCGGGGGAAATCTGCGGGTCGCTGACGTTTTTTAAATCGTACAGCGTCTCAATGGTAAAGGGGGCTTTTTGGGCCAGCGCGGTAGAAATTACCAATGTGATTAAAGCAAACCATTTATACATAACATCTCCGGAATTTTCTTTTTTAATGTAACTGAAAAGGTAGGACAAATTGATTGAATTTTCAAAAATTTTTCGATTCCCCGATCGATTTCATCCCCTTAAGAGATGGAATCAATTAGCGGTTTAAAAGACAAATCCATTGTAACACAATCCGCCGGATTGTATTGTTGCCACCGAACCAGCGATTCGGGCTACGCTATTTTATAAATATTATATACAGCACACTAATAAAGCAACTAAATACTCTTTGGATTTATATTTTTAAACTAAATCAAAACGATTGTTTTATGGCCCGGCCGGCCACCCAGCCGGTGGAAAAAGCGGCCTGCAAATTATAGCCGCCGGTATCCGCGTCCACATCGATCACCTCTCCGGCAAAATAGAGATTTTTAACCAGGCGCGATTCCATCGTTTTAGGATTAATCTCTTTTATGCGCACACCTCCAACCGTAACGATGGCCCTGGCATACGAACCGTATCCGGTTGCTTCGAAACGAA
The DNA here is from genome assembly GCA_024278755.1 of Calditrichota bacterium. Classification (GTDB taxonomy): domain Bacteria; phylum Calditrichota; class Calditrichia; order Calditrichales; family Calditrichaceae; genus JANTFQ01. The sequence continues at coordinate 4,275 of JAJRSO010000004.1, read as the reverse complement.
ATTCCTTTAATAAAACACGTAGCCGTTTACGTTCGTCGGAACTGACCTGACTGAGTTGTTTGTCTTCCGGAATATTGAGCATTTCTAAAAAAACCGGGATTAATTTTTTGGGAAGTAATTGTTTGAGCAGACTTTTAAAACTCTGTTTCCCGTGCGCGTCAATTTCCCGCAGGATACGCTGATCGACTTTTTTATGTTCCAAAACCGGTTTTAAGTCGATGGAAACCTGCACTTTTTTTTGTTCATTTAATAACGTGACAACCGTCCGGCTTAAAGATAAAATCACCGGACCGGAGAGCCCGGAATCGGTAAACACCATCTCACCGAATTGCTCTTCTGCCTTTTTGCCGTCACACCAAACGGAAACGCTTACGTTGCGCAGGCTTAATCCTTCTAACCTTGGGGCCAAGTCGCCTTTGGTTTCAATGGGCACAAGCGAAGGCTGCGGCTTGGTGACGGTATGCCCCAGTTGCGCCGCCAGCGCGTACCCGTCCCCGGTGGAACCCGTTTTAGGATAGGATTTTCCTCCGGTGGCGATTAAAACTTTGTCCGCGCTCAGTTGTACGGTTTTACCATTTTCTTTGCTCCGAATAATACGGACTATAAATTTACCCTCTGCGGATTTTTCTATATTAGTAACCTGCGCCTTGTCCCATATCGGGATATTTAGATGCTCCACTTTACGCAGCAGGGCGTCCACAATTTCCATTGCCCTGTCCGATTCCGGGAACCAGCGCCCGCCGCGCTCCAGTTTGAATCGCACGCCCTCTTTACGGAAATAATCCAGCAAATCGGCATTAAAAAACTCGGAAAAGGCATATTTAAGGAATTTTTGATTTTTACCAAAATGCGCAAGGAATTCTTCTAGGGGCGCTTCATTGGTAATATTGCAGCGTCCTTTACCGGATAACCTCAGTTTGATAGCCGGCTTGTGCATTTTTTCCAGAATCAGGATTTTCTTTGAGGGAAGATGACTTTCGACGGCCGCAATGAGTCCCGCGGGTCCCGCGCCGATAATGATACAATCGTAGTGGTTCATTTGCATTTTGTTTTCTGGCATAAAATATTAGCATACAAAAGATTTGAAACTTTGCAGGCTTATTATTAGTCCTTTTTCAGACAGATATTTTTTTTAATCGATAGGCAATCCAAAATTTTATAACAGACGGCCTTGTCACACCCAAACATGCTTGATCCATGAATTTAGAAAAATAAACGCATCGCATCCAATAATTGATCGGATTGTGCCTAACGTTTTGGCTATGCGTAGTGCGGGTTTTTGAAATACCACACTTTCAATTTACTATGCCGTTTGTTTATATTCATAATCTTTCAATTTAACTACTTATCGCCCAATGCCTTATATACATTGTTGTAGGGCGTTTTTCTTCATTTCTGTTTATATTTCTCTCGTTTCTCCGTCCTTTAATTCTACAATTGGTTCATTAAATATATCCTTGTATTTATCTCCTTCAAATGTATGAATTGGAACAATATATTTTGGTTTAATCGCTTCGACCATTTTTTTTAAAGTCTTAGTGTCAGCGTGTCCGCTCGTATGAATTTTATGTAATGTAAATTTTCTATTTGTCAGATAGTCAACAAATTTCATTGTTCCAGATTTTTGCAAGTAACCTTCCCACATTGAATAAATAAAATTTCCGCCCTCAATTCCGTTAATATGTTCCAAGTCTTTTTGCATTGAAGGCCTAACAAGCATTACAATTTTTTCTAATTGACTGCTGATTTCTTCTTTTGTTATTTTAAATTTCTTGAATTGATACAATATCTTTTCATTGCCTTCATTCTTCAATCTGCGACTTGTAAAGAATGGAAACATTACTTTCAAGTTTTCAAAGCTTTCCGATGGATAAGGAATACCAGCATATTTGGATAACTCTTTCAAAACTTTGGCTACATAAACATCGACAACAAATATTTTTCCAGTCCGTTTACAAGCCCTATAAATTGAAGTTAACCGGTCAATATTCTGACCAGAAGTATAAATTAAGTTTATTTTTTCTTGTTGTTTAAATACTTCAATCAATTCATTCTCAATTTCAGGCTCTGTTTTAAATGGCTTGTTATCTCTGCTAATAGTCGTGCCTTCAAGAAGTAAATAATAAATATTTTGCGGGGTATTATGTGTGAACCAATAAAACGCTTTTGCTTTTCTACCGTGAGAACGAAAGTCACCCGAATAAAATAGACTTTTTCCGTCTGCTTCAACTAAAAACGAATAAGCATCAAATGCAGAATGGTCAGCCCAGTACGGTGTAACTGACATATCGCCTATTTTAAAAGTCGTTTCTTTTTCAAAATAGTTAGTGTTCTCCAAATGGATTTCTTGCGGTGTAAACAAATTATTGAGTTCAATTATTTTATGGGTTGCTTCACCCAAATAATATTTAACATTATCATTTATGAAATTTGCTAATCCGTAGTGGTCTTGATGTGGGTGAGAAATAATTACTCCGTCTATTAAGTTTTCCGAGCTATCATAAAGTCCTTTGATATTTGGCAAAACTCCTTTTTCAACTAATTCTTTTGGTGTTAATTTTTTATATTTTTTGAAGTCAAATTCTCTTCCGTTTTTTTCAACTAATGGCATACCAAAATCAAGCAATATTCTTGTGCTTTCAGTCCAAACTTCAACACAAGAACCACCTATTTCTTTTGTTCCTCTATGGATTTTAAATTTCATTCTGGTATTATTCTTTCATCATAATTGCCATCAATTATGTCGTTAATTTTTATGTTGTCTAATGTATCTTTTGAAAATAGAAAAGTAGCGTAAAATTTATTGCTTTTTTTTGTTACATCTCCAAAGTCATTTTCAACACAATATTTTTTTGACAATCTCTTACATCCCCAACGATAATCTCTGAAAAGATAACCAGCCATTGTTTGTTTTGGCGTGCTTCCGTTTGGTTTTTCAGCGTTATTATTTAAAGTGATAAAATAAAATTCTGGATGTAAAAGGTTTTCTTTTTTAGGTAATACAAACGGAACAGATATTCCGAGATTTAATTGACTTTGGATAATCTCAATAATTTCTTGTTTCAAATGTTTTTAGAAAAAATATTTATCAATAAATTTTATAAAATCATCAATGTGCTTATATATTCCACTTGTTCCACCTATTGCCTTGTTACCATATTTTAATTCTATCAAGGCAACCCTATGTGGTTTGTTTTTGGAAATTGCTATAATATCAAATCTACCATTAAAATTAGCTTTTTCTTTTTCATATTGATTATTAAATGCTTTGACATACTCTACATCAAGGCAATACCAATTAGAATTAGAGTTCTCATTATTTAAAATAACTAATTTTGCTTGGGCTTCTTTTTCCTGAGTTGCTTTTGCATTGCTATTAATTTTTATATCATTATATTGTTTAATAATCTTGTTTTGACTAATTACATAATGCTTTTCTTTGCCCTTACTGTCATAATGTTTACCATCTAAATAGTATTTATCTATTTCACAAACAATCGAACCTTTCGTGTATTTTATTTTGGCAATGCTATCACAGTTGTAATATAAATTCAAATAATTATTTCGAACTCCAATAATTAATTCGTGCTTGTTTTCGGTATAAAATCTATACAAATCGCTTTTGATAAATTCATCGGCAAAATCTTTTGAAATACCTCTTGTTATTTTTTCCGTCATTTTTAAATTCTTTTATTTCCTTTCATCATTTACCAATTATGCTATGGTTTCTTCAAATGCCCTACAACGGTTTAAATATGCTGCGTACCGCTTTTTGAAACAATTATTTTCAAGTTACGACAATCTTTATTTTGTTTTATAACTTTCATATTTACAACTAATTGCGGTATGCAGTATATTTTTTGTTGTGTGGTGTAGTTTATTATTCAAAATTGTCTATTTGCAAATGGCAATTTATTCATTTTTTTGTAGAAAGTCCTTAAAATCCATTCTTCATAATTTCTTGGTGTCGGTGGTTCGTTTGTAGGAAGAATCCAAATTTCAAAGAGTTCATAGTTTTTTAGTTGCCATAATATTTCTCCGCCTTTATGTGGACCACTGCTACTTATTTTGCCATTACCATGACGTAATAAGTCGTTAAGCCTTTCATTCAAGGAACGAAACGATTTCTTTCCAGCCAAACCATAATATACCAAATCAGAACCTGACACCCATTTATTTTTTAATTTCTCAATTGTCCATGGTTTTATCACATTTCCTCGAATTTTTATTTCTTCGGGAGAATAATATTCTGGTAAATATTCATTGGGAATAGAA
>JAJRSO010000079.1 GCA_024278755.1 Calditrichota bacterium | reverse complement strand
TGTTTTTTCTACTTGTTCAAATAAATTTCCGTTTACTTCGTCTTGAAAGATTAATTCTGTATCTGATTGAAAGTACCCTATTTTCACAAATGCACCTGTAACATATTTTTCAGGGTCAGGATGAAAAAGCAAAATTGATGCTCGTTTTAGATAATGTTTTTCAGTTAATCTCAGATTTTCAAGTATATTGATGTTGTTTTCGGTTAAGATGCTTTCATCAATTCTCTTGCTGATTATCGCTCTTTTCTTGAAAAATTCAAAGGTGTCGTTTTTTAAGTCATTAACGGAAATGTTTGGGACGGGAACACTATCCCACTTTTTTCCTTTCTTTTCAAGCATGAATTTATCTAATGCAGCACCTTTTAATTCTTGTTTGGTGCTCCCACTTCTGTAATGATATTGTCCTTTGTAGCTAACAGAAAAAGGTTGTGGGTCAACGATGATTTCAAGGACATCTCCTTTTTCAGTTTTATGTAAATTAATATCTACCAAAATGCCAAGAATGTCTCTTACTTTATTTGGAATATCTTCAAGAAGTTTTTTGAATTTTTCAGACCAATAATTTCGCCTTTATCATTTTTCCCAAAGATTATTTTTCCTCCGTTTGCATTTGCAAAACCACATATCCATTTCAGATATTCATCTTTCCAAATTTCTTTTCACTCAACATTTTGACTTTCTTGCATTTATTTCCTTTTCCTACAAAAACATTGTTTTTATCTTAGTTCGTAGAATGTTTTTGTCAATATCTCATAGAGAATTTTTCATTCTCTTACTTTGCCCACAACGGGACTTATATGTTATAATTGTTTTCATATATTCCGAAGTATTTCGTTTATTAGTCAATTTATAAATTTTAACAGCTTATTCAAATAATATAGGAAAAGAATGAATTAATTATTGCAAAGCGTATAACAGTAATTGTCGTACGCATTTATTGTTTGCGAATAGAAAAATGGATGCTTCTTTCGGTAACGTTTCCGGCGCTGTCCGTAACCCGGATACGAATAAGATGGTTCCCGGCTACCGCTTTTTTTTCGGGTGTCCCGGTAATCCGGTCACGCTCCGGGTCCCATTCCGGCAGCACAAATTGCCCGTCGAGATAGATTTCGAGATTGCGGTCGCTGCCGATTCCCGATAAAGAATCCGTTGCCGAAAAACGGATATTTTTAAGATTTTTAATCGTCTGGCCCTCTTTGGGAAAAATAACCTCCACCACCGGCGCCGTGGTGTCTGCGCCGAGAATGTAAGCGCCAAAACCGCCCATTCGCGCACGGAAGGTTTTTTCTACCGGATTCCATTTGGCGGATTTCCAGGAAATTCTACCCTTCTTCCCAATTCTGCAAATACCTGTCTGTCGGGCAGAGAAACGGAGTGAATCGTATTGGATGGTCAGCTGTGGCGCTTTTCGTAAGACCTGTGCCGAGCCGGAAAAACGGTAAGCGGGGCCAAACACGGGAGTCTTAAAGGAATCGGCTTTTATGGTTTCTTTTTGATAATTAAACAGAAGGGTATCATAAACCGTCGTTTGCTCCGATGCCAGCAAACAGCGTCCCCCGTCAAAACTAAAATGCTGTTTCATTCCGGCGTTTAACGAATAAACCGAAACGATACTGTCCGCCGCAATGCCGCCGCCGATTGAGAGCAGAAAGCGCAGAGAATCGGAAGGAAGAGCCCGGGCGGGAATAACCATTTCCGGATTTAAAACAAAACGCATCGGGGTCTGTTTACTGTCGCGTAAATTTTTCACCGTCAGTAGGGCAAAAGCTTGCTGCGGTTCCGTTTTGATAAGCAGAAATTTCCCCCGGTTACGAATTTTTAAGGATACACGGTTGGTATCCGTCATCGATACGGGAAGAATGGTTTCGGCCTGAATTTTCCCGGGAAGAAAGGCCTTCACTTTTAGCCGGGAAGCGTTGTACTGCTCCAATCGTATTTTAAACCGTAAGGTTTGGCTGTGGTCGGTAAAACTCTGATCCTGTATTTCAAAGTATTTAATATCCGTCCAGGGCAGACTGTCGGCTTTGCTGAAAAACCGCAATCCCTGAATGCGTTTGGGAAGCGTTACCGTAAGTAAAACGCTGCTGTCGTCACGGCTTACGGACCGGGTTCTCAGCAACGCATTGAAGTCGGGCAAAAGGGTTCCCTCAATAACGCTTTTATTTCCGAAGAAATCAAAGACTTCGATGGAAAACGAAACCGTGTCCCGTTCTACTTTAAAAAGGCCGTTCCCCAAATTTCGTTTATAAAAAGTCAGTTGATTAAAGGGTTCGATATATAATTTATGAAATTTCTTTTTTGTCTGCCGGTAAACGGGATAGTCGATTTCCAAATCCACCTGCCGGCTTAAATCAAAATTCAGCGTGTCGTATTGAATTGTAAATAATTCTTTGCCGTTTACTCTTAGCGAAGTGCGGTAAAACGCATATTTGTTGTACACTTTGTACGACATATCGTAACCGCGGATTGCCAGACCGATTCGCCCCTTTACCCGAAGCGGTTGCTTAATGCGGTAGGTATTGTGCGCTCCTTTTTTCAGCTGCGCTTCCACGGGTAAAAAAGAGCCGTTTACCCGGCTGTTTTTATCCATCGGCCGGATTAAAATGCTTTGTAGTTTGGGTGGGATATGATCCGTTATTTGATTATAAAAGTGCAGTGGATTTAGGGGCTGCCCTTTTGTATCACGGATTTCGAAATGCAAATGGGGAACCCCGATGCCGGTTTGGCCGGTGTAACCTAAAATATCGCCGCGCCTCACCTTCCGATTTTTGGGATACCAGGTAATGGTGTAGCGTTTTTTTTGAAGCTGCTGCTTCCGCACGGCGCGCTCCAGTTTTTTGTTGAAACGCTGTAAATGCGCGTAAACCGCTGTGCGTCCGTCTTTTAATTTGAGATATAAAACCTTGCCGTAACCGAAGGGGGAAACACGAATCCGCTGTACATAGCCGTCTTCCACCGCGTAAATTCGGTAGCCTTCCGTATTCCAGGTTTTTATATCGATGGCCGAATGGTAATGCCCCGGGCGGTATTCGCAAAAACTGGAGCTTAAAAATGTGCTGGCGTTGGTGGGCCAGAGGTAATTTTGGGCCAGCAGCACGAGAGGCAGAAAGAGTAGGAAGAGGGTTTTTTTCATAGGGTGTCTATTCGTTTTTTTAATTTATAGGGAATCTGTTTTATATTTGTCCAATTACCAAAATTCTTCCATTACTTATCAATAAATTGGAATTGAATATTCAATGTTTATTATTGATCAATAGTGCCCGGTTAAAAATAATAAATGTCTGGAAACCCTGCAATACCAAGAAATTAAGGGAAATGCGAATTAACAGGACTTGGATCGGAACCCACTCCCGTTCCCCCTCCCTTGAAGCGTCAAGGGAGGGGGAACGGGGGAGAGTTATTAGAACAATCCTCTTAACAGAACAAATTTTCCAAATTTAACCGGGCACTAATGATTATTTATAAATACATTTGAACAATATTGAATATCCATCAGAGAATATTCAGTTACCAAATTATTTACAACTTCACCGTTGCCCGGGCGTCCACCACCACCGCGGCGCCGGCTTCTTCGTTCCATATCAGCGGATTCAGATCCATCTCGCTAATTTCCGGGTGGTCGTGCAACAGACGGCTAAAGCGGCTGATGGTTTCGGCAAATTTTTCCCGACTGACGGCGGGTTGTCCCCGGAAGCCGTTAAAAAAGGCCTGGGCTTTTAATTCATTTAGCATTTCCAGCGCCTCTGCCGGACTGAGCGGAGCAATCCGGAAAATAACGTCTTTTAACACTTCTACCATTATACCGCCAAATCCGGCCATTACCACGGGGCCGAACTGCTCGTCCCGCTTTCCGCCCAAAACCAGTTCCGCGCCTTTTGGAAGCTGCCGCTGCACTAAAAAGAGCGGCGTTTCTCCCGCGGGAAGCAGGGACTGCACCTTTGAAGCAATGGACTGAAAGGCTTCGGATACGGCCGCGGCATCATTAAGATTTAACTGCAGCAGGCCTTCGTCGCTTTTATGAATGATCTGCGCGTTGGCGGTTTTTAAAACAACCGACCCGGCGCTCTCCTTTTGGAATTGCAAAATATCTTCGAGACGGGTACTGACCCGGTACGGCGCGGTTGGGATTTCATACTGTTCAAATAAATCAAAAATAGTTTTAATATCTGCCTGATTCGATCCCGGCGCGCTGTTCAGCGGAAGAGAATCGTAAAATTTTTGCGGCGCGCTGTTTTCTTCGCTGCGCAACTGTTCCCGGATTTGTTTGTACCGCTGCATTACGGCCAGGGTTTTTACAGCGGATTCAGGATAGGGAAAGACCGGCAGTTTTAAACGCTTTAAGACGTCGATTCCAAACGTATCGTCTCGATTGGCCATTAAAACAGGAATGACAGTTTTGGTTGTATTTTGCAGTAAAGGTTTGAGGCCGCTGATAATACTGGCCGGTGTGGAATTGACTGGCGGTTTCACAATGATCAAAAGAACACTGTCTACCCCTTCATCCTGCAGGATAATTTTCAGGGCATTTTTATAGGTTTCTTCGTTGGCGCTGGCAATCATATCCACGGGATTGGTTTTTGCCGCCTCTGCCGGCAATACTGCGGTTAGTTTTTCGATGGTGGAGGCGCTGAAAACGGCTAATTGCAATCCGGCCCGTTCGATAGCGTCGCTGGCAAGAATACCGGGTCCGCCGGCATTGGTAATGACCGCCGTGCGCGGCCCGGAAGGAAGCGGCTGCAGGGCCAGGGCCCGGGCGGCGTCAAACATCTCTTCCAGCGTGTCGATACGAATAACGCCGCACTGTTTTAAAAAGCCGTCTACGATATGTTCCGGGTTGGCCAGAGCGCCGGTATGCGAAGAAGCCGCTTTGTGTCCGCTGTCGGTGCGTCCCGCTTTAACAGCCAGCACCGGTTTTTTGGCAACTGTTTTGCGGCAGATTTCCTTAAACGCCGTCGGCTGATCGATGCTTTCCATATATAGTGTAACTACCTGTGTATTGGCGTCATCCGTTAAAAATTCCAGCGCGTCAGTATCGGAAATATCGGCTTTGTTGCCCGTGCTAACAAAAACGGAAAAACCCAAATCGCTTTGCGCGTATAATTCCAGCACCGCCACGCCCAGCGCGCCGCTCTGCGAAATAAATGCCGCGTGTCCCGGCTGGGGAAGCGTGGGAGAAAACGTACCGTTAAACGAAATATCTTCACGGGTGTTAAAAATGCCCATACAATTCGGACCGAGAATATTCAAATCGTAGGTCTTACCCAGTTTTATAAGCTCTTTTTCGCGCTCAAGGCCCTCGCCGCCCACCTCTTTAAATCCGGCGCTGATGACGATAATATCACGGATGCCGCTTTTGCCCAGCGCTTCCACCGTTGGCAAGACAAATTGGTAAGAAAGCAGAATGACGGCGAGGTCTGGCTTCTGTGGTAATTCGGAAACGGATGGGTACGTTTTGATTCCGTCGATAACATCCGCTTTGGGGTTAACCGGGTAGATTTCGCCCTTAAAATTCATCCGCAAAACGGCTTCCATAAACATTTTTCCGAGGGAGCCTTCTTTGCGCGAAGCGCCGATAATGGCAATGGATTTGGGTTGTAAAATTTTATTGAGACGCGGCATAGCAATTCCTGTTATTGATTAATAATCAACCGGTAAAATCAAAACTTAAAAAAAAGAAAGGATAAAACAAAGGCCTTTAGGAATGAGGATGAAATATTTCTGTGCAGGAAAAATAAAAACTCCACCGACTGTTATCCTGCACGGAACCCGTTGCCAAGGAAAATGTTGTCTGAAACATCTTCACCGGAATAACGAGGAATCGCGATGCGAAGCCTTATTGGATTCGTACCGATAAACATCTGCAAGGGAATTGTTAAGGGGGAAAATGGTGGCTGTGCCGTTTTCACGAGTCCGGCCGCTGCCGGACAAAGTGATCCCTTGAGGGACCGCACAGGGATTGCTTCGTCGTCCGCCAAAAACCGGCCGCCTCACAAAGACGAATTGGAACAGAAGGACATAAATTGCAGATTAAGATGTCTTAAGGAACGGCGCTCTGTATTTCCGTCTGAAGAATGTTTAAATCGATGGGTTTCTGAAGGACGCTGCGCACGCCAAGATCAAGAAAATCATTTTCGGAATATTTTTTAAGAAAAGCCGTAATAATTAAAATAGGAAAACCGCTTTTTTGGGCCAGAACCTTTCTGGAAAACTGCATACCGTTCATCACCGGCATCTCAACATCCACAACGGCGGCGTCCGGATGTTCTTCATCCAGAACCTCCAGCGCTTCTTTGCCATTAGAGGCCAGCACCACATCAAAGCCCTTAAGCGTTAAAAAATCACTTAAAAACTCGCGCACTTCACTCTGATCATCAACGATTAATATTTTTTTCATAATACTCCATTCCCTTGAAATATAGGCGGTGCGCGTTCTAAATTCAAATGGAAAACTGTTTTGGCTCCAGCAAAATAGTTGCGGCGTTTAAAAGTCTCGGTTACATTGTGTGTCGTTTTAATACGCAGGGGAAATTATGTTAACGCGATTCAAAATCGGCCACTATTCCGATCCGCAAAAGGCCACCGGCTGCACGGTTATTATTCCGCCGGGAAACAACGTTACCAGCGCGGTGGCACGAGGGGCGTCACCGGGAAGCCGGGAATATGCGCTGCTCTCGCCCAAACGTAAAATCAGCCGTATCGACGCTCTTGTACTAACCGGCGGCAGCGCCTTCGGGTTAAATTGTGCCCACGCGGTAATGGAAGCCCTGGCAGAGAAGGGCTCCGGCTATCAGACCAATTTCGGGCCGGTACCCATCGTTCCGGCGGCGGTTATTTTTGATAAAAATCTGGGTGATTCAACCGCTTATCCCAATGCAAAGCAGGCCCGTCAGGCTTTGGCAGAGGCTGCGTTTAATAATTTTACAATGGGCAATGTGGGCGCGGGAAGCGGCGCTACAGTGGGGAAATGGCGGGGAATGGAATTTGCGCTAAAGGGCGGAATCGGGCTTGCGGAACAAAGCAGCAGCGGGGTGAAAGCGCTGGCGCTCACCGTGGTTAATGCCGTGGGCGATGTTCTGGACCGGGACGGCGCTATTCTCGCCGGAGCGCTGGCAGAAGATGGAACCTTTGCAGCAGAAAACAATCCGTTTGTCCGCTGGGAACAACCAAAGGTAGGCCTGGCGGAAAATACGGTGTTAACGGTTGTAATGACCAATGCAATTCTATCCAAACAACAGGCGCATTTTATTGCCGAACGCGCCCATCACGGGATTGCCCGGCGCATCGAACCTTCGCATACCAGCTACGACGGCGATATTAGCTTTGTTATTTCCAGCCCGGAAGTAGAGACCGATCTCGATTTGCTGGCCGCGCTTGCCGTCTCCGCGGTGGAAGCATCCATAATCAACGGCATTAAAAAGGCGGAAGCGCTGTGCGGCGTCCGCGCCTGGAAGGATTTATAAATGAGTGATCTGTTTTTGCCGGTGCGTCTGCAGCTTGTGTTTACCGGGATGGTCTTTTTCTTCGTGGGGTATGCGGCCGCGCCCTGGATTTATCATAAAAAAGTCAAATGGCTGCTGGTTTTCCCCTTATGGATTGCAGAAAAGTTGGAATCATGGTCAAAGAAAAAGATAAATGCTTTTGGGCTGTTTCTGTTTATTTTTGGCGTCAACAATATTTCACTTACGCTGGATTTACTGTCCGGATTCATCCTGTTTCTGCCCATCCTGTTTGCCGTCTGGACGGGTTTGAATATTGGCGTAGTCACCTTCCATTCGCTGAAAGGAGAATTTTACTTTGCCGCTCTGGTAAACCCGGTGGCATTGATTGAGCTGCCGGCGGTTTTTATTACCTTTGCCCTGGCTCTGAGTTATAATTTGCAGTTGCTGGAATGGGGCGGAAAAGAGTTTTTCTGGCAAACAGCTACCTATCTGCATTCCTATCTGGGTATTGTGCTTCCGCTGCTATTTGTGGCGGCCGTTATTGAAACGGCGCTCATCCACTGGGCGCAAAAGATTCAGGACTAATGAATCGATAAATCACAAAAAAAAACCTCAAATAAATTCCAAAATCAAAAACTTTGCCGCGGAGAGTACAGTGATACAATTAGTTTTAATTGTAGATTACCCAAAGAATGTCCTCCTGTCCCGAAGGGATGCCGCCGGTGCAAGGAACCTGTTGCGGTAGTGTGAAGGTGTTGGGTTAATCGAAGAAGTTTCTTACAGAATGACAGCGCGGTGCGAAGTCTTAAAGAATTCGTACCGGTAAAATTCTAAACTCTTTTGATTTACGATTGAAGACCAACGAGCGCAGATTTACGAACTTTAAAATCGTGTCATCCCCGCGAAGGCGGGGAACCAGAAAAAGGTTTTAAAGGCCTAACCCATAGCAGTTGAGAGTACAGAGAGTTTTTTGTGGTTTGCTTTTTGTTTTTTATGATTTGTTAGGATAGATTGTCGGTAGCGGGCTTTGTTCCGGAGAATGCTTCATCCTCTTAGGGTCTTCGCAAAGACGGGTAGTTTTCAAAATACAGGATTTATCACAGAGGGCACAGAGGTTTTTTAAATTGATGTTTGCCTTTTGAAATTTATTTGTTATTTGGAGCTTGTTTTTTGGGATTTATTTGTGTGCGGATATTTGTAAATCGACACGGTCGATTCATTCCAAAGAGCTTCCAATAAAAAGGGATGCCAAAGGCACCCCTTTCTTTGTTTCAATGTCTTTTTTCATCTTGCAAAATATATCCCGATTCATCGGGACAAATCGGTTGAGTAAAGCGAAATCCCGATTCATCGGGAGATGAAATAATCCTTTATCCATCCCGAAAAATACGTCCCGATCCTTCGGGACAAATCGGGATGAAATAATCCTTTATTTCATTAAAATCATTTTGCGAATCTGCACAAAGGAACCGGCGCTTAATCGGTAGTAGTAAACCCCGCTGCTTAAAGCGGAAGCGTCAAAGGAAACCGAATAGGCTCCGGACTCCTGTTTTTTGTTTATTAATGTTCGCACCTTTTGTCCCAGCGCATTATAAATAGTTAATTCCGTATAATTGGCAATCGGTAATTGGTAATTAATGGTAGTGCTCGGGTTAAACGGATTGGGATAATTTTGTGCCAGCGCATATTCCTGCGGCGTCTGTCCGTCTTTTCCGATTGCCGAAATAATCGGATCCATCGAAAAGTTCACATTCTGCACCGTATCCTGGCTAACGGTCAAACCGCTGGCAACACTGTCGGAAGTGGTGTAACCGCTCTTGTGAATTTTTACCGAATAGGTGCCATCAACCAATCCGCTGAAACGGTAAAATCCGCTGGCATTGGTAAGCAGCGTATCCGCTGCATCGCCGCTTAAATAGACGGAAACCCCGCTGTCGTCTTCGGTGTCGGTAAGATCAACCGTTCCGCTAATGGCGCCGACGGGTCCGGCCAGTAAAAAGGCAACGGAATTATCCAGTAAATTCTTGCCATCCGTGCTGTTGAGCGCCGCCAGGTTAAAGGCAAAATAAACCGTCTGTGCCGAATTGGGGTCGTTGTCATCATCATACACCAGTATGCCGGCGTTGGCCGCGTTGCTCGCGGGTTCCATTATGATGTAAGACTGGGCATCCGGTTCGACGGCGTCTTCATCGCCATAACCGCTGTAGCTGACGGAAAGAGGAGACGGAATGGTATTTGGCGTATTTAAAATAGCGTGATTTTCCTGCCCGCTTACCGTTTGCAGGTTGCCGGCATTGTCCGTATTCCATTTGGTAGAATGCAGAACATTGGCCGCAAAAGAAGAATAGCCGGGTGAGCTCAGCGCATCGTAACCCAGTTCGCCGCCTTCGATAAGTAGTTTATGACCGGCCGTTGCGGTCCAGTCTTCCAGTTTTGTGCGGTAATTGCTATCCGAAACCGGTGAAGTGTTTGCGCCGCTGGAGGAAATGACCAAATCGTAATTTGAAAAATCGGTATTCAGCGCGGTGGCTACCGTGACCTTTTCGGTGGAATAACCCAGGGCATCCAGCCAGGTTTGAATGTCATCGGCCGATTTACCGTAGGATTCTTTTGTACGCACAACCGCGGGTTTGCCGGAATTATCTGCTGTTTTACCATTGGGATCATCATCCACAATTAAAACCAGACCCTTAGTGTCGATGATTTGAAAAGAATGAAATCCGTTGGCCGGTTCGCGGCTGCTATTCGTGTTTTGCGCAACATCCTGCGCAACGATGTAATAATGAATGGAGTCGCCAATCGTCAGTTGTGCCGCGTCGAGGGGGAAAGGGTTTTCATATAAATCGTTTCCGCTGGTAACAAGAGGAAAACTGTCCAGAGCGCTTGTGCTGTTATGACCGAAATAGCAAATCACCGTATCCACGCCGGCGTTGTCGGTAACGGTGGCGCTTACCGTGGCCGGCCATTGAGCCAGCGCCTGATCGCCTAAAGCGGTATGGGTAATCACCGGCGCTTCCAAATCGGTACCCACATGAAAACTATGGTAGCCGGTTGGCGCGTCGCTGGGATCGTTGCTAACATTATTACCCTGATCGATTACAGAAATATAATACTGAATATCGATTTCATTACCCAAATCCGGAATGGTACCCATATATTCATTGGTTCCGCCGGTGGCGGTCATCAATACCGAGTCGGTTAAGGCAGAAACACCGTAAACCACCCACATGCGGTTGGGATCAAGCGGATCGGCGCCCTGTGTGATGGTGGCAACTACATCATAACCACTGACCGACTCTTCGGTGTCGGTTAACGGGGTGTGTGTAATAGTTGCCATATAATCTGCTTTGTCCACCAGACCGTGGGCGTCAAAGGCGTCGATAATAATGCCTTTATGCGCGCCGCCGTACACATTTTCATCGGCTTGAATATAGGCCTGAGCCGCGTCCTGCAACCCGGGGGAATAGCCCCAGATATAATGTGTTTCGATGAAATCGGTATCGGTGACTTCGCGTCCCACCTGAATCCAGATATCCATCAGGGCCGAAGACCAAATCTGTCCGCCGTCGTGCCCGCTAACGTAATCGTCCGGGTAAACCCAGTCCAGGTCACAGCGCCGGCCGTTCCAGAATTCATTATGGCCGTCCCAGGAAAAAACATAACCCCAGTTGTAATCGTTGGTGATACGGGAATAGGAAGCGGCCCAGTAATCGGAGCTTCCTTCCTGCAAAGACATGGTTTCGCCGCTGTAGGACATACCGCCGGTTAAATTGGTCTGAAAAGAATGGGCATGTTCATGCCAGATAACGTCGGCGTCTTCGGAATCATCCACGCCGCCTTCACCAAGGGCGAGGTAATTATCGGAAGTCACATAGTGCGAGTTATCATCGCCGCTCAGTCCGTGCGGATCCACTTCAAAATTATGCTGTTTTACTTCATCATAACCCAAATCCAAAATCAGGTGGCGGGTAGATTTATCCACATGGTAGTAGGCCATTACCGATTCAAAATTTTGCTCATTGCGGGTAAAACGGAACATAGACGAATCAGCCAGTTCGGGGAAGGTATCCGATGGCGATTCCCGGTCGGATAATACCGCATAGGGCCCTTTGAGTTTGTATAAACCGCCTTCGTAGGTGATATCTTTTAAAACCACTTCAATGCGTTCATCATTCAGTTCGTTGGAATCGGCGTCATTGTTGTCTTTGTACAGACCGCCGTAGGTAACCCCGGCTGTGGTCAGCGGATCCGGATCCCAGACCAGGCCTTTCCCGTCTGCGTACATCATCATATCTCTTACATGAATAATTTCCCCGGACGCGGCGTCCACAAAAACTTCCCAATCGCCCATGGGCGCTTCGGTGGGCACGACCACTCGCCAGGTTAAAACAAATCCGCGGTCGGAGGTTTCTAAAATAGTTTGCCCGGCAAACTGACGGCCGATTAATTTTCCGCTTACCTGAAGGTAGTTCCGTGCCGCTTCGACGGCCTGGGTTTCGGAAACAGAAGCCGAAGTGGAGATACTCTGTTTTAGCGGCCGAAAGGTGCTGGCGGCAAAGGTAATTTCATTTAATTTATTTAAGGTAATAACAATGCGCGAACCATAAACGGGAATACCGCGGTAGGTTTGATCAAAAAGAACGGAAGTGCCGCCTTTCGACGGTTTAACGGCAAAGGTTTTAAGCTCGTCCCTGGAAATATCCAGGCCAAAGCGCTCCGCTCTGTCGGAAATGAACGCATGGGCAATTTCCTCTGCGCTGCCGGAATATCCGTCTATTTTCCTGCCGTAGAGATAGCGAATAACGCCCGTTTCTGCGTCAATCTTTCCATCGGCGGTTTTTAAAGCGGCCGTAGTTTTTAAATTGTTTTTTTCCAAAAGAGACAAAGGCCTGCTTTTATGAGCAAAAGCCGGAAAAGAAAAAAATCCGATAACAATGCTTGTTACGAGTAAAATACGGGTAAAATGCATAAAGCCTCCTGCTAAATGGTATATTAAAGTAAAACTTACCAACTTAAAGTATAAAAACAATTCAGGTTCAAACGTGATTTATATCATTTGAAACAGAGGCTTAGGGATAAAACAAAAAACGCAAAGGGGAAACGTATTATTTCTGAAAGCTAACAGACGCTTTAACGTAACGGCCCTTTTCGTGGTGGAACTGAAAAACAGCCTGGTACATATCCAGAGCGTTTTGTAAGTTCCCGCTAATTTCGGGCAGGGTTTCGGCCGTGGTGTAGGCCAAAAAGGAGAGACGAAACTGTTCGGGTAATAAATCTAAAGAAATTTCGATAGTTTGTGCGGTAAGTTGGGCCATATAGTTTAGAAGATAATTAATCACTTTAACCAATGGTTTCGGGTCGTCCGCTTCGAAGGTACAGCCTTCGTCCAGGTTTAAGTTTATATCCAGCTCTTTTTGATCACTGATTAAATAGAGCAACTGTTTTAAATCGATTGTTTTCTCGGTCATATTTTATTCCTTTTTTGCAGGGTTGAGATAATATAATCAGAAGCTTTTGTACCTGCAATATTTATAACAGATTCCGGCTGATTACTCTATTTCTGCCTGGCCGAGTATCGTTTTTACGATTTCGATTAATTTATGCATATCCACCGGTTTATTTAAAAGACCGTCAATATCCTTAATAAAATAGCTGATTTCGTTTGGCACCGAGTACCCGGTTAGAAACACAAAAGCGCCTTTAAATCCGATGGTCTGTAATTTTTCAAAGAGCCGAATACCGCTCATACGCGGCATATTGATATCCGAAATCACCAACTGATATTGTTGTTTACTTATCTTTTGCAGCGCTTCCAGCCCGTCTGCGGCGCCATCGCATTCATATCCGGCAATACGTAGCATTTCGGTGACGGTTTCCAGTATCTGCGGTTCATCATCTACCACTAAAATACGTTTTTGAGCCAGCTTTTGTTTTTTGAGCGCCGAGGCTTTTAAATCAATTATTTTTGTATTAAGATAATCCTGCTTTTGAATGCTGGTGATTTCCGAAAGATTGTCCACCAGTTCGGCAATTCGCTTAACGGCCAGTTCGCTGTTATTCAGATATTCTTTTTTTATCTTGCCCATCTTAAGCAGACTGATATAATTGTTCAGCGCCTGCAATGGTTGTGAAAACTCATGCGATACTGAACCGGCCAGTTCCTGAATCGTAATGAGCATTTCGGCTTTGCGCATATTTTCCTGTACGCTGTGCTCTTCCGTTAAATCGTTTAAAATCCCGGCAAAGGCAATGGGGCGGTCTTTTTCATTGGTAATGACAGAAGTGGACATGGCGGTGTAAAAAATATGACCCTGTCTTGTAACACAGCGTACATCCCCCTTCCAGCTGTCGGCGCTTTCGGTATTAAAAAATTTACCGAGTGCGTCTTCCGGCGTATCGGCCGGCAACAGAACACGGAAATTCCTGCCTAAGAGCTGTTCTTCTTTATATTTAAAAGTAGTACACAGCGCATCGTTTACATAAATAATTCGTTCTTTTAAATCGACCAGCATAACCATATCGCGGATACTGCGCAACGCTTTGGCGTACATTTTTCGCGCTTCGTCGATGGATTTTTTAACGGTAATATCTTCTTTAATGGCAATATAATGGGTAACTATTCCTTTAGAATTTTTTACCGGAGCGATATGGGCCTCTTCCCAATATAAGGTCCCGTCTTTCTTCTTGTTGTGAAATTCGCCGCGCCAGATTTCGCCGGAACTTATGGCTTCCCACAATTTCTTATATTCTTCCGGCGGTATTTCTCCGGATTTTAATATGCGTGGATTTTGACCGATTGCTTCATCGTAAGTATAACCGGTAATATCACAAAAACGGGGATTAACATATTCTATCTTTCCATTCAAATCGGTAATTACAATGGATGTGGGGCTTTGCTCGATGATACGGGAAAACTTACGTAAACTCTCTTCTTTATCCATCGTATCTGTTTTGACTTTTGCCAATTCCCGGTAGGCTTTTTCAAGCTGATCCGGTGCCTCGGAACCTGCTTCGACGAGATACCAGCGGCGTAAAAAAATAAACAATAACGTTGCCGTTACTGCCGTTAACAGAGAGGAAAAACAACAAGGCGCCTGATTGATAGAAGAATTTAAAAGGAATACAACCAGGAAAACAGTAATAAAAAAAACAGAGGCCGGTATCAATCCTTTGATAGATTTCATTATATAAAATTCAGTTTTAATTCAACTTACTATTTTATATCAATCGGCTGTATCCGACTAAAAGACCGGATTGATATATTAAAAGTGTTTTTAGAAGTCGGCATCTTTTCAATAATATTAACCCAGCGCTTAATTTTCTTTGAATTTGCCGTCCGCACATTGTAATTTTAAACCACGTTTATGAAAAACTTACAGCTCTATTGCGCGCCCCCAAAACAGTTCTATTTTTTTGAACAGCGTCTTCGGAACAGGGCAAATGACTATATTGCCATTTTGCCGGTAAACCGCGCCGTACGAATATTAAAACAACGTTTGCTCGACGCCTCCGAATCCGGGGCGCTGCTCGACCCGAATATTTATACGTTTGATCAGGTTTTGTTAAAACTATATGCTGCTCTTCCCGGGGCAAAGCGTGTCCTCTCTGCCGGTATGTTGCAAATCCTGATAGAATCTCTTTTGGAAAAAGCCGCCGCCGGTCTGCCGTATTTTTTAAAAGGCGAACATATTACAACCGGTTTGGTGCGCAAGGTAAGTGATGCGGTGCTTGAACTACGCCGTTTTGGCTACGACAGCGAAGCGTTTTCGCAAATTAAAATAGAAGAAAAAAACGTACAACCCCTCAAGTTTTCCGATTTTGAGCTTCTTTTACAGGCGCTGGACGAAGCGCTCGGGGAAGAGCTCATCGACGAACCTTTTGCCAAACATACGGCTGCTTCGCTGCTGACGGAAGAACTGTTTAAGCGTCAGTTCCCGCGGGTAAAAGAAATTTTTGTTTCCGGATACGGATTGTTTACGCCAGCTATGTTTCTGTTCTTCGAAAAACTCTCGGCCTGGCTGCCGCTTCATATTAAAATGGAATACAGCGCGGAAAATCCCGCCCTGTTTCAGCATACGCACGACGCCTGGCTGCGCTTAAAATCGATGGGCGCGGAAGAGCAAAATACTATGACAGATTCTTTTTTTGCCCGGGCGCTTTTTCACAGAGACAAAGAAAATCTTCCAAAAGAGGATCAAAAAGAGCGGATTGCCATACAAACGGTTCAGGATCGCAAGGCGGAAGTCGAATTTATTGCCGCAAGTATCCGGCAATTGTATCGAAGGAATAAAATCGTTCCGGCGCGGATCGCGGTAACCTTTGCTAACCTGGAACAATATGTTCCGCTTATCCGGCAGGTATTCCGGCGTTTTCATATTCCCTTCAATCTGTCTACCGGATTTGCCCTAAATCAATCACCGCTGATCAAATTGTTTTTGCAGCCGCTGCGGCTGGCGGCTTCGGGCTGCGAGTGGAACGCCGCGCTTGGCTTTTTAAACAATCCGCTGTTTCAGTCACATGAATTTAATTTTAAAAGCCTTAACGCTCTCTTGGCCGAAACGCGTCTTACGCGGTTTACGCCGGGATGGGTGGAGTACCTATTTAACACCTCTGTTTTTAAGCGCCTTAAAACGGAACAACAGGAAGAAATCCGGTTACAAATCGAACGGATTGAAGAGGTTTTGGCTCTGCTGTGTTCCTTTCCGAAACAAGCGTCCATAACCGATTATCGGCAGACTTTTATCCGGCTGCTTTCGGAGTTAAAACTACTGCATTGGTACGAACTTCCGAATCCCCACGTAACGGAACGGCAAAGAGAGATGGAATTTCGCGCCTTTAACCGTTTTATGAAGGTGCTTGATCAGCTGGTTTGGATGGCGGCGCGCGTAACAGCTGATAAACCGGTAACGTTGTCCCGTTTTATTCGGTATCTGGATTCCGCAACGGAAGGGGCGCTATATAATGTAACGGAATGGCAGGAGTACGGGGTACAGATTATGCCCCGGCTGGAGGTGCAGGCGCTGGAAGCGCAGGTGCTGTTTTTGGGCGGCCTCACCGATGGCGTTTTCCCCCGGGCTTCTACAAAGGACGTATTTTTCAGCGATTTTGTCCGGGAAAAAATGGGACTGGCCGCAACGGAAGAATTATTGTCGCAGGACCGCTTTATATTTTATTCCCTGTTAGACGCTTCGTATCAAAAATGTATTCTAACCTGTCCGAAATACGATGAAGAACGCGCTTTAGTGCCGTCCACGTTTATTTCGGACCTCACGGACATTACCGAAACCAGCAGGGAAAAAACATTTCCGGCGGTTGATTTTACTCTGAATGAGACCCGTTTATGGGAAAACCTCGGACGGCATATTCAACAGTATAAATTTGAGGAGGCGCGGCGGGAGATACATCTTCTGTCGGCGCTGGACGGAAACTCCAAAACACTTTTCCGGGAATTATTTCAAAAAACCGTTTTAACGGCGCGGCGTTCTTTTTCTGTCGATTTTGGTCGCTATGAAGGCGTCCTGTCGGATAATTCTCAGATTGTGCAGGTTTTAACAAAACGCTATCACAATCGAGAGTGGTCTGCCAGCCGTTTAGAAACCTATGCGTTTTGCCCGATGCGTTATTTTATGGAATACATTCTGAAAGTCGAAGAGTGGGAATCGGCCGATCCCGAACTGACCAGCCTGGAGCGCGGCAGCGCCGTGCACGATATCCTGTATGAATTTTATACGCAGTTAAAAGAGAAGGATCAACAGGCGCAACCGCGGAACAACAGGAAGCTCCTCTTTCAAATTGCAGAAATCATTCTTTCGCGCCTGCCGTTTTCGGGATATTTCTGGGAACTGGAAAAGAAAAAATATTTCGGCACGGAAAAGAACCCGGGTTTGCTGGATGTTTTCTTGGAAATCGATCAGCAGCATATTGATGAAGACGGATTTATTCCGACCTATTTTGAATATGAATTTGGAAAAGCGGCAGACCGTGAAATTATCTTAAAGTGTAATTCCGGTTCACTGAAGCTGCGCGGCCGGATCGACCGTATTGACGTAAAAGACGGGCGGCAGGCGGAGATAATCGATTATAAAACCGGAACGGGAGCGGCCGGGAAAAGCGCTAAAGAAACGCTAAAAGGGCTCAGTGTGCAACTGCCTTTATATATGCTGGCGCTGGCAGAAGCGCGCCCGGAATTGGAAGTGGATTCGGCAGCCTACTATGTGGTGAAAGACGCGCAGCGCTGTGAACGAAAACTGTTTCTGGCAGATGCGGCCGCATTTGGTATGGAAAAGGGAAAAAGCACGGCTTTCTTGCCGAACCGCTATTTAAAAGATGATGACGGGAATTTACTGCGTTTAAATGCGCTGCTACAGATTGCTCTGGAAAAGGCAGCGGCCAATGTGCAGACCCTGCGGCAGGGGGTATTTCGGCACACACGCGAACCGCAAAATGATCTTTGCACAAAATACTGTCCCTATAAACGTATTTGCCAGAAGCAAACCGGGAAAATACTGAAAGCGGATGCGCAGGAAGCGCAAGAGTAAAAAATTAACGAATGAAGATTGTTGAATAAAAATTAAACGCAGAGAACGCTATGCGTGCAAAGAAAAGAGAATTAAAAACGAACAAGGATATTCTCTGTATTTATAGCTTGTCCTGGCAAAACGTTACGGTTTAGTTAAAAACTGCCCAAGGGATCCCTATTAGAACCACAGCCTCTGTCAGGGGAGTAAGAGAGTATAACCGGGCCGTATTGACAATAAATGAAAGATCATTAACAGAAAACAAATATGCCACTTACCCAAGAACAACAAAAAGCCCTGGCGCTTGATAAAAATATTTCGGTAACCGCTGGAGCCGGCTCCGGAAAAACGACTCTGCTGGTGGAACGTTTTTTAAAAATCGCTCTGCAAAGTCCGTCCGGAGTGCGCGGAATTTTAGCGATTACGTTTACTAAAAAAGCGGCCGCCGAGATGCAGGAACGTACCGCCGAAGAGGTAAACCGTCGTCTTAACGATAGCGGGTCGAAACAGGAACGCGCCCGCCTTTTACAAATTCGCGATCAGTTAAGTATGACGTCCATTTCCACCATCCACGGATTTTGTGCCCGAATTCTACGCGAGTTTCCCATCGAAGCCGGTCTGCCGCCGGATTTTACGGAAATGGATGATTTTCAACAGCAAACAATTATGCGTACTGCCATCGATCAGGTTTTTAAACAGGCCGATCAAAATAAGGGAACCCCTTGTCCGTCTTTGTTTGATACCGTGGAAAAATCTTCGATAGAAGAAATACTTAATACGGCTTTAAAAGCGCCTTTCGAAATGAAACGCCTGCAGGAACGCTTTGCGGATTTTACAGCCGATTCGTATCGCGATTTTTTGGAGCGGCGCTGGTTACGCGCCATGCGCGATTTTGTACTGCCGCCGGCTGCTTTTAATGAGCTGATGAATTTAATTCAATCCGTTTTAAATACGGATACCATTCCTTTAAAAACCGGCGTCGGTCACGAGGCGCGCCTGCTACTGCAAAAAGCGGTCGCGCTGAATAACGGAGCCGAACCGGACCGGGAAGCTTACCGTACGATTTTTGATCTGACTTCATTTTTTACCGGCTCGCAAAACAAGGCCTTGAAATCGGTTAAAAACTTTGGAGGAAACACTTGCTGGGGACCGCAAAGCCGTGAACAATTAATCGAATTAAGCGGTTTTTGCGCTGCCATTGAAGAGCGGAAAAAGAGTTCCAATCCCGGATTCCCGGACGACTCAAACGATTTAATCTGGTTTGGGCTGTTACAGGATATTTTTACGCTGCACAAAGTAACAGAAGCGGTTTATAAAAATTTAAAGGCGGAACGCGGCTGGCTCGATTTTGAGGACCTGCTGATTTTGGCGTTAAACCTGCTGCGGGAAAACGAAGCGGTTCGCCGGACGCTGGCGCGGCGATTCGAATATATTATGGTGGATGAGTTTCAGGATACCAATACCCTGCAATGGGAGATCGTGTCGCAGTTGGCGGCGGGAAAAGAAGGGTTGGCCAAAAACAAGATTTTTATTGTGGGCGATCCCAAACAGTCCATTTATGGCTTCCGTAATGCCGATATTCGTATTTTTAAGCAGGTAAAAGATCAGTTTGCGGCCATTGCCGGCGCTTCGGTAAAAGAAGGAAATATTGTTTTTAGCGGCAGCTTTCGTTTTTTACCGCGGCTGAATGCCTTTATCAATTACCTTTTTGGCGGCGTCTTACAGGAAAGCGCCGCCGACCCCTTTAGAGTGGGTTACCATCCCCTTAAGGCAATGCGAAATGTTCCCGGTACGGGACGGGCGGAACTTGCCCTATTGGATGAAACGGAATCTGAAGAAGAATATATCGCCCGCACCATTGCCCGACTGAAGGAAGAACAGGCTTCTGTTCATGTCTATGAAAACGGCGAAACCAAACGTCCCTTTGAATACGGCGACGCGGCTATCCTTATGCGTAGCCGCAGCAATCTGTTGAAAATCGAACAGGCCCTGCGCAAATACGATATCCCCTACCAAACGGTAAAAGGGATTGGTTTTTGGCAGAAACAGGAAGTGTACGATTTCTATCATTTGCTGCGCTTTTTAAGCAATCCGCAGGACGATTTGGCGCTGGTGGGTGTTTTGCGCTCGCCTTTGTTTATGCTGTCCGACGAGGCGTTGTTCTTTTTAGCGCAGGCCGATGGCATGGATTATTTACATAAAATGCACACTGTTGCCTCGGGCAAAGCGGCCTTGCCCGAAGAAGAGAAAGAGTCTTTAATCCGGACGCTGAATCTACTGCGTAAATGGATTGTACTGCGCGGACGGATGCCCTTAACCGATTTTTGTGAAATTATTATGGATGATCTCAAACTGCGTACCCTGTATGCCGCTCAACTAAACGGCGAACAGTTGACCGCCAATATCGAAAAACTGATTCAGCAGGTGGCTCGTTTCGAATCAGCCGGATTGGGCAGTTTAAATGATTTTGTAAAAAATATGGAAGAGCTGATCGAAAACGGAATGCGCGAGGGAGAGGCGCAGCTGGTTCGGGAAGACCTCGGTTCCGTAAAAATTATGACCATCCACGCCGCTAAGGGGCTACAATTCCCGGTGGTTTTTGTGCCGTACCTAAACAAAGAAAATGGTAAAAAACAAGCCGGCGTTTATTTGGATGCGGATTTCGGGCTGGCCTTAAAACCGGCTTCTTACGGGGCAGAATCCAGCTTGTTGTATGATCTGCTCCGCCAGCGCCAGAATCAGAAAGAAATTGCCGAAGCAAGAAGGGTCTTTTATACGGCGGTTACCCGGGCGGCCTGCCGCGTATATTTATCGGCGCAGCTAAAAAAAGAAAAAGTCGTCCCCCATTCGCCGCTGAAATGGATGACAGAGGTGTTTGATGCGCTGCTCGTGGCAGACCGCATTAAAATCGGATTTCCGGATACATTTGGCCAGCAAGATTCCGGTTTGCCAAAGAGTGGCGAGGAAAAGCCGGACGCCTTTGAGCTTGTTATCGTTCATGGGTTGGAACAGAAAGAACGGATTGAGAGCGGCAGCGAGACATTTTTGAAAGGGATGCAAAGTCTGGAAATGCGCTGCGGGAGCAAACGCCGCCGGAGTCTCTGCCCGATTACCTGAAAAAAATTCCGCCCGGTAGCGGCAGCCGCGTCTTTTCACCTACACGTCTGATGATCTTTCAAAAAGATAAGCAGGAGTATTACCGCCGCTATCACCTCGGTTTTTTTGATGATGACTACGAGTCCTTTGGCGAGGATGTAAAGCGGGATGAATACGGTTTGCTTAAGGGGAAAATTGTTCACCGCTATTTGGAATTAATGCCCCAATCGGGGCTCTCCGACCGCCAGCTCATCGACCAGATTCTATTTGAATTTGAAGTGTTTGAAGCAGAACTAATTCGGCGTTTTACTAACGAACTGTTGCAACTGAAAGGAAAAACAAGCCAATCGGAAACCGCCCGTTCCATTGTATATGCCGAAGAGGCGCAAAACGAAGCGGCCATCACTATCCGGCTTGGCGCTGATTATTTAACCGGAACTCTGGATAGGATTTTCCGCAATGAAGCCGGGATTTGGGAGGTGGTTGATTATAAAACAAACCGCATTTCCACCGCAGAGATCGAGTCGGAAAGTGCAGACTATAAATTGCAAATGCAGGCCTATGCGCTGCTGATAGGTAAAATCCATCCGGGACAGGAAGAATATCCGGTGAGCCTCTATTTTCTGCATCCGGATAAATTGTATACACTGCGTTTCACGGCAAAAGACCTTCAGGCAATAGAATCCGAATTTATTGAAATCATCCGCAATATTAAAGAGTCGTTTCCGGTTCATTGAATAGACACAGCCATTTTAATCCCAAATAAAAGAATAAATATTATCCAAATGCCGTTATTTTATTTTCCTTGCAAACCGGTTTTTGTGGAATGAAAAACCCTCCGCAAAAAAAGAGCTCGAAAAACTTCCCAAAAAAGACCTTTGGAAGATCATTCATAAATACAGGATTTAGCCGCCAGTCCACGTCCGGCAGGATTTGACAAGTTGTAATTCGGCAAGGGAACTACCGGATTGTCTATGCAATAGAAGATAACGCGCTTATCGTCTTTATCATTAAAATTGGCCACCGACGGGATATTTATAATAAATGTTCATAATATTCCGTCTTAAATTATACGGGAGGATTTAAATATATTCGAATCTCTAAGGCTAAATAAAAACGCTACTCTCTCAAAGCAGGCTGTTAAAAAATCATTTCCGAATGCTTGTATCGGGCTCCCTTTCATTTTAAACTAAATATGTATAAAGAAAAGGGGTGTTCTTTTTAATAACGTATAGCCTTGGGTATGTGTTGTTTTAAAGAAATTAAATCTCTTTAATTTTCCGAAGGGCCGGGTGCGGGTTTTTAATAAAATGTGAATAGGCGTAAGGAATAAATAGCGCTAAAACCAGAGCGCCGAATATCCCGGGGCCCCATAAACCCAGTTCGGCCAATAAATAGCCGCCAAACGAGGGTGCGGCAATGCGCGTGAGGCTTTCCAGCGCGGCGGAAATGCCCATCAGCCCGCCGGTTTCATTTTCGTTAGCCACCTTGCTTAACGAGCTGTTAATCAGCGTGTTAAAAATTCCTCCGGCGAGGGCCAACGGGATAAGAACCAGCAGCAGTGAAACGATGGAATGGCTGAAAGCCCAACCGAACAGCGAAACGGCCATTAAAAAAATGGAATAAAAAAGCAGTTTCCCTTCGCCGAAGATTACGGCCATTTTATCTACAAGAAAACCCTGAATAAGAACCATCAGGATACCCACATAGGCAAGCAGCAGAGCCGTTGTTTGGGCCGAAAGTGCAAGACCGTATTCGGTGTACAGGGCAAACACGGTGGCAAATATGGAAAACGAGATACTGAAGAAAAAACGGGTTTTCAGAATTGCGCCCGCGTAAGGACGGTTTAGCGCAGCGCGTAAAGCGGTTAAAGAAAAGACCGGCGCCGCCGTTCGGTTTAAGCGGGATTTTTGCGGAAGGGTTTCCGGCAGAAAAAAGTAAATGGCAATCAGGCTTAAAAAACTAAGTACCGCGGCGCCGTATGCGGCCATCGAATATCCCCAGGTGCTTAAAAACCCTCCCAGGGCCGGCCCGGCTACCAATCCCAGCCCAAAAGCCGCACCTAAAATACCATATCCTTTTGCCCGTTCGTTCTCTTCGGTAATATCGCGAATAAAAGCCTGGGCGACGGAAATATTACCGTTCATAAATCCGGTAAGAATACGGCTGGCGAAAAGCAGGACCAGTGACCCGGCCAGTCCAAAAGCGGTATTGCCAATAACAATAAAAACGGTGGTGTAAATCAATAAGGGCCGTCGTCCCCGACGATCGGATAAACGGCCGAAAAGCGGAGCGCCGGCAAACTGGGCGGCAGCGTAGCTTCCAATTAATAGACCGGCAGCTGCGGGGCCTGCTCCATATTCTGCGGCATAAAAAGGCAGGATAGGAATCACGATTCCAAAACCCATCAGGTTAAGGAAGGTGACTAAAAAGAGGATGCCAAATTGTTTCTTCTTGTCGGATAAATCGGCCATTTTTTATACGGTTTTGGTTGCGTTTCGCCTTATCGCTTTTTTCCGAAAGGCGGTACGACGCTTCTTGGCGCTCGATGAAATTTTTTTAAAAAACAATCCGTTGCATTCTTTGGCAACTATTCCGGATATTTTTGCGTATACCCAGTTCAAAAATCGCACTGTTCCTGTTTTGCGCATATATTGAAAGGGCAGTAACTTGAAATCATTTATTTATATTACGGTACTTGCAACGATTATGTCAACTCCATTATTTGCACAATCTCACCATACTCAAAAAGGCTTTCGTAATCCGTACCCAGGGTTTGAAGAGCGCGGACTGACCGATGTTTTTAAATGGGCGGTTGTGGATCGTGTACGGGGAAAACGGCCGGATCATCCCGGGCGCTATCATTTTCTTTCCGTACAAAACGACGGAAAATACTTACGGCAGAATCGATCGGATTTCAGCGTTACCTGGGTGGGGCATTCCACATTATTAATTCAGATGGATGGCATTAATATCCTCACCGATCCCGTTTGGAGTGAGCGCGCATCACCCGTTCAGTTTGCCGGGCCCAAACGTTTTATGCCTCCCGGGCTGGCTTTTGACGATTTACCCGAAATTGACGTTGTCCTGATTTCGCACGATCACTATGATCATCTCGACAAAGAAACCATTAAAAAGCTGGGCAACAAACCGCTCTATTTTGTGCCCCTTGGCATAGGAAAGCTGCTTCGGAGCTGGGGTGTTGAGCACTATATTGAACTGGATTGGCACGATACCAATAAGTATAATTCCATTGATTTTATCTGCCTGCCGGCGCAGCATTTTTCGGGTCGTTCGTTAAATGATAGGAATAAACGGTTATGGTGCAGTTGGCTGATTAAAGGAAAAGAACGGAAAGTCTATTTTGGCGGAGATTCCGGTTACTTTCCCGGTTTTGCCGAAATCGGTGAAAAATACGCTCCTATCGATATTGCGGCTTTACCCATTGGCGCTTTCCGGCCCGTCTGGTTTATGGGGCCGGTGCATATGAGCCCCAAACAGGCGCTTTTAGCGCTGCGGGATTTAAAGGCAGATACCTTTATTCCCATCCACTGGGGAACGTTTGACTTAGCGGATGATTTGCTGGACGAACCGCCGCGTCTGTTGCGCAAAGAGATTGCCAAACAAAAGTTAGATCCGGAAAAATTTTGGTTACTGAAATTTGGTGAAACCCGCAAAGAACAGCGTCATGTTAATGAAGACAGCAATAATGAAGTGATAGTGAGATAGATTAAAATGCCCACAATGTCGTTGGTTGTGGAAATCAGCGGCGCCGCCGCCAAGGCCGGGTCGATATTAAACCGTTTAAAGGTGAGCGGAATAAGCGCGCCAATAAAAGCGGCGTTGTTTATGACGATAAAAAGCGAAACGGATAAAATGGCCGCAAAGACAACATCATCCCAAAAGAGGATTATTCCGAACAGCAATAATGAAAAGAAAAAACTGTTTAACAATGAAATTTTGAACTCTTTAAACAGACGTCTTTTTGTATCGCCCAAATGAATGTCACCGGTGGCCAAACCGCGAACCACGATGACGCTGGCCTGTTGCCCGGTAGAGCCGCCCATTGCCATAACAATGGGAATAAAAAAGGCTGCCATCACCTTTTGCTGCAGGGTGATTTCGAAGGCGTTTAAAATAAAAGCGGCCACAATTTCACCAAAAAAAGCCACCAGCAACCAGGGAATGCGCGCACGCGAAAGAATAAAGGTAGACTCTTCCATAATCTCTTCGTCCGGTGCGCCGGCCATATAGGCTAAATCTTCGGAGCCCTCTTCGCCTAAAACATCAACGACGTCGTCAATGGTAATCCGGCCCACAAGACGCATCCGATCATCCACAACCGGAACACTGACCAAATCGTATTTTCGCACAAAGTTGGCGACTTCTTCCTGATCCATATCGACTCGGACATGCAAAATATCGGTATCCATGATCGTATGCAATTTTGTGTTTCCCTGCGCAAGTACCAAGTCGGTGATGGAAACACTGCCAATCAGGTGGTCGTTGTCGTCAATCACCCAAATGGAATAGACGTCTTCGATATCTTCCCGCTTGCTGCGAATCTCCTCGATGGCCTGGTTCACCGTGGCGTCGGCCGGTACGGCGATGTATTCGACGGCCATAATACCGCCGGCCGTGTCCTCTTCGTGGTGCAGTAGTTGCTTAACTTCGTCGGCTTCTTCGTCGTCCATCTTTTCCAGAACACGGGCGGCAAAGTCCTCATCCAGTTCGGAAATAACGTCGGCGGCGTCGTCGGAATCCATTTCCTCCACGAGAGAAGAAATTTCATCCTCATCTTTATCCTGTAAAATCTGGTCGATAATGGGCGTGTCCAGTTCGGACAAAACCTCGGAGGCCAACTCGGTCGGTAGCAAATTAAAGATGTATTTACGTTGTCCCTTTTTAAGGCGGTTCAGAATTTCTTCGATATCGGCGGGGTGCAAATCGATTAGAATATTTAACAGGGCGCCGTGATTCTGCTGTTCGATAAGCGTTTCAATATCCGGAAGAAAGCTCTCGTAATTAATGTTCATCACGTACCTGTTTCAATAAATGGTCGATTTCGTTTGTAAGCGTAATAAATTCCTGAACGGTTAGTTCTTCAGGGCGGCGTCGGAGCATATCCGGCGCTAAAGAATATACGATAGATTTATCAAAATTTCTACTCAAACTCCCGCGCAGCATCTTACGCCGGGTGTTAAAAACGGAACGTATAATTTTGCGGAACAGGGGTTCATTTCGCAGGCCTTCAATCCGATCATAAAAAGAGAGCCTGAAAACGGCGGAATCAACCGAAGGCGCGGGGAAGAAACTGCCCGGTTTTACCTCGAACAGGTACTCCGTTTTGGCGCAGGCCTGACAGACGACAGACAGAATTCCGTAATCTTTAGTGCCGGGCTGTGCTGTAATGCGTCTGGCTACTTCTTTTTGAACCATCAGGACAGACGTGTCCAAAAGGGTATAATTATCAACCAGATGAAACAGAATGGGACTGGTGATATGGTAGGGAAGATTCCCAATCGTTTTAAGCTTTGCGCCGGTTTTTTGGTGGAGTTCGTCGAGGGAAACCGTCAGAAAATCCTGCCGGATAACCTCGATTTTGGAGCTATACATTTCTTTTAAATGGGCTGCCCAGCGGGTGTCAATTTCCACGGCCCAGAAATGAGCCGGTTCTTTTTGAATAATGTGCTGCGTAAGCGCGCCCTTCCCCGGGCCGATTTCCAGCACACTATCTGCGCTTTGAATATTTAGAGCGGTGGTAATTTTTTCCTGAATAACAAGATCGGTTAAAAAATTTTGACTAAAGCGTTTCAAGGGCCGCTGGGATGCTGGCATACGAAATCAGATATTCAGATTAAATAGTGAAACGGCATTTTCGGAGGTTACCTTGGCAACCTCTTTGGCGGGAATCTCCTTAATTTCGGCAATTTTATTGGCTGTATGTACGATAAAGGCAGGTTCATTACGTTTACCGCGCAGGGGAACCGGAGTCAGGAAAGGACTGTCGGTTTACAATAAAAGGCGCTCCAGCGGTGCATTTTTTACCAGTTCGTCGGCGTCGCTTTTTTTAAAGGTAATATTGCCGGTAAAGGAAACGTGCAGGTCTAATTCCAATATGCTGTTTAAAAATTCCGTGTTGCCGCTAAAGGAGTGCAGAACACCGCCGGCATCGGATGCTTCGGATTCGGACAGAACTTTGTACATATCTTCGTGCGAATCGCGGTTATGAATGATAAGCGGCAGTTTCAGTTCGTGCGCCATTTTAATCTGCCGGTTAAAGGTTGCGATCTGCACCTCTTTTTCGGCGCGCATGTGATAGTAATCCAGTCCCACTTCGCCGATGGCAATCACTTTTTCGTGTTGTGCCAGGGTGCGGATGGCCTCGAAATCATCGTCGTTCACGTCGGCGCAATCGGTGGGATGGATACCCACAGCCGCAAATACCGAGGCGTATTTTTCGGCCAGGGCCACGGCTTGTTTGGATGTTTCTACATCGGTACCAATAGTGATAATGGCAGCCAGACCGTTTTCAATCGCCCGCTGAATGACTAGTTCGCGGTCTTCATCAAAAGAATCAAAATAGAGATGGGAATGCGTATCAATGAGCATATGGTTTTCCTGTTTTATCAGCTGATTTTACTGCCCGAGGGCAGGTCATCCAAAATGGTTAAAAGGGTCAGTTTCTGATCGGAAGAAGCTGCCAGCAGCATTCCTTCGGATAAATGACCGCGCAGTTTAACCGGTTTTAAATTTGCAACGGCAATCACTTTTTTACCGATTAATTCTTCGGGCGTATAATGCTGAGCGATTCCGGCTACAATCTGCCGCTCTTCACTGCCGAGGCGTATTTGTAGTTTAAGCAGTTTGTCGGATTTTTTTATTTTCTCGGCGCGTATTATTTCGGCCACGCGTAGCTCGGTTTTAAAAAACGTTTCGATATCAATCAATTCGTTTTCGGGGGAGGGTTCTTCCTGCGGAAGCAGCGCTTTTTGCAGGCGCCGGATTTCGACCTCGATGGTTGCGTCTTCAATTTTAGAGAATAAAATTTCAGGCGTACCGATTTCTTGTCTTTCTTTAAGAATCGCCCTGCCCACGTCCATCCAGCGGCGTATCCCTGTCATTCCCAGCATTTGCCACATCTTTTGCGTGCTAAAGGGCAGAACGGGTTCGGCCAGGATGGCAATGGCGTGGATGGTTTGCAAACATAAATTGATAGTTGTGGAACAACTGTAAAGATCGTCTTTGCGTGTTTTCCAAGGCTCTTTATCATTGAAATATTTATTGGCAAAACGCACCAAATCCATCAATTCCCGGATATAAGCTTTAAACTGATATCCATCGATTAGGTGGCCCAGTTTTTCGGGCGCTTCTGAGATTTTATGCAGAAGTTCTTTGTCAAAATCTGTCAGGTCGTACCGTTTTGGCACCCGGCCTTCAAAATAACGCTGGGCAAAGGTCAGGGTACGGTTGACGAAATTACCCAAAATATCAGCCAGTTCATTGTTGTGGCGCGCCTGGAATTCTTTCCACGAAAAATCGGTGTCGCGGGACTCGGGCATATTGGAAGCCAGCACATAACGCAGAGAATCGGGGTCAAATTTCTTTAAATAATCATCAAGCCATACGGCGTAATTGCGGCTTGTGGACAGCTTATTTCCTTCGAGATTGAGAAATTCGTTGGAGGGAACGTTGTCCGGCAGGACGTAGTCGCCCTGTGCCATTAGCATCGCCGGGAAAATAATACAATGAAAAACAATATTATCCTTACCGATAAAATGTACCAGGCGGGTTTCTTTATTTTGCCAATACTCTTTCCATAAATTTTTTCGGCCCTTTGTTTCGGCCCATTCTTTGGTAGCCGAAATATAACCAATGGGCGCGTCGAACCAGACGTAAAGCACTTTGCCTTTGGCGTCGACTCCGTACGTGTTGGCCACTTCCTGCGGAATCTCCACGCCCCAGGGCAAATCCCGGGTTACGGCGCGGTCGTTCAGGCCGGCTGTAAACCAGCTGTTAATCTGTCCCAGAACATTTTGTTTCCATTCGGAGTGTGTGCCGATCCACTCTTCCAGTTTTTTCTGATAACGGGACAGGGGCAGATACCAGTGCGTACTCTCTTTCAAAACAGGCGTGGCATTGGTAATGGCGCTGCGCGGATTGAGTAGCTCTTTCGGGCTTAGAGACGTTCCGCATTTTTCACACTGGTCGCCGTAAGCGTCATCGTATCCGCAGGAGGGACAGGTGCCCCGCACAAAACGGTCGGCCAGAAAAATACCGGCTTCGGGATCATAAAGCTGTTTTTCTTTATTAATCACAAACACTTTTTTTTCGGCCAAATCTTTAAAAAATTCCCGGCTGGTGCGGTGATGTTCCGCCGAAGAAGTCCGGCCGTAATAATCAAAGGTCATTCCAAATTCGGCAAAACTTTTTTTATTCAGTTCGTGGTAATGATCCACAATTTTTTGCGGAGAAACGCCTTCTTTCCGGGCCCGCAGCATAATGGGCACGCCGTGCTCATCGGAGCCGCAGATATAGATAACATCCGAGCCTTTTAAGCGGTGGTAGCGCACAAAAATATCGGCGGGCAGATAAGCGCCGGCAAGATGACCGAGATGTATGGGACCGTTGGCGTAAGGCAGGGCGCTGGTAACGAGAATTTTTTTAGACAAAGTAAAGCTCCATTGTTGCGGTGAAAACAGAATTGCACGAAAACCAATTCCTCAACAATAAGGATATCCGGCAGGGCTGTTTTAATTGGCCGAATTTAATCCGCAGTCTCTAAATATGCAAATTGGAACGAAAGGGAGATAAATGTAAAGGACGAACCCGTGTATTACGGAGTGGAAAGCGTATCGCTTAGTAGCGAAATATCGGCGGTTGTGGCTTTCCCTTCCGAAACGGAGATGTTTACGCCGGCGCTGTCGTATCCAAATTTCGAGGCGGTAACACGGTAAGTACCGGGTTCCACATTGTCAATCTGGTAATGGCCGGTTGTGTCGGTTGTAACGGAAAAGGTGGGCGGGCTAGTGGTGACCTGCGCCTTGGAAAGAGCCAGCTCTGTTACGCCATCGAGGATCGTCCCTTCGATAGAACCGGCCTTTTTGCCGGATACCGGATTATCGCCGCAAGAAACGAGCGTAAACAAAAAGAACAGGGTTAAAAAGAAAGGGTTGTATTTTTTCATAGTGAATCAGTGCCTAAACTGTTTTTTATCATCGAATTTTATTATTTTATTGTTCGACAGGATACACGCTAACCTTTAGTTGAAAATACCGGAGCTTTATGAAACAGCCGCAGCTTTATTTTTTATCCGGTCCGGTACAGAGCGGAAAAACCTCTCGCTTAATTCGTTGGACAGAAAACAGAGGAAATGTGGACGGAATTCTGGCCCCGGTTATTGAAGGACGGCGCCACCTGAAACATATTGCTTCGGGAGATGTAAAATGTGTCCAGCTTCCGTCGGCCCAATGGAAAAACAGTGAAGCCTGGCAGATTGGGTCGTATTTTTTTTCAATTCCTGTTTTTGAATGGGCCCGTCGGGCATTGCTACAAAGCAGTCGTCGAAAACCGGAATGGCTGATTGTGGACGAGGCAGGGTTTTTGGAACTGGACGGCCGTGGACTGGAACCGGCGCTGACGGAAATTCTTCATTTAAATTCACTCGATGCGCCGGCAAATATTGTGTTCGTGGTTCGGGAGAGTCTGGTAAAGCGAATGACAGCGCATTTTAATTTAGATGGAAGGCCACGGAATTTTACATTTCCCGAATAAGTTTCCAACAGAAAAAATTACAACCGCTTTGTTTAAGAAAATATTAGGAAATAAATGAGGAAATTCTCCTGGGGACACGAAAAACGCTACAATAATTTTGCCGCCTATCAGCGAAGAATATATGGCGAGCGGGTGCAAAAGGTAACGGTAGACGCCGGGTTTACCTGTCCCAACCGCGATGGCGCCGTGGCCAGGGGCGGCTGTATTTACTGTAACAACGAGAGTTTTAATCCCGGTTATAACGACGCCCGAAAATCCATAACCCTGCAGATTGAAGAGGGAATTGAATTTCTGGAACGGCGTTACAAGGCAAAAAAGTTTATTGTCTATTTTCAGCCTTACAGCAACACCTATGCGCCGCTTGACACATTAAAGCGTTATTACGAAGAAGCCCTGTCTGCGCATCCCCAAATTCAGGGGCTCACTATTGGAACCCGTCCCGACTGTGTAGACGAGGCAAAGATAGCCTATCTCGAAGAGTTGGCAAAACAGTATGACATTACCATCGAATACGGCTTGGAATCGATTTCCGATGAAACACTGAGACGAATAAACCGCGGCCACGACGTGCAAAGCTATTTAAATGCGCTTGAGATGACCCGCGGCCGGGACATTAAAATTTGTACCCATATGATTTTCGGATTCCCCTGGGAAGATAAACGCCAGTGGATTGATTCGGCGGCCTGGCTATCGGAGCAGACCTTTGATTTTTTAAAGGTACACCAATTGCACATCGTAAAGGATACGGCCCTGGCCCGAATGTATGAAAAAAAGCCGTTTGAGCTGTTTTCGTATCAGGCCTATTTTGAAATTATTACGGACTTTTTGGAACGGTTGTCTCCCCGAATTGTGATTCAGCGACTGTTTGGCGAGGCGCCTCTCGCTACGGTTATTGCGCCGAACTGGGGCATCCGGAATTATAAACTGCTTGAAATTTTTGATACATTTCTAGATGAAAGAAACAGCTGGCAAGGCAAGTTTTTTAAAAAGGATTAGCTTTTGCGGACAATGGCAATTCCGCTAAAGATAACAACCATTCCTATCAAAAGCTGCCAGGACGCTGCCTCCCCAAGAACAAGCCACCCCCAAAACAACGCCATTGGCGGAGTTATAAACGTAATGAGGGACATTAGAACAGCCGAGGTTGTTTTAAGTAAATGAAAATATAAAACGAAGGCGGCCGCCGTTCCGAAGATGCTCAGGTAGAGTAATGATAAAATGGCCGGGAGCGTGAAATCCGCCGGCAGGGCGCTTTCGGTTATAAAATGCAGAGCAAAAAGAGTAATAGATGTGTAAAGCAGGGGAAACGTGTTTAATGTAACCGGATGATAGGTGGCTACCGCTTTCTTCCCAACGATCGTTCCAACGGCTGAGAAGGCCGGACTCAGTAGAATAGCGGCCATCCCGGCCAAAGCCATATCTCCCGACAGATAAAGCTGATCCTGAAAAATAATGGCGACCCCTAAAAAGCCAATGGTAATGCCCAACATTTTTTTAAGCGTGATATTTTCGCTGGGCAGCATTTTAATAGAAAACAGGGCCACATAAAACGGCATTACGGAAAAAAGAACGCTGGTCAACCCCGAATTGATATATTGTTCACCCCAGTAAACCAAACCGTAACCGGCTGAAAAATTAATAAAACTAAAAAAAAGAAAAAACAAATGTTTTTTTAGGTTTTTTGGGAAAGGCAGTTTTAGTTTTAACGCATACAAAGACAGAGCGATAAAGGCAAGAAAAAAGCGCCAGCCAGCGCTTAAAAAAGGGGGAAGTGTTTCCAGTCCGATTTTAATGGCCAGCCAGGTCGAGCTCCAGATTAGAGAAAGTATTACGATAATCATCCATGGTCGCATAGATGCATACTTAGCAATTTTTTACAACTTTTCCAAAAAAAAGCCTGATAATTGTAGAACTTTGTACTCCCAAGGGGAGTCGAACCCCTGTCGTCCCGAGCATCGGGATGTCCTAGGTCTCAATGTCAAATTCGGTTAAAATGCTTTCCCGGTTTTTAAGTTTTTTCAGACGAATTTCTTCGCGCATGGCTTGGCCACGA
>JAJRSO010000078.1 GCA_024278755.1 Calditrichota bacterium | reverse complement strand
GAAAAAGATCGCTTTTGACGGTTTGGTGGGCAGCATTGAGTACCAGGGAGACCTTACGCCTTTTATGCCCTTGCTGTGTATGGGGCAAATAACCCACATCGGCCGCGGCACCGTGTACGGCATGGGGAAGTATGTGTTGGAAGAATAAAATTAAAGTAAAGCAGGAGTATTTATGAAGACAAGAGACTATGAAATTGAGGTTGTAACCCCGCTTTTTTTATCCGGCGCAGATCAGACAAATGTAGAATTGCGAGCGCCGTCGATAAAAGGCCAATTGCGTTGGTGGTGGCGGGCGATGCATGGGCATCTTACATTGTCTGAACTAAAGAAAAAGGAAGAAGAAATATTTGGTTCTACCTCAAAGCGGTCATCATTTTCACTTATTGTAGACAGCGCTCATATAAAAATGTCTAAAGATAATTTACCGCCGGGTAAAAAAGAAATGGTTACCTCTAGGGGAAAAACATTTCCAATGTCCATCATTGATTATTTGGCTTATGGTATAGCTGAATTTCAAAAAGGTAAGGGTAATGTTTATAAAAGACCCCATATTCGTCCAAAATCAATTTTCAACATGAAATGTGTTTTTTATAATGAAAATATTATTACCGAAATAGAGAAAACAATTTTGTATTGGATTTATTTTGGCGGCTTAGGCGCCAAAAGTAGAAATGGATTCGGTTCATTAACATTAGTGAAAAATGGAGGAGAGATAAAACCGGATTTTAAACAAAACAAAGGAAATTTTACTTCTTTTTCACGTGATTCAAGAATATTCTATTTTAATAAATATTCTCAATGGGTAGATGCTTTAGTTGAAATTGGCAGAATATATCGAAAGGCCCGGCTTAATTTGGAACCGCTTCATATATATGAAAGGAGGCCTTTTGTGGCCAAACCACTAATTATAAAAAACGAAAGAGTTTTTATAGAAGACCGGCACGCAAAACAATTCTTCTTACACATAGATAAAATAAAGGACAAATATCAAGGAAAGATACTCGTTTTACCATATAATTATAAGGAAAATACCAATCAAGCAAAATATGACGAAGTAATAAATGACATGTGTGATTTCTTCATAAAGTCAGGAGCAAAACTTTTTATATAGTATTGAAAAGAGGAGCTGAAAATGCCATTTAAAAAACCAGACTATAAATACTGGGATCACAAGTTCGCCGCCTACTTACACGATCCTTTCGACAAAGCCTTTGATATTAAAGGCCATGAAGAACGAGCAGCGCAATTGCTGGAAATATTCGGGTTGGATTTGCCCAACGAAAAACACTGGATAAAAGCCGACGGTATCGCCTCCGGTTTCGAGCGCGGGCAGGTGCCCTCCTATTCTGCGGATGAAAATAAAAATGGAGCGGTAAATTTCATTAATTCCAACGAGGCTGTAATCACGCACCCAATAGGCGAAGAAGCAAAACTGCGTATAGATTTATCACATATAAACGTGCATAAGCTGCATGAAGATATTAAGCATTACCTTAAGAATGAGATAGGGGTTAAAGCCGGACAGAGCGGATATTCAAGGCACTTTCCCGACGATGACGAAGGCTTTGCCCAGGCCCGTTTGTTATATGCCCACCTGGCGCTAAGATTTAAACTAAGTAAAGACAATGTGGGCGGCTTGGGCGCTTTATGGCACCGTTTGCCGGCGGATACGCGCTTTCCCGATCATAGTATCTGGCAGCATAATGCGCTGACATCAGCCTTAACATCTTGTATGGAATTGGCCGGAGATGAAGATGCCATAGGTTTAATGGTGTTTAGTAT
Source organism: Calditrichota bacterium (assembly GCA_024278755.1). Taxonomy (GTDB): domain Bacteria; phylum Calditrichota; class Calditrichia; order Calditrichales; family Calditrichaceae; genus JANTFQ01. The sequence continues at coordinate 5,784 of JAJRSO010000078.1, read as the reverse complement.
AACGCCGGTTCAAGGATTTATTGCCAATGCCAGAAAATTAAGAGATTTCTGGACGGGTTCAGTGTTTCTTTCCTGGCTGGCTTTTGAGGGATTGCGCTGGGTAATAGAAAGTTTGGGGCCGGATCATGTACTGTATCCTTCTTTGGTGGATCAACCGCTGGTTAATGAATATCTGATCACCCGATGGCGCATAGACAAAGATATATTTACAGAGGTGCGCGATATAGCCAGCTTACCCAATAAATTTGTCCTTCTTATTCCTTTAAATAAAGCGGATGATATCGGTAAAGCCATACAGAACGCCATTCATCAAGCCTGGCGGAACTTAATTGAAAATGTGGAACGTCACCTTGCAAGCCTTGCTCCGCTGCATTCTCCACCCGAATTTGCTCACCTATCAAAAATGATTAGGGAACAGACGGAAATGTATTGGGATTTACACTGGGCGGCCGTAAAATTAGCGGGGGAAAATGATAGCCATGAACTAACCGACTTATTGCCAAAAGCGGCCTATTCCAATCAAATGAATTTGTTGAAAATCCTTAATAAAATAATCGCCGGTAAAAATTACCAAACCAGCGGCAAGGGAACGTTATATTCCGTAAGTCATCATTTGGCTCAAAGCGCGTTAGCCGCTCAAAAAATGCGACGCTTGAACAAAAGACCGCCGCAGAACGGAGAAAAATGCGCTATGTGCGGGGAATTTGAAGCGCTGCACGGCCAGGCCCATCAAGAAGGACAAAGCGCCGCGAATTATAAGAAACATATAAAAGAGTTTTGGTCTGCCGTATCGAAAAATACGGGAAGTGAAAGCGAAATTAGGGAAAACGAGCGTTTTTGCGCAATCTGTTACGCCAAACGCATGGGATATAGGGTAATAAAAGAAAAATTGCCCGATCATATTCTGAGCGCAACATTTAAAGAAGCAAACAGCTTCCCCTCCACAACCGGGCTAGCTATTTCAGATTTGTGCCGCAGAGTGAATATACCGGGAAAAAAATGCGAACAGTTGGCGCAAAAAATTCACGAATTGAACGATGAAAAAGAGGCTAATAAAATTATTTCTGAGATGGTTAAAGAAGCCTATAAAAACGGCGGTTCGGAAAAAACTGTAATTAAGTTTAGCAATAGCGATAAATATTACGCCATCTTATTAATGGATGGCGATAATATGGGCAAATTGATAAACGGAGAGACCGTTGCCGCCAATTGGAAAAGCATAATGCATCCCGTGATATTAAAAAGGCTGCAAAATGCTAACTTTGACGCCCTGTATAGAGAAAACTGGGAAACAATCTTTGAAAAATATTCTAAACGATCGGTTACCCCATCCATCCACGCCGCTATTTCGGAAGCTTTAGCCGATTTTTCCATATATGGCGTTAAACCGATTATTGATCGTTACGACGGCCGTCTTATTTATGCCGGAGGTGACGATGTTTGCGCCGTACTGCCCTGGCAAACGGCCATTCAGGCCGCTCGAGAAATAAGAGATTTTTATATCAGCCAATATAAACTTATTACCACGGACGATAACAATAACACGAAAGAAACGAAAGTTCACGATATAGACGCGAAAAAAATATTTGGAACGGAACAGGGAAAATTAAGCGTTCTTTTGGGAGAAGGCGAAAATATTTCCATATCCGCGGCTGTGGTTATCGCTCATTATAAAGATAATTTGAGTCATCTTATCAGGCGCGCTCATAACCTATTGGCAGAAAAAGCCAAAAGAGAAATGGGACGCGATGCTTTGGCTATCGAGTTAAAAAAACGCTCCGGCGGTTCCAGATATCTTGCCGCAAAATGGGACGCCGATTTATGGCAAAACTTTGAGGCTGTTTTAAGCAGCAGGGCTAAGGAATTTAAAGAGATTTCTAATTCCCTTCTATATCGTTTATCCGCTTTAGAGTCCGGTATTATAGCGCTTAAAGATCAAAACGATGATACAAGATTGGTTAACTTTATTAAAAGTATGCTTGAAAAATCGGATTCTTCAAAAGAAAGAGCGAATACTACACAATTGGCAAAGAACATAAAAAATTTGCTGTTGGTACAGAAAGACGATAATAACCAAAAACATCTGGCTACAGACGGATTAATTATCGCGTCATTTTTAGCGCAAAAGGAGGCGGAATGATTTGGTATGCATTTAAACCGGTTGATACGCTGTTCTTTAAAAGCGCGGCACAGGCAGAAAAGGGCCAGGATCATGAGGCCTTGAGCATTTTTCCGCCCACGCCCCATACCATTGCCGGCGCGCTGCGCACAACGTTATTGCGCCAGCATGAGGTGAGCATAGAGGATTACAGAAAGGGAAATGTAAGCAAAGAACTGGAAGAAGCCGTAGGGCGGCCCGGCTCGCTTTCACCTTTTGAAGTGACGGGCCCGATTCTTGAAAAGAATAATGAACTGTTTTTACCGACACCTTATCACTGGTTTGTTGATAAATACAGCCAAAATGAAACTGTTTACACGGCCAAGCCCGTAGAAAGCGATCTGTTGTATTTTCCCTCTGAAAAAAAGTATTGGGTTAAAGGAACAGACAGCGAATTGGAGAATGTAGGCGGAATGTGGATTAATTTCCGTAATTTTTTAAACCCTTCAAGAAAATATCTTTGCCCTAATGATAATTTTTTTCAGGATGAAATACGCACAGGGAATGCTTTAAGCATTTCCAAAACGGTTATTGAAGGCCATTTGTATTCCTTTACGCATATTCGTTTTAATGAAGATACACGGTTGCTTTTTGCCGTAAATAAAAATTTGCCCCTGGCCAAAGAAGGCATTTTAACTTTAGGCGGGGAACAGAGGTTTGGGAATTATCGCTTGACCGGCAACATAGAATTACCGAAAGGAAATACCGGTTTATATATGAGTTTAACTCTGCTTAAAGCCGATAAAAACGCTCAAAAGGCCTTGGTTGCAACTGGAAAATTGATATTTCGCGGAGGTTGGGATTTGCATATCGGTTTTCACAAACCGATGGAAGCCTACTATCCCGCCGGTTCGGTATTTGATGAAAAAATTGATAACAACATGATAGAACTTTAAACAGCGAGGTGAATTATGCAAAATACTGAAATCAAATCTATGATCAGCTTTTACGCTATATCCCCCATCCATGCCGGCAGCGGCGCTTCTACGGCAGTGGTGGATTTGCCTATTCAAAGAGAACGGCATACCAACTGGCCGCATATTCAGGCTTCGGCCGTAAAAGGCGCGTTGCGCGCCCATTATCGCAAATTTGCCGGGGATGACAATCTGAAATTTATAAATTTGATATTCGGATCGGATAAAGATAACGACAGCGGACATGATCATGCGGACGACGATACGCAGGGCGCTATTGCTGTATCCGACGCCAAACTACTCGCCTTTCCCGTGCGTTCCAATGTGGCTCCGTTTGTATGGGTAACATCCCCTGCCGTAATCAAGCGTTTTATTATGGATCAAAGCCTTTTAGGTAGTAATAATATAACTTGGAATGAACCGACTTTTGCACATGAGGATGATGCGTTTGTTTTTAGCGGCGCAATTTCCGGTCAGGTTATTTTGGAAGACGCCGTAGTCAATGCCAAGTCCTTCGATGGAAATCCGTTAGAGAAATTTTCCCAGCTTGAACGTTTATTGCTGGTGTCGGACGTAATGTATGATTATATCATAAGTTCATGCACCGAGGTTCAAACGCAGATAAAAATTGAGGCGGATAAGGGTACAACCAAAGACGGTTCTTTGCGTTATCAGGAATTACTGCCCGCGGATTCTCTTCTGTATTCCATAGTATATTTTTCGCAAAAAAATTTAAATCATCTACAGGCCGATACCATAAAACGGCATATAAAAACCGCAATCAGCGCATTTTTACAAATAGGCGGCGACGAAACTTTAGGCCGCGGTTTATGCAAAATAGACTGGAAATAAGGAGGATAAAATATGCAAACCTTAGGACAAAAACGTGCCGCTTACGCTCTACAAAAAATAATTGAAAAAATAGGCCACAAAGAAAAGGACTTTAAAAAAGAATTTAAAAGCCTTGCTGCCGGCATTCCGTCTATGATTTTGATGAACGGTTTCGGCCAGGCGTTGGCCTTTATTAAAACGAAAAATGATGAAAAGTATAAAATTATCTTTGAAATAACCAAAGAATGGTTACGTCAAAACAGTTTTGTAGAAAGTCCGGAAAATGACCGTCAATTTTTGCTGAGTATAGCGGATATGGATCAAAAAAAATATTTGACCGCTCAAAAAGAAGCTTTGGCTCTGCTGGAATGGGTAAAGCGTTACGCGGCCATGGAAGCAGTGGAGGCAGACGTATGATACCGGTATCTAGAGGGTTGAATGAGGCCCTGAAAAAAAACTATCATAAAGGCAATTTTAGCCTGTGGTTTAATAAGTTCATAGAGCTGGAAGAAAAGGAAAAAGATTTTGCCAAACCGCGGGGTAAAGAAAAAGCCAAAGAGTATATTTTAAAAAGATATAACGCGCTGGTTTTAAATAACAATACTATTTCCAATATGCTAATGCGCATACACCAGGCGCAGGAAGCGGCTGCTAAAAATTACGGCGCTAAATATCTGCCCTTGGTATTCCGCGCCCGTCTGATCAGCCGTCTCATTACCGGCCTGGGGCAGACACATCCAACCGAAACGGGTATGGTTTTAGACCATAATCTCGGCATCCCTTATATTCCGGCATCGTCGATTAAAGGGCTAGTTCGGGCCGGCAGGCGGCTTAATTTAGGCCTAAGCGATGAAAAAAAAGATAACGATTCATCCACTTTAATCCCCGCTATGTTTGGCGGGCAAAACGAAATGGGTAAAGTTATTTTTCTGGACGCCTATCCTGAAGACGTTCCCGATTTGGAATTGGATATAATGACGCCCCATTACAGCGATTATTACAAAGAAAAAGACCCAGAATGGCCGGGCGATTGGATGACGCCTACACCAATAAAATTTTTAACCGTTTCAGCCGGTACTGTTTTTATATTTCGTGCTTTGATAGATAAAGCAGTAAATTTAAAATCTGAGGGAACCTTATTTAAAGAGGTCGAATCTGCATTCGTAACAACGCTTACGGTGGAAGGGGTTGGTGCAAAAACTTCTGTTGGATATGGACGTTTTAAAATATTGGAAGAAACTGGTTCTCCGATTAGCGATCAATCAACTGAAAATAGTGCAGGCGAAACGACAAAATCCAATGATAGCGGTTTTGTTTTTTATGCATCATCGGATGGTACTAAAAAATATTATCTTGAGCGTATTGAAAAAGCCGAAGCGGAATCCGATAAAATTGAATGGTTGTTTCAAAAGTGGGAAAACGATTCAAATTTTAAAACCGATAAAGAAATAGCCTCGGCTTTTTTACCAAAAATAAAAAAAACAAAAAAGACTGGGAAAGAAACGCATTTTTATAAGTTAATTAAATCGATTATAGGCTCATAATGATAAAAATTGGCCTTTTTAACAATGTCTTTTTTTGTATTCTTTAAAGAAAATAATTACTTGACAGATTTAATTTTTCTGTGGCTTATTGAATGCACAAAGTTAAATTTTATTTAAGATCCATTAAACCCTTTTTTATTATGGGGCGGAGAAAACTATATCCGTAATCGGTACTGCGTTCTTAAATAAATTTATCAGGTAAAATGGAATACGCTCATGTCCACCATTTATATCACCGCCACGCAGGGCAAATTGAACAAACGCGGGGAAACTTTGGTGCTGCATACCGACGATAACACAATCCGCACCATATTCCCCTTTAAAACCGAACAGCTGG
>JAJRSO010000077.1 GCA_024278755.1 Calditrichota bacterium | reverse complement strand
TTTATCATTGAATATCCTCCGGTTTATACTTAATCTTTCCTTTTTTTGCTTTGATTAAGTACGGAGGATATTTATCCTCTCTTTAACAACTGGGGAATTTTATTTTCCGTTTTCTGGGGAATTTAAACTTACGCGCCACAATAACCGCATCGCCATTCTTTTTCCCTGCCACGAGGTTATCTGGAAAGACGGCAGTATGTCCGGTTACGGCGGGAAAATCTGGCGGAAGGAATTCTTATTGGAGCTGTAACGAAATAATCGGTAAGCCTGCATCGTTTTGATAAATAGGGTTTTATCAGTTTATCCGTGAAGCTCCATGTAGATTCGCGGCATTTTTTTAAATAAGGCCACAAAAAAAACGATCTCGTACTAAAATAAATCCGGGAAAGAAAAAATGGAAACGGATATTTCCCCGCTGCGCGGAATCAAAAACGGCGGAAAAAATAAACTCAAAACGCAAATCCGAAAGTGTTTCTATTTTGGATAAAAATATTTACCTTATGGCTCTGCGGGATAAGGGCGAACAAAACTATCCAATTTCTTTTTTGGAAAGAAACCAAAACAGACCGCCGCAGCAGCGTTTGGTATGTTACATCTGCAATCGTTAATCAAACTATTTTCAGATTAACGATTAACGAATTTCATCCCAAAGAGCGCCGGCCCTGATGCGACAAGGAAGAGGAATCAAATTTTTAACCCGACCGTATCTTCTGAAAGGAAGCAGCGATGAATGCCCAAACCAACAAAGCGTTAATAATTGAGTTCTACAGCGCCTTCCAAAAGCGGGACGCAAAAAAAATGGCCCAATGCTATCATGAACAGATCGCATTCAGCGACCCGGCCTTCGGAACATTGAACGGACCCGAAGCGGCGCTGATGTGGAAAATGCTCTGCCGCAGCGCCAAGGATTTGCGTCTGGAATATCAAATTCTTTCCGTTAGCGACACAAACGCCAAAGTGCGCTGGGAAGCGTTTTATACCTATGGAAAAAATAAGCGCAAGGTGCACAATAAGGTGAAAGCCGTTTTAGAATTTGCAGACGATAAAATCATCCGTCATAAAGATAACTATTCCCTGTGGAAATGGGCCGCTCAAACGATGGGATTAAACGGAATTATTATCGGCGGCGCCTCCTTTTTTAAAAAACGGCTTCAAAAACAGAGCCGTGAAATGCTGCAACGCTTTTTATCCAAACAAGAAAATAAACAGTAAAAAACATGCCCCCTTCCCTTAATAAAAACGAACTGCTCAAAAACTTTGCCGTCGGTTTTCTGCCCATTTTCATCTTTATCGCAGCCGACGAGCTTTATGGAACCAAAGCCGGACTATTGGCCGCTATTGTAAGCGGCCTGGCCTATCTGACTTATTACTATTTTCGTTATAAAAAACTGGAAACCATGATCCTGCTGGATACCGGCCTGATTTTAGCCATGGGGTCCATTTCGCTTATATTCGAAAACGATCTGTTCTTTAAACTTAAACCGGCGCTCATCGAATTAATTCTGGCCGTTATATTAGGCATTCATGCCTTTTCCTCCCGGCCCATTTTGCTGGATATGCAAAAACGGTATATGGGTGAAATAGAAATGCCGGCGGCGCAGATGCATATGCTCAAGCAATTAAGCCGGCTGCTGTTTTTGGTGATTGTACTGCATACTTTCGCCATTGTTTACACAGCCTATTTTTCCAGTAAAGAAGTGTGGGCCTTTGTTTCGGGCGGCCTCTTTTATATTCTTTTCGGATTGATCTTAGCCGGACAGTGGATTTATATGAAATTTTTCCGCCGCCCAGCCCCGCTTTCTTTGCCTTCCGAAGAGTGGGTGGATGTGCTTGATGTGCAGGGTAAAATTATCGGCAAGGCGCCGCGCGCGCAGGTGCACGGAAACCCCGATTTACTGCATCCGGTCGTGCATTTGCATATCTTTGATAAAAAAGGCCGGCTGTTTTTACAGAAGCGCGCATCTGGCAAAGATTTATATCCCGGCTTTTGGGATACCGCGGTAGGCGGCCATATTTCCAGCGGCGAAAAAATAGAATACGCGCTGATGCGGGAAACGCAGGAAGAACTGGGCATTGTACCCGAATCGGCCAGGTTGATCTTTAAATACATAATGCGCAATGAATACGAAAGTGAACTGGTGCATAGTTTTAAAATGAATCACGACGGACCCTTTGCGCTAAATCCCGACGAGATCAGCGAAGGCCGATTCTGGACCCAATTTGAAATTAAAAAATTTCTGGGTAAAAATATATTTACACCAAACTTCGAACAGGAATTTAAGATGCTGCAACGGGATGAAATCTGGGGCTGAAAAAATTAGCGGGGCATGTAAAATTCTATACAATTGGAGTTTATTATTTCTTCCGCAGAGAACGAGCATCAGTGGATTTGGCACCCCGCGGCCGGTAACTTCAAATTACCAACTCTTTTTTTCGGTTAAAAGAACTTTCAAAAGAACCGAGACGCGTGGCAAATTCCGCTGCACGCTTTTTATATTTCCTAAAAAGATCTCCCGTTTCAGCGCTTAGCCCGGATATTGAACTCTGGCTGTCCCGCTACGATATTGTCGTCCACCTACTTAAAGAGATCCCATTTTGCTTTATTCTGGTATTGATTTACAGGACAGACCGACAATGGAAACATCGTCTTCAAAATCATTGCTTCCCGAAAACTCGCGCACTCCGGAAATAACCAGGTCCAGACATTCGTCCAGGGATTTATGGCGGTTCTCGCGCAGAATATCGATCATCCGTTCCCGTGTAAACAGATCGCCTTTGGCATTGCATGCTTCTGTAATGCCATCCGAAAACATATAGATACGGCTGTCCTCGTCCGTATTAAACTCTACCACCTTATCATCCCGCGGAAAATCCCAACCCACCGGAAAGCTACCCGCTTCCGTAATAAACACATCGCCGTTTGCTTTAATCAGCACGGGAGGATTGTGCCCGGCCCGCGCATAGCGCACAACATGTTCCTTAAAATTCAGAATCATGTACACCATGGTAAAATAGATACCATTCTGCTCGAAACTCTGATCTTCATTTAAGATGCCAATTACTTTGTCCGGGGGATTAATTTTATAATAGGGCGGTTTATTTACGGGTACCTTCAGCAGGTTCTTCTTTGAAATATTGGTATTCAGCATTTGCGATAGACTCACGCTAAAGAGCGCCGCCGGGACGCCGTGCCCGGAAATATCAATGTGATACACGCCAATATTAAATTCGTCGAGACGGAACACATTGTAAATATCGCCGGATACAAACTGGGAGGGATGAAAACGGGCTTTAAACTCCACATTTGGAATGCCGGCCAGTTCCTTTGGCAGCAGACTCATCTGCGCGTCCCGGGCAGCGGCTAAATCCTTTTCGATTTTATCCAGCGCATTCTGTAGTTTCTTTTCGTGCTTCTTCAACTGATTCTGCTGTTCCCGGATCTTGTCCAGCACATGGCTTAGCTTATATTTCTTTATTTGCCTGACATCTTCTGCGGACAGGCCAAGATTGTTATACGATTTATCACTCATTGTATTCTCTCGATAGGTTTACCAAAGTATCGTAAAAAAACACATTTTCTTTACTGTCAATTGTGTTTAAATGAACAATCACTGAAAATCGGTTCTAAAATACAATTTAGATGTTCGGTTGTCATCATTTTCTACGGGTTTTTGATTTCTATATCAAATTTTTTTGTATATTCCGTTTGTTGACAGAGACAGGAATTCATATGGATGCGCTCCGGGAAAAGAAGTTTTATAAACATAATTTTTTCGCCTTTTTATGGCATGGCGTCTTTTTATATATCGCCAACGCCTTTACACAGATCACCACCGTTCAGGCCTCGCTTATTTATATTTTAACCGGTTCATCGCTGCTCTCCGGACTTTTATTCTCGGCCAACCGTATCGGTTCCATTATGCCCCAGTTGTTTTTTGTGGGCTGGGTGGAACGTAGTACAAAAAAGAAACCCTTTTTGCTGGCAGCCGTTGTCATTCGCGGAAGCGCCATGCTGGCTATGGCTGCAATTCTCTATTTTTCGTCTGATATTAAATCTATCTTCAGTATTATTTTGATTTTTGCCGTGATGCTTGTCTTCTTTTTTGCCGGCGGTATGGGCGATATCAGTTACTATGCCGTCTTTTCCAAAACGATTGATCCCAAAAAGCGGGGGAAAAATTTTGGCTGGCGTTTTTTCATCGGCGGTATTTTAGGCCTCGGCGCCGGCTGGCTGACCAAACAAATCCTGTCGGGTGATATTTCCTTCCCCGGAAACTATGCCCTCTTGTATCTGCTTTCCGGCAGCGCGCTTTACATCGCCTACGCCGGATTTTCATCTTTAAAAGAACTGCCGGATGCGGGGAAAAAGACGCAATCAAACTGGTACCGCCATTTTCAGATCATCAAACAAAATCCTAATTTTCTAAAATTTATATTGGTCGAAATTTTACTTAGCGCGGCTATTGTGCTAATGCCTCTGTATATTATTTATGCCAAGCAAAAACTAAACCTGCCCCTCTCGCTGATTGGTATCTTCGTTAGTACGCAAATCGCCGGAGAAATCATCGCCGGTCCCTTATGGGGCAAAATTGGCGATAAACTAAACTTCCGGCTGGTTCTGTTTATCATCGGCATCCTGAGCTCCACCGTTCCGCTCTTAGCCTTGTATCTGCCGACCATCGATACGCATTTATACATTATTGTTTTTTTCCTGATAGGAATGACGTATAAAGGTCTTTCCATCGGGATTTCCAATTATCTTTTGGAAATTGCTCCAAAGGAATCGGTGCCCTCTTATGTGGCGGTGAAAAATATTATGCAACTGCCCACTATCATTTATCCGATTCTGGGCGGAATACTGGTAAATTATATCTCATATACAACGCTCTTCAGCGCTGTAAGTATTATTTTGGCCGCCGGTACCCTATTGGCCTCGCAATTATATTGCGGCCGATCGGAGAATAAGGCACAACTGTCGTATTTAAAACCCTGGGAATAGGAAGGAAGAGACGCCATGCAGGCCATCCGCATTCACGAACACGGTTCTTACGAAACACTTGTCATCGATTCTCTGCCCGTACCGGAAATTCAGCCGGACGAGGTGCTGATTAAAGTGAAAACCGCCGCCTTAAATCATTTGGATATTTGGGTGCGGAAAGGCATCCCCGGCGTATCGCTTCCACTGACGATGGGCAGTGACGCCGCGGGCGTAATCGAAAAAACAGGCGCCGTTGCCGCACAGGAATTTGCTTTTAAAAAAGGCGATGAAGTGTTCGGAATTCCCATCCGCTCCTGCGGCCACTGTGAATTATGCCTTCAGGGAAAGGATAATCTATGCCGAGATTTCCATATCCCCGGTGAATCAATTCAGGGTGTTCAGGCCGAATACATTGCGGTTCCTGCAAAATATGTTTTACTCAAACCTAATAGATTAAGCTGGCCGGAAACGGCTGCCCTGCCCCTGGCCGCGATGACGGCCTATCATATGCTGGCGCCAAAAGTGCAGCTTAAATCCGGTGAATGGATACTGATTTATGGCGCTTCGAGCGGAATCGGCAGTATGGCCATCCAGATAGCAAAGGCGCTGGGCGCCAGAGTGATTACCACCGCCGGAAGCGCAGAAAAATTACAAGCCGCCAAACAACTGGGCGCCGATTATGTTATCAATTATAAAACCCAGCCGGTGGGTAAAACCGTCCGTGAAATAACATCGGGTAGCGGCGTGGATGTGGTATTTGAACATACCGGAGCGCTAACCTGGAATGATTCGTTACGGGCGCTCGGCAAAGGCGGGCGTTTGGTTACCTGCGGCGCCACAACGGGTCCGCAGGTAAAAATTGATCTTCGGGCGCTGTTTATCAAGCATCAGCAGATAATCGGTTCCACCATGGGAACCCGTCAGGATATGGTGGATATACTGGATCTGGTAGAAACAGGAAAGCTGAAACCGGCGGTGGATAAAGTGTTTTCTTTTAAGGAGATCAAAAACGCCCATCAGTATTTAGAAGACGGGCGTCCGTTTGGAAAGATTGTATTAGATTTTTAAACGAAAGCTTATAGACTTGACAGGTATAGAAGCTTTTTTAAGTTATGACATCTGCGCAGGTTTAGTGACTTTCAGATAAAAACGGTCTTTCTTTAATTCTACGAATCCCTAAAGGTTCCGCAGAGGGATCTCTTAATCTACATATTTTTTAAGGAGAAGCGAGGCATTCCCCCCGCCAAAACCAAAATTATTGGTAGCGGCTATATTTATATCCTTTTTCAGAGCCTTACCTAAAACGACATTCAATTCACATTCATTGTCCAGTTCCGTTGTATTGATTGTCGGCGGAATGATTCCTTCCTGCACACTCATAACCGTGGCAATAAATTCCACCGAACCGGCGCCTCCCAGCAAATGACCAATCATTGATTTTATTGAAGTAATCTGAAGTTTATCAAGAGAACCGGCAAATGTTTTTTTTATGGCCAGACACTCGGCCTGATCATTAAGCGCTGTGGATGTGCCATGTGCATTAATGTATTCCACCTGTTCAGGCGTAATTTCCGCATCATGTATGGCCTCCTGCATCACCCGGATCATGCCGTCCGCTTCGGGATGGGGCGCCGTATAATGATAAGCGTCCGCCGTGTTTCCATAGCCGATTAATTCTGCATAGATATGCGCGCCTCTCGCTTTGGCATGTTCCAGCTCCTCCAGAATAACGATACCGGAACCCTCGCCCATTACAAATCCATCACGCTTTTTATCAAATGGACGACTGGCATGTTCCATGTCATCATTACGCTGCGACATAGCCCTCAAAGCACAAAATCCGGCATAAGGCAGGGGATTAATGGCGGTTTCACCACTACCCGCGGCCATGAGCACTTCGTTCCCTCTCTGAATCATTCGGTAGGCTTCGCCGATGGCATTGCCGCCGGTGGAGCAGGCAACGGAAGGAGCGGCCAGTGAACCTTTAAACCCCAACCGAATCGAAACCAGGCTGGCGGCCATGTTAATTAGCACACTGGGAATAAAAAACGGGCTAATTGCAGAAGGGCCCTTTTCGTTTATTTTTTTTGCCCCATCCTGAATCGTTTCGGAGCCGCCAATTCCGGAACCAATAATGACCCCCGCTTTTTCCGCTTCAAATTCAAACCGATCCAGTCCGGCGTCTTTAAAGGCCATTACGGAGGCGGCAATGGCAAAAACAGAAAAGCGATCAAAACGGTTTATTATCTTTTTTCCCACCCATTGCCCGGCGTCAAAATTGCGAACTTCTGCCGCCATATGCGAACGATAATCCTGCGGATCAAAATGGGTTACTTTGCCGATACCGTTTTTACCGGAAATAAGTCCATTCCAAAAGGCCTCTAAACCGTGACCAATAGGGGTAACGGCGCCCATCCCTGTGACAACAACTCGTTTTTCTTCCATGCGTATTTCCTGTTTTTTAATTTAAGAAAAAAAATATTATAGTGGCTTTATCATCTATCGGGTAGAGTGCAAAGAACTATAAATAAAAAATACATAAGCAAATGAATACCGATTATGCAATTTATCACACTTCCTTTCCTTAGTTTTTCTAAACAAATCGCTTATATTCCAATCACGTCTATTGAGGTGTATATAATACTTGACATTTTGTATACTTTTAATTACTATTCAAAAAAAGAAACCGTCGCGTATGTTATGAAAAATACAATCCGCCATCATCGTTATTTGAACAACGAAATGACCCAAAAGCGCCTGGCCGAACAGGCCGGTGTAACCCGTCAGACAATTATAGCCATCGAAAAAGGCGTTTTTAATCCATCGGTTAAACTGGCCTTAAAACTGGCGCATATCTTTAATTGTAAAATTGAAGACTTATTTCAATTGGACCCTGATGATTAAAATATCGGAGGTATTATGAAAATTTCAATGAGTCTGTTAAAAACCGTCTGGCTGTTTGCAATCGTCGTTCTTATCATGTTAGGCAGAGGGCTGCCCATATGGCTTTTAATCGTATTTACAATCCTGGCTTTGGCAACGCCTCTGGTGCGGGAGTTCCGAAAAAAAACGGATCTGGACGAACGACAAGTGTATATCAGTCATTTTAGCAGCCATATTTCCTTTTATGTAGTAATCGGATTACTTTTGTTTTTGATGATTCAGGAATATGTAAAAAAAGGGATCAATCCGCCGCCGCAATGGTATTTGGTTTTACTCGTTCCCCTGGTTATAAAATTTTTTATTAATCTCTTTCAGAATTTCGGCTTACGCTCCGGCGCGCGGGGAATCGGATTTTTTTTCGCAGGAATCTGGCTGTTGTTTGTCTTGTTTTCCCATGGATTTCAATTCGAAACGCTTATAGGCTCCATTCCCTTTCTGTTAATGACAGCGGCCGCCTGGTTTTCGGAACGCTATCCCCTTTATTGCGGCCTGGGTTTTATTATTCTTACGATTGTCCTGCTTTTCTTTTTTGGCGGCTGGATGAAATTTGATATCTATGTGCGTCTGCTCATGTATTCGTTAATTCCATTACCGCTTCTACTCAGTGGAATTGCTTTACTTTTATCCGTTTTTTTAAAGGAGGAAAGATGACGATGCGTTTAAAAATTTTAGTGGCAGGTCTTCTTTTATTTTCCACTTCTGCTTTAATGGCGGAAGATACTTCTTATAACCGTTTACATTTTTCATTTACATTAAGCGGACATCTGCTTTTTGGCGTGGGTGTCGAACACGGCTTTAACGATCGGCACAGCGTCCAGGTTACCGGATTTCCGCTGATGTGGCCGGGTAAAGGGTTTCCTTTTTCTTTTACCGCCGGATACGGTTATCATTTTAATACCGCACCCTGGCGCGCCAGACTGGGGCTTGATTTCGGCATGTTTATCAGTCCGCCGGATCCCGATACCCGCAGAACGATGCCGATGCTGATGTTTACACCGGGGGTGGAATATCTGTTAAGGAATAATAACCCGGTTTCTTCGCAATTCTGGTTCGCGCATTTTTTAAAGAAAACGAATAAACGTATTTTTATCGCGCCCATCGGCTGGGAATTCCGGTATCATCATACCCTGTAGAATAACCGCCTGTAAAACCTTCCGGGTTATAACTCCCGGAAGGTTAAACACGGTTTGACGCATATCCTGTAAATGATTATTTTGCAGGTTTGAAATTACAGGACAAAGAAATATGCGGTTACCGGAAAAATGGGAAGCTTTTTTAAAAAACGCCATTGATTTATCAGCGTTTTATCCGCAATTGGATTCATTTGTTCAGAAAGCAGAATTCTTAACTCCGCATCCCGAACTCATTTTTAATGTTTTTAATCGAATCGCCCCCGGAGACGTACGCTGTGTTTTATTTGGAGAAGACCCCTATCCGCGGCGCTCTTCGGCAAACGGTGTAGCCTTTTGGGATGCGGAAATTAAATCATGGCAGGATAAAACCAATGGTAATTCTCTTAAAAATATTTTAAAAGCTCTTTTAGTAGATGACGGACTGGCCGATTACAATACACCCATTGCCCAATGCCGCGAAATAGCTTTAGAGCGGCGGATAAAATCTCCGCAAGAGCTGTTCCAATTGTGGTTAAGTCAGGGGGTTCTGCTTATTAACACCTCGCTGACCTTTGCCGGGTCTTCTCAAAAAAAAGCACACTTTCAATTTTGGCAGACTTTTCATCAGGCCGTTATCCCGGCCCTGAATCATCGGGCTGAAAGCCCATTTTACATACTATGGGGGAAAAAGGCGCAAGCCTGGACAGACACTATTCTTCAAAGCATTGACGACACGGAAAAGATAATTAGACAGGGACATCCCACCTTCATTCATCAGTTTCTTAAAAAAGAGCATCCCGAATATTCTCCCTTTACCGCAATCCGGGATAAAACCGGACTGGAATGGTTTTAACCTGCGGAAAAAAAATAGATAGTTTTACAATTAAATGACTTTTTCGTTTTGAATCACAAATACTTATGTGTTATATTACTGGTTCGAAGTATATTATATTTTTAACAGAGCCAAATTGCAAATGGCCGCTGAAAAGTTAACGGAGTGTACATTGAAAATAGATATAAAAGATTTAAAAGACCGGGTGCCGGACATCATCTTTAAACAGGGGCTGGATTATTTCAAAGAAGGTCGTGTAAAAATAAAACAAATGGACAACCTTTCGGTATTGGCAACGGTACGGGGCACCTACCCTTATGTGGTGCGGCTAAAAGCCGACGACCGTTCGTTTGATGCGGAATGTTCCTGCCCATATAACTATATTTGCAAGCATGCCGTGGCGGCGGCGCTAAAAATAATAGATGAACAAATCTCCAAAGACGACACCGTTCAGGATGAAGGTTTTAGCTGGCGCGAATATTTTGAAAAGCTGATTACCATTCAACAGGTAGATAGCGAGTTTTCACAGGAAGTGCGCTGGAAACTGATTTACATCATTAATATTCTGGAAAATTACTGGAATATTAAACCGGTAAAAGTGTACATGAAAAAAGACGGTACCTATGGCCGTATCCAGGAGCCGTCCTTTAATGAACTTTCCGAACAGAATGTTTTTCGCACTTCCGGAGATTTGATCGCCATTTCCTATCTGGAACGGTTGCAAAGTCAGCAATCATCGGTCTATTACCGCGGACGCCTGGAGACCAGTTATCTGGAATTCGGCCTGGATGCCGGGCAGATTTTTAATTTACTAAGCACCAGCGAGCTACATATAAAAAATGAAGACGATAGCATCGGTTCGCGTATCCGCTTTGGACGCAGACCCTGGCAACTGGTCTTTAAACTGGAACAGGATGAATATAATAATTACGCCTTTCAGCCCCATTTTATTAGGGATAACCATGATATTAAGGTGGATAAGTCCACTAAGATTCTGACCACTAATCCCATCTGGTTTTATCGGGACGGCAAACTGCATTTCTGTAATTTTCCATTCCGCTATTCCTATATTAAATCATTTATCGATGAAGATTTACATATTCAGCTTTCCAAAGATGAATACCACTCGTTTATTTCGGACTATCTGGCAAAATTACCTATTTTCCCGTATGTGGAATTTCCCCCGGGAATTGCCGTTACCGAGATTAATGAAGTAAGCGGTAAACGCCTATATATCGAAGAGATGGACGATCAACTGGTGGTTTCGCTTTCAATTTTATATAGCGGTATCGAAATCTCATACAGCCACAGTAACGATCAGTATTTACAATACGATTCCAAAACAAAAAATATTATCCGCATACACCGCGACCGGGAAATGGAATCGGTAATCCGCAATCAGGTTTTGGAAAGTGAAATTGTAGAAGATACGCCCGGACTATTTTATGCCACGTTCGAAGATGCCTTAGACTGGCTTTTTACCGGACTCCCTGCCCTTGTAGAAGACGGGTTCGAAGTGATGGGCGAAGAGAGCTTAGTACGTTTTAAGGTAAAGCGGGCCGACGCTACTTTTGGTGTAAACGTTTCATCCGAAACAGACTGGTTTGATATTGAGCTAAACCTGGAATTTGACGGCGTGGCCGTGACTCTGGAAGAACTGAAACGCGCCCTGAAAGCCAATAAAAAATTCATTAAATTACGCGACGGCAGTATCGCCAAGCTTCCGGAAAAACTCATCGAAAAACTAAACTATATGATCAATTTCGGCAAGGTGGAAGACAACAGCATCCGGTTTGCCAACCATCACCTCTCGTTTATCGATCGTATGCTTAGTGAAGCCGACCAAAAACAGATGGATAGTCTGAGCGCGGAAAAGATTAAAAAATTAGATAAATTCAACAAAATTAAAAACTACAAGCTCCCGGAAAATTTTGTGGGCGAGCTTCGCGACTATCAGAAAGCCGGCTATGACTGGCTGAACTTTTTAAAAGATTTTTCTTTTGGCGGGATTTTGGCCGATGACATGGGACTGGGTAAAACAATCCAGGCCCTGGCCGTTTTACGTAATGAAAGCAACCTGCATCCGAAAAAGACAAATCTCATTGTTGCGCCGACCTCTGTTATTTTTAACTGGGCCCGTGAAATCAATGTATTTACACCAGGACTGAACTATTTAATTCATTATGGAACCCGGCGCTCCAAAGATATTCGACGCCTAAAAAAGTATCAGGTTATCTTAACCACATACGGACATTTGCGTCGCGATATTGCTTTTTTGAAAGACATAACATTTAACTTTGCCATCCTGGATGAATCGCAGTATATCAAAAATCCGGGTTCGGAAACATCCAAAGCCGTGCGCCTGCTTCAGGCCCAAAACCGGCTGGCTATGACCGGAACACCGGTTGAAAACAACACCATGGATTTATGGTCTCAATTTGCCTACATCAATCCGGGTTTATTAGGCGACCAGGCGTTTTTTAAAGAATCCTTTATGCGCCCCATCGAAAAAGAACAGAATGTACAGGCCGCCGCGGAATTACGAAAGCTGATTTTCCCATTTATTCTACGGCGCAAAAAAGAAGACGTGGCCAAAGAGCTGCCGCCAAAAGTAGAAAGTTTAATTCAGTCGCCCATGTCCGAAGAGCAGTTAAAAATGTACAATACATGGAAACAGAGCTACCGCGACAGCATTATGGAAGAGATTGAAAGCAAGGGACTGAATAAATCCAAGTTTAAGGTGCTCGAAGGGCTTACCAAATTACGCCAGATTGCCTGCCATCCGGCGCTTGTCGATCAAAAATATGTCGACACGTCCGGCAAATTTAGCGCCCTTACCGAAATGGTGGAAGAGATTATTTCCGAAGATCATAAGGTTCTGATTTTTAGCCAGTTTGTAAAAATGCTGCAAATTATACGGCGTCATTTCGACGGGCTGAATATCCCCTATTCCTATCTCGACGGTTCTACAAAAGACAGGCAGTCTCCGGTGGACGAATTTCAGAACAACCCCAATATCCGTATTTTCCTTATCAGCCTCAAAGCGGGCGGCACCGGTTTAAACCTGACCGCAGCCGATTATGTCGTCCATTATGACCCGTGGTGGAACCCCGCGGTGGAAATGCAGGCCACCGACCGGGCCTACCGCATCGGCCAAACACGGAAAGTATTCGCCTATAAACTGATTTCCAAAGACAGTGTGGAAGAAAAAATTATCCGGCTGCAAGCGAAAAAAGTCAATCTGGTTAAATCGCTTATCTCCACCGAAGAATCGTTTTTTAAATCGCTGGAAAAAGAAGATATATTACAATTGTTTGAATAGACGGTTTTTGATTTTTAAAATGAGTCGGTTAAAAACTAAATTTGTAAACTGGATCAGCGGGCTACATATCGAAGAGGTTATCGCCCTCGTTTTCTTTATTCCATCCTTTATTATTACGGTTAGGGCAAATTTGTATTTTAGCGGCGCGGGTATTGTAATTCCCAGGCGGTTTTACGGTGGGTTTACCCGTTTGGCCGTTACGCTGCTGATGATGGCGCTCTATTTTTATCTATTGGAAAAATATAGTCAACGTCCGTTTTTCAGATGGATACGCAATACTATGCCCTTTCTTTTTTGTATTGCCATCTATACAAATCTGCACGATACCATCGGATTTATAAACCCACACAATATCGATAGCTGGTTAATTGCGGCCGACCAGTATCTGTTTGGCGTGCAGCCCTGTATCTGGGCGCAGCAGTTTTATCATCCCCTGCTTACCGACTATTTAAGTTTAAGCTATATGAATTATTTTCTGATTGTCGTTGTGGTCGTTGTTTACCTGATAATTAAAAAAGAAGAACAAAAACTGCGCGCCGCTTTACTGGGAACCATTCTGACCTTCTACATCGGTTATGCGCTTTACATCATTTTTCCGGCCACTTCTCCAAGTAAAATCTTAGCTAACGAATTTACCCGTAATTTTCCGGCGGCTGGTTAACCCGTACCGAAAATAAACTGATTCGGATGGATCCGACCTCGGCACGCGGCGCTTTTCCCAGCCTGCATAATGCGGTTACATTAATTACGCTGATATATGCTTATGTAAATTCAAAAAAACTATTCTGGATTTTATTAATACCCGGAATCAGTTTGGTCATTTCGACGATCTATTTGCGCCATCATTATGCCATTGATCTGTTTGCAGGGTGGGCATTAGCGGTTATTACCTATTATATAGCGCCGTATGTGGACCGCTGGTGGGAGCAGAAGAGAATCGCATTAGCGAAGAGAAATCCTTAGTCCATGCGATAGGTACGAAGATAGTAACGCATAAACACTTCTTCCATATGTGCCTGTTCTTCGTCTTTTGCGCCGTTGATGCGAATTTGCACAATATCTTTAAGGCTGTAATTCTTTAGAAGTTCCAAATCCTCTTTTTTAAGATTCTCGTTGTATCCGAATTCCAGAATTTCCACCAGCACATTAAGACGGATACTCTTAAACTCGTACACTACAAAAGGTTCAAATGCCGTTCCGGTTTCTTTATCGATAATGTCCATCACCTTTTCGATCTCAATCCGGTCCCGATACTGCCGTCGGGAGGTCAGCGCGTCAAACACATCGCAAACGGCTAAAATCTTACCGCCCAGCGGAATATCAGCGGAAGTTAATCCGTCCGGATAACCGCTGCCGTCTATCTTTTCGTGGTGGGTGGACGCAATTTCCGGTACATCCTTTAACTCTTTCTGGAAATGAATTTTACTGAGAATACTCTTGGTTAAACTGGCATGCCGCTTAATAATTTCATACTCATCGTCGCTTAGTTTTTTATTCTTAAACAATACAATTTCCGGAACGCCAATCTTGCCGATATCATGCAGCAGAGACGCATAGCGGATACGGTTTATTTCAGCCGCATCCAGACGCATCAAACGCGAAATCTGTACGGCATACAGGGTGACCCGGCGCGAATGACCGGAGGTAATGTAATCGCGAGCATCAAGGGTGGTTGACAGAGTTTCGATAAAACTGGTAAACGATTTTCGAATTTCCTCGTAAAGCAGCGCATTTTCAACGGCGCTGGCCGCGACGGAAGAGATGGCGCCCAATAGTTCTTCGTCTTCAGAGGTAAAGGATCCCGTCTTACGGTTTAAGACCTGAAAAACGCCGATGACCTCATTGCGCTTGTCACGCATGGGCATGGTTAGCATATTTTCTGTTTTGTATCCGGTTTTCTTGTCCACCTCGGGATTAAAACGGTAATCGGCGTAGGCGTCGGGAATGTTAAGGGTCTCTCCACTGGTGGCTACGAATCCGGCAATCCCCTTATCGGCCGGAAAACGGATCTCCTGTTTTACCCCCATTGCCACTTTAGACCAGAGTTCATTTTTATCTTTATCCAAAATAAAAACGGTACAGCGGTCGGCATGCAGATTAATTTTAACCACATCCATAATTTTAAACAGCAGCGTTTCGAGATTGATCACACTGGAAAGCGTATTGGTTACTTCCAGCAAAGAATGCAAACGGGAATTTTCCGTTTGTAGTTTTTCCAGATCGTTTTCAAAACGATCGGTAGCCGAACTATTCAATTTCTTCGAATTCTGCATCTTCAATCTTCCGATTTTTAGTAATGCTGTCATTAGTTTGCGTTCTACTGTCTTTCACCTGTGGATTTTCGGGTTTCTTCTGCAGCAACGGACGCATATAGCGAAATAGTAAATAGCCAAGAAAAAATAGAAGCAAATATCTCATCGTTTACCTGCGTTTTTTAGGAACGTAATAGCGAGTGCCGGCCTCGTGATGATTGATTTCTACGAGGATATCCTGGTATTCCCTCTCGGAATGCTGAAAATCAATCTCATCCGTATTAATCACCAGAAGCGGCGCTTTGCTGTAATGAAAGAAAAATTTATTGTATAACTCATTTAAACCTTCGATGTATTCGGGATCCATATTTTTTTCATAGCTTCTGCCCCGTTTGTGAATGTTTTCCATCAGTCGTTTGGTGGAGGCCTGTAAATAGATAACCAAATCCGGAACGGGCACTTCCTTTTCCATCAAACGGGCGATACCGTCGTAGAGTTTCATTTCTTTTTCCGACAAGTTCAGCGTGGCAAAAATCCGGTCTTTTTCGAATAGATAATCGCTTACGATTTTCTGCCGGAACAAATCAACCTGGCGCAGTTCCTGAATTTGCCGGAAACGACTGAGCAGGAAAAATATCTGGGTCTGAAACGCATAACGTCGTGGATCTTCATAAAATTCTTCGAGAAAAGGGTTTTGTTCAAATTCTTCTAAAATAACGGATGTCCCGATAGTTTTGGACAACATATCGGTAAGCGTGGTTTTACCGACGCCAATAACGCCTTCGACGGCAATATATCTGAGTTTATCCAGTGGCATAACAGGTTACCTTAAATTCCAAAACACAATATACAAATAATCGCTCCAAAAAAAACGACAAATAATGGATTCCTATTTATTTCCATTAATGGAAACAAGCTTTCTTGTTTGAGCCTTTTCGTTTAAAGCGTATAAAAGCTGTGCGGCAGAATGCCCGTCTCTGTTTATATAATCCGGCGCAGCTTCGGCCAGCGGCTGCAAAACAAAAGCGCGGTGTTCCATCATAATGTGCGGAATGATTAAAAGGCGCGATTGTACCGTTTCTCCATTACAGTCGATAATATCGATATCTATTTCCCGCGCTCCCCATCGTCTGTTGCGCTGCCGTCCAAGCCGGGTTTCAATCTGTTTAAGTTTTCGCAGCAGCCTAAAGGGGCGGTAATTACTCTCCAGCACGCAAACCGCATTTAAAAAGGAGGCTTGCTCTAAAAAGCCCACCGGTTCGGTTTCGTAAATTCGGGAACGTCCGGAGATATTCCCAAACTGCTCCAGCCCGGAAAACGCTCTTTGTAAAAATCTGCCCCGGTCGCCTTTATTACTGCCAAGAGACAGATAGTAAATCATGCGTTTCCTTTTCGAAATATTTCTATTTCCACATGGTCCAGCAGTCCGTTCACCGGCGCATGGGGTTTACGCACCACAACCCGCACGGCATGCACACCGGCCAGATGCAGCACTTTTTCAGCTATCCGTTCTGCCGCTGTTTCGATCAGTTTAAATTTATAATTTTCAAAAATAGTTTTTGTGATTTTATAAACGGCTGTGTAATCGATGGTTTTTGTTAAATCATCTTCCAGAGCAGCCCGACTTAAATCAAATTCCAGTTCAATATCCACTTCAAATTTTTGTCCCAGTTCACGTTCGGCTTCGTAAAATCCGTGATGGGCATAAAAGATCATTTTCGTTAGCCGGATGATATCCAATGGACGCTCATTTCATTTGAATGAAACGGTAAATTAACCTTAATGGCGTATTGAGTCAATAACGAAGAAAAGGAAAAAGTTTTTCTCTTTACTGTTCTGAGGTGATATATTTTCGGATCGATTTTTTTTGCAGCCCTTTAGGATAGTTTTACTTCGTTTTCAAATCGTATGGGGGAAAAGGCGAGTTACTGATTCTCATCGATAAAACACCGATGTAAAAATAGCGTTGCGGGTTTCTGCTCTTTATGATGAATTCGCACGAACCGATTGCTTGCATTCCGGTTTATTAGAGCTTTCCTTTTATTAAAAAAGTATTGCGAAAAGAACTTTTAGCCGCGAAAGCGCGCAAATTAATACAAATACATTTAAACAAACGAAACAATAAACATTAAAGGTTTTAATCCGTGAGAACCCGTGTTCCTCCGCGGCATTTTTTTAACTCTCTTACCCACACAAAACGACGATAGAAGCAAAAAGATTCTTATCAGTTAAAAACAGAAGATTACCCTAAAAACAAAAAAGCCCGGCAAAGGCCGGGCTTTTGAATAACAGGATAAACCGGAATTAGTACATTCCTCCCATGCCACCCATTCCGCCCGGAGGCATAGCAGGCGCTGCAGGCGCTTCTTCTTCTTTTTCCGTAATCATCGCTTCGGTCATAAGCAGTAAAGCAGATACCGATGCGGCATTTTCCAGTGCGCTTCTGGTCACTTTTGTCGGATCCAGAACACCGGCTTTTAATAGATCTTCGTATTTATTGGTCTGTGCATTAAAACCGTAGGCGTCTTTACCTTCTCGCACCTTGTTTACAATTACAGACCCTTCAAGACCGGCATTGCCCACAATCATACGAATCGGTTCTTCCAGCGCACGACGGATAATGCTTACACCAATCGCTTCGTCGCCTTCTAATTTCAGGTCATCCAAAACATCAACGGAACGCAGCAGAGCAACGCCGCCTCCGGGAACGATACCTTCTTCAACGGCAGCGCGGGTTGCATGAAGCGCATCTTCAACGCGGGCTTTCTTTTCTTTCATTTCTACTTCTGTAGCGGCGCCGATTTTAATGACAGCAACACCGCCGGCCAATTTGGCAAGACGTTCCTGTAATTTTTCTCTATCATAATCGCTTGTGGTGTTTTCAATTTGTGCGCGAATCTGGTTCACACGGGCCTTGATCTCATCGCCGCTGCCAGCGCCTTCCACAATCGTTGTGTTATCTTTATCGATGGTAACACGTTTTGCCGTACCGAGATCATCCAGCGTTGTATTTTCCAGCTTAAAACCGGTTTCTTCGCTGATAACCCGTCCGCCGGTCAATACGGCGATGTCTTCGAGCATGGCTTTTCTGCGGTCGCCAAAACCCGGCGCTTTTACGGCAGCAATGCGCAGCGTGCCGCGTAATTTATTTACAACTAGCGTAGCCAGAGCTTCGCCTTCAATATCTTCGGCAATAATAAGCAACTGCTTGCCACCTTGAGCGGTCTTTTCCAGAATCGGAAGCAGGTCTTTCATCGCGCTGATTTTTTTATCATGAATCAGAATGGCAGGGTCTTCCATAACGACTTCCATCGAATCGGAATTCGTGATGAAATACGGGGATACATAACCGCGGTCAAACTGCATACCTTCTACGATATCCAGAGATGTTTCGATGGATTTGGCTTCTTCAACGGTGATAACGCCGTCTTTGCCAACTTTTTCCATGGCATCGGCAATCAGGTTACCGATGGTGGCATCGTTGTTCGCCGAAATCGTACCCACCTGAGCAATTTCCGTTTTACCGGCCACTTCGCGGGACATGGATTTTAGATTCTCAACAACTTTGGCAATCGCTTTTTCGATACCGCGTTTCAGAGCGGTAGGATTTGCGCCGGCGGTTACATTACGTAAACCCTGGGTAAAAATCGCCTGGGTTAAAACCGTTGCGGTGGTGGTACCGTCACCGGCCACATCACTGGTTTTGGAAGCAACTTCTTTTACCATCTGAGCGCCCATATTTTCAAACGGGTCTTCCAATTCGATTTCCTTGGCAACCGATACACCGTCTTTGGTGATCGTTGGCGCGCCAAATTTTTTATCTATTACAACATTACGGCCTTTAGGACCCAGTGTAATTTTAACTGTTTTAGCTAAGATATCGATACCTTTTTTCATGCTGCTAAGAGCATCAGCCTCGAACTTAATAACTTTACCAGCCATTATAGCCTCCGTTTCGTTTATGATTACTACATTTAGTTATCTGTTTAAAACTTACGTTAAATTTAGATTCGATTTAGTAAAAATAGTTACAGTATTTAAGCACTTTTTTAAGGATAACACTCTACAAAAAAGCACCTTTCACATTGCGTATTTATACACTCGAATACAGTCGTTCAATATATCAATATTTCCTATTTTTTACAAGAATAATTAGAAAATACTTCTCTTTAAAAAAAAGGTTCCCTATTCGCGACGTTTTTCTTTAGTAGAAGCCTACTTTATAAGAAATGCTGTGAATTATTGCAGATGGAACTACAAAGAAGCGGCAACAGACTTTTTAGCTTCCGGATCTGCGATTCTTAAATACAGATAAAAGTTCAGCGTCTGCTTAAAACAGATACGATATATGTTTCCGTACAAACACGGAAAGTGCAAAAATCAGTAAAGGTATTTTTACATTGTATTTTACCGCCGGCACACAGTGGTTTTTCCCCTTTTTCTCTTTTCGCTTTTGGCCTTCTCTGTTCTTACCCACACGATTCGACGCGGCGCCAACAAAACCGAATAACGCCTCCGGATTATTTACTTTAGATACTGCTTTTATCCCTGCAAATTTGTATATTTTGTAACTATTAAAAAGGCGCGCGTTTTATGCAGATTCAAGAGAATGAAGCCCTGTTAAACCGGCTCATACAAAATTATTTTTCCGATTCCAGCCGTTTTATCTGGCTGCGCAAAGGTGAAATACTAATTGAAGAAGGCGCCGTAAACAGCCGGCTCTTTTTTGTCCACTCCGGTCGTTTAAGCGGTTTTGTCGAAACTAAGGATCAGGGGCGGGAAATTGTTTTTTCAGCCGCCGAAAAAAATTTTTTAGGGGTCTATAGTTTTTTTTCCAAAACCTACATTAGCCTGGCCACCATTCAGGCCGAGACCGACTGCGAACTGGCTTATATCGACAAGCATACAAAACCGGCGGCCGATACGCTCTGTATCGAAAAAGACTTTATGCCCTTCGCCGTAAAAGATCTGGTTAAACGGCAACACCGTTTACTGGAAGTTTCCAGGGAAAAACAACAGACTCAAAAAAAGTTAATGGAGAATCAAAACCTGGCCTCTCTTGGCCAGATTGCCGCCGGAATTGCGCATGAGCTCAATAACGCCATTTCCGTTTTGGCGCATAACACCGAATGGCTTTCGCGGCAACTATCCATGCAGATGGAACAAGAACCGGAGTCTGTCTTCTTTAAAACCGGGTTAAACAAAGGGCGCTATCTTTCCAGCCGGGAAGTGCGTCAACATAAAAAGAAGCTGCGCGCTGATTGTCCGTTAATGGACGCCAATACTATTGCGCAAATTGCCCAAATGGGTCTTTCCGAAAAACAGGCGTCCGATATTTCCCGGTTACCAAAAACGCAAATCAATGCTATGTATAATAGCTGGGAGCTGGGCGCTGCCCTGCACGATATGGAAGTCGCCTCGCGGCAATCCGCACACGTTGTTCAATCTGTAAAATCATTGGGGAATCTGCAAAAAAACAGGCAGGCGGGAGTAGATTTAAACGAAACGATTCATAACGCTCTCACCCTGCTGCGACATAAAACCAGGGACATATCGGTTCGCCTTGAACTTGATCCGCTTCCACCAATAACCGCGAATATTGGTGAATTCATTCAGGTTTGGACAAATCTGATTAAAAATGCCTGCGAAGCTTTGCACGATGCCCGAAGCG
Source organism: Calditrichota bacterium (assembly GCA_024278755.1). Classification (GTDB taxonomy): domain Bacteria; phylum Calditrichota; class Calditrichia; order Calditrichales; family Calditrichaceae; genus JANTFQ01. The sequence continues at coordinate 31,214 of JAJRSO010000077.1, read as the reverse complement.
ATAATGCGCAACTTACCATAAACAGCGAATGTATTATGGGAAATATCCGGGTAAAAATTGCAGATAACGGACCGGGCATTCCCAACGAAATATTTTCAACCATTTTTCAACCTAATGTAACGACAAAAGTCAGTGGCCTTTCCTTTGGCCTCGGACTGGGGTTAACCATCGTCAAGCGCATTATCACCGAATATGACGGGCGCATCGATGTGCAAAGTTCAACGAATGGAACCAGTTTTATAATCTATATACCTTCAGGAGGCAATGATGTCTAAACAGAATATTCTCTGCGTGGATGACCAGCGCGAAATTTTATCTACCGTAAAGCGGGAACTCTCCGTTTTTGAAGAGGTTTTCACAATTGTGGAATGTGAATCGGCCGCCGAAGCCGAAGAAGTGCTTAATGAATTATTGGAAGAAAACCAGATCGTCTCGTTGATTATCTGCGACCATATTATGCCGGGAGAAAACGGTGTTGATTTTTTATCCCGCCTGAATCAGGATGCGCGTTTTAAGAGAATCCCGCGTATCTTATTAACCGGGCTGGCCAGTCATCAGGATACGATAAAGGCCATTAACGAAGCAAAAATAGATTACTATCTGGAAAAACCGTGGAATTCGGATGAGCTGGTTTCGGCCGTTCGAAAACTGTTGGATTAAGAACCGATTCCATTCTTTAGAGGAGCAGGCCTTCCGGGTCTTAAAAACCTGGAAGGTCTATAAAAAAAGTTTAAAAGATAGCAATAAATACGCCTGCCGCCACCGCCGAACCGATTACTCCCGCCACATTGGGCGCCATGGCATGCATCAGTAAATGGTTGTCTTTATCATATTCCAAAGCCACATGCTGCACCACCCGCGCGGAATCCGGAACGGCCGACACGCCCGCCGCGCCGATCAGCGGATTAATTTTATCCTTTAAAAACAGATTCATAAACTTGGCAAACAGCAGACCGCCGGTGGTGGCGATCATAAATGAAAATAGTCCCAACCCAAAAATACCGATGGATTGAGGCGTTAAAAAATATTCGGCCTGCGTACTGGCACCCACGGCAAACGAAAGCAGTACCGTGGCAATATCCAGTAAAGCACTTCCGGCCGTTTTAGCCAGCCGATCGGTTACGCCGCTTTCCTTTAATAAATTCCCGAGCATCAGCATCCCCACCAGTGTTAACGACCCGGGCGCCAGCAAGGCTGAAACAATCAGCACAATAATCGGAAACAGAATTTTTTCACGTTTGCTCACAATCCGCGGCGGTTTCATGCGAATTAAACGCTCTTCTTTACTGGTCAGCAATTTCATTATGGGCGGCTGAATAACCGGAACCAGCGCCATATACGAGTAGGCCGCTATGGCAATGGGACCCAATAAATGAGGCGCTAACTGAGACGCCAGGAAGATGGAGGTAGGCCCGTCCGCTCCGCCAATAATCCCAATAGAAGCCGATTCGGCATTTGTAAATCCTAACAGCAGGGCGCCAATATAAGTGCCAAAGATTCCCACCTGCGCGGCAGCGCCCAGCAGCACCGATTTCGGACTGGAAATAAGCGATGAAAAATCGGTAAGAGCGCCGATCCCCAGAAAGATTAGCGGCGGGAAAACCCCGGATGTGACCCCATAATAAATCAGGCTGAACACACTATTCTGCGAAGCGCCGTTGGCCACCGTATCATATACGCCAAGCGGCAGCGCCGGATCGTACGGTATATTTCCCACCAGCACACCAAAGCCGATAGGCAACAATAATAACGGTTCGTATTTTTTAACGATGGCCAGATAAATGGCAATTCCACCGATGACCATCATTATCAGGTTGCCCCAGGTCATATTATTAAAACCGGTGGTTTCAATAATACGTAATATGACTTCCATATCAGCCCTCCACCGGCTTGAGCATAATCAGCACATCGCCCTGGTTTACCGAACTGCCTTCCTTGTGCCGGATATCGATAACCATCCCTTCACTTGTGGCATTGACTTCGTTTTCCATTTTCATTGCTTCGAGCATCAGGATGCGCTGACCCATTTTAATAATATCGCCTTCATTGATAAAAATCTTGGTTATCAATCCGGGCAAAGGCGCGGTTATGGTCGCACCGTCGGAAATCGTTTTGGGCCGGTGCAGCCGAATCGGTTTATCCGGCCGGGCGCCCGTTGATTGTAAAACGGCAGCTTCCGGGCCGCGCGGCGCCTGCTGCGGTTTCACATTCGCGACCTGTTCCACTCCTAAGTCTTTCAACACTACCGAATAGGAAACATCGTTTACTTTTATTTCAGCGCTTTCCGCAGTAAAGCGGCTAATATTAACCTTATATTCTTTGCCCTTTATTTCGAGCGTAATTTCTTTTTCTACCATTCCAACCTCTACGATTTTCGTTGCCCGAAACGGGCTCCGGCTTTCCAATTGCTGTTTACTTCGCCGCTGGCAAATGTTACCGCGCTTTGCAGCGTTTCCAGATGCAAACGGCGGTATAACTCCACGGCCACGCTAATGGCCGCCAAATGATCTTCGGGGATATCCTCTTCTGCTTCCGCCGCGGAGGAACTAAGCTGAATTTGCGGTTTATCCGAATCGGATTTAGTGGCAATTTTATCGGCCTGAGCGGATAGTTTGTTAAATAAAAAGATTGTTAAGGCTATCAGAACCAAACCGCCAAAAACAACGGCTAAACCGCTAAAGGCAATATTCCATCCGTTATAGCGGGCAACATTGGAAATCCCGTAAATAACGGAATCAACCGCTGTTGAATCTAATTGTCCCATAGGTTCCTCGTTTATAACGGAATATTACCGTGTTTTTTAGGTAAATTATCATCGCGTTTGTTGCGCAGCATTTCCAGCGCTTTTATTACTTTGTAACGGGTAAATTTAGGTTCGATCACCTCGTCAATCATCCCCTTCCCCGCGGCCACATATGGGTTGGCAAATTTCGTACGATACTCATCAATCTTTTCTTTGAGCTTCGCCTGCGGATCCGACGCCTCTTTTATCTCTTTGGAAAAAATGATTTCACTGGCGCCTTCGGGCCCCATTACGGCAATTTCCGCCGTGGGCCAGGCATAGACGATATCGCCCCGCAAGTGTTTAGAATTCATCACACAAAAGGCGCCGCCGTATGCTTTGCGGGTTATCACCGTAATCTTGGGTACCGTGGCTTCGGCATAGGCGTACAACATTTTTGCACCGTGGCGGATGATGCCGTTATATTCCTGCGCGGTTCCCGGCATAAATCCGGGCACATCTTCGAAGGTGATAATGGGGATATTAAAAGCGTCGCAAAAGCGAATAAAACGCGCGGCTTTAACGGAAGCGTTGCTGTCCAGAACACCGGCCAGGTATTTAGGCTGATTGGCCACAACGCCTACCGAGCGCCCGTTTAGTTTGCCAAATCCAACAATAATATTCTGTGCATAACCTTCCTGCACTTCAAAAAAACTATCCTGATCCAAAACCTGAAAAAGGACGTCTTTCATTTCGTACGGTTTATGCGGATTTTCCGGAATCACATAGTTTAACGATTCATCACTGCGATCGATGGGATCGCCACAGGCTTCGATGAGCGGTTCTTCCGTATTATTATTAGGAATATAGCGGAACAATTCACGAATGCCTTCAAACAGCGTTTTTTCATCATCATAGGTAAAATGGGTAATACCGCTTTTCGTACCGTGCACATCCGCCCCGCCCAGCTCATCGGCGGTCACATCTTCGTGGGTGACTGTTTTAACGATTTTCGGTCCGGTTAAAAACATAAACGACGTATTACGTACCATAAACACAAAATCGGTTAAGGCGGGCGAATACACGGCGCCCCCGGCGGCCGGCCCCACCACTGCGCTAATTTGGGGAATCACCCCGGAATGCAGCACATTATTCATAAAAATAGAGGTGTAGCCGGCTAAGGAATCCACCCCTTCCTGAATACGCGCCCCGCCGGAATCGTTTATGCCGATTATAGGCGCCCCGGCTTTAACGGCCAGTTCCTGCACCTTAACCACCTTTTCGGCCACTACCTGTGAAAGCGATCCGCCAAAGATGGTAAAATCGAAGGAATAGATAAAGACCAGCCTGCCGTGAATAGAACCGTACCCGGTGATGATGCCGTCGCCGAAAACCTGCTTGCCTACCTGACCAAAATCGCTATGTGTGGTGATGCGGAACATATCGATTTCTTCAAAACTATTCGCATCCAGAACCAGATTAATGCGTTCGCGGGCCGTCAGTTTTCCCTTCTCGTGCTGTTTATCGATGGACTTTTGACCGCCGCCTAATTTGGCCCGATCCTGTTTTTCTTTAAGTTCTAAAATTTTCCGTTCGATACTCATTGGCTGCCCCCTGCCGTTTGACAAATTTCGGTCAGTACTCTGCCCGATGATTTGGGATGCAAAAAGGCAATCTGCGTTTCATGCGCTCCGGCGCGCGGCTCGCTATCAATAAGCCGGATTCCCTTTTCCCGGAATCCGGACAATTCTTCCCGAATATCATCGGTCTGGTAGGCGATATGATGCATCCCCTCTCCCTTTTTCTCCATAAATTTTGCAATGGGGCTGTTTTCCGATAAGGGTTCGAGCAGTTCGATATGCACTTCGCCCACTTCGAACATGGCAACCCGCACGTTTTGTTCGGCAACCTCTTCGATTCCCGTTAAGGTCAATCCCAGCACATCCCGGTAAAAAGGGATCTGCTCATCCAGGGATTTTACCGCGATACCAATGTGATTTATTTTTTGAATCATACTAAAACAGACTCCTAATTTTTTTAACCGCCAAGAACACTAAGCAAGAAAACGGTTTTTTCTTTGCATATTATTCGCTTTAATAATTTAATGCGCTATCCGGCTTTTATTCGCTTCGATAAAAGCAATGACCCGCTTCATGGGCGTTCCCGGGGTGAAAACGGCTTCTATTCCCTGCTTCTTTAAAAACGGAATATCCGTTTCGGGGATTACGCCGCCGCCAAAAACAATTATTTCATTGCCGCCGTTTTTACGAATCAACCGCACCACTTCCGGGAAGAGTTCGTTATGCGCCCCGGAGAGCAGGCTCAGGCCGACAAAGTCCACATCTTCCTGAACGGCAGCGCTGGCAATGGCCGATGGCGATTGGCGAATGCCCGTGTAAATTACTTCATAACCGGCGTCACGCAGGGCGCGGGCCACATATTTTGCGCCGCGATCATGACCATCTAATCCCGGCTTTGAAACAAGTATGCGTATTTTCTTTGGCATCTTTTTTCCTATTATTTTTTAACAGTAAGCGTTTATAAATCTCAAACGGCAAATAACAAAAAACGAATATGTCTGGCTTTTATTTTTTGACATTTGTACTTTGTTATCTAAAGAACGACCGTCTCTTCGTATTCCCCGAACGCCTCGCGCAACACGTTACTGATTTCTCCGAGGGAGGCATATTCTCCGGCGGCTTCCACAATCAGCGGCATTAAATTCTCTTTTGGATCGGCCGCGGCTGTTTTTAAATCGGCTAATATCTTTTGAACGACTTCATTATTACGATTTTCTCGAACCGCCGCTATTTTTTTTATCTGCACTTCCCTCAGCGTGGGATCCACTTTAAGAATATCCTGCGGCGTTTCATCCTCTACCGTAAACTTGTTTACACCTACCTGAATCCGTTCCACCTCTTCGATTTCACGCTGGTATTTAAAAGCCGCATCCTGAATCTCTTTTTGTACATATCCATTTTCAATGGCGCGTACCATGCCGCCCATCTCTTCGATTTTATTCAGATATTCCCATACCTTTTCTTCCATTTTATCCGTCAGGGATTCAACAAAATACGAACCGGCCAGCGGGTCTACCGTAGAAGCTACGCCCGATTCGTGGGCCACAATCTGCTGGGTGCGCAAGGCAATCCGTACCGCCTCTTCCGTAGGCAATCCCAAAGCCTCATCCCGCGAATTGGTATGCAGACTTTGTGTTCCGCCCAGAACCGCCGCCAGAGTCTGAATGGTTACGCGAACGATGTTATTATCGGGTTGCTGAGCGGTAAGGGTACTGCCGCCGGTCTGTGTATGAAAGCGCAGCATCATCGATTTTGGATTTTGCGCCTTAAATTTTTCTTTCATTATTTTCGCCCAAATACGGCGCGCGGCCCGGAATTTTGCCACCTCTTCCAGCAGATCATTATGTGCGTTAAAAAAGAATGAAAGACGTCCGGCAAATTTATCCACATCCATTCCGGCAGCAATGGCAGCTTTAACATATTCGATACCATCGGCCAGTGTAAAAGCCGCTTCCTGAGCGGCAGTGGAACCCGCTTCGCGGATATGGTAGCCGGAAATACTAATCGTATTCCAATTAGGCACCTCGGCGGCGCAGTATTCGAAAATATTCGTAATCAGGCGCAGGGAAGCTTTAGGCGGATAGATATAAGTACCGCGGGCAATATATTATTTTAGAATATCATTTTGAATGGTGCCGCGTAGTTTGTTTTTCGGCACGCCCTGTTTTTCGGCCGCGGCAATATAAAAGGCCAAAAGTACGGCGGCCGGCGCGTTTATGGTCATCGAAGTAGAGACCTTATCCAGCGGAATTCCATCAAAGAGAATTTCCATATCTTTTAAGGTGTCGATGGCCACGCCCACCTTGCCTACTTCGCCGATGCTGTGTTCATCGTCCGAATCGTACCCGATTTGAGTGGGTAGGTCAAAGGCAACAGACAAACCGGTTTGCCCCTGGCTCAATAAATATTTATAGCGTTCGTTCGATTCTTCGGCCGTACCGAATCCGGCATACTGACGCATCGTCCACAAGCGTCCGCGGTACATGGTCGGCTGAACGCCCCGGGTATAGGGATATTCTCCCGGAAAACCCAGTTTATCCAGATATTTCTGGGCGTCCCAGCTATCGGGCAAAGCCACCCGTTCAACCGGCTGCCAGGAACTGGTCGTAAATTCTTTTTTCCGCTCGGCATTTTTGGCCAATACTTTGTTAAGGACGCCGCTTTCCCATTCTTTTTTTTGTTTCAATATTTTTTTATGTGTCATACCGGCACTCCCGACTTCCTATTTCCGTATTAATTAATGTGATATTTTTAACAAATTACTTTCTTATTTAAATAAGTGAGAAATTTAACCTTCCATTTCTGTAAAATCAACTAATAAATACAATGTATTTTTATTCATATCCTGTTGTTTTTTTGAGTTTTGTACTCATAATTATTTTACCTGAATAAAATAATTTAAATTTTCACAACTTATTTTTAGAACCGTTTGGCATGCTAGTAATTTTTAGCGTTCTTTTGCTTGCCGGGTACTTTTTTTCTACTTATATTTCTACTTCTAACGGTTTTTATTTTCAATAAAATCCACGCCATCAACTGTCGGATTTACATAAGGACTTAAAATGAATTATACAAACCTGCTGTTAAAAAAAGACCCGCCTCTGCTTACAATTACCCTAAACCGTCCGGATAAACTGAATGCTCTTAATCGACGTACCCTTGAAGAACTTGACTCTGCCTTTTCCGAAATTGAAAAGGATGAACAGATACGGGGTATTTTACTGACCGGTTCGGGCGAAAAAGCGTTTGCCGCCGGTGCGGACATTGCAGAAATTCAGGCGCTGGACTTAACCTCAGGGGAAGCATTTGCCCGTTTTGGCCAGCAGGTTTTTGCGCGTATCGAGAATTGTACGAAACCGGTTATTGCTTTGGTAAACGGATTTGCTCTGGGCGGCGGATGCGAACTCGCTATGGCCTGCCATTTGCGCCTGGCCTCGGAAAACGCCAAGTTTGGTCAGCCGGAAGTAAACCTGGGGTTGATTCCCGGTTACGGCGGTACGCAGCGTATGGCACGGCTCATCGGCAAAGGCCGTGCATTGGAACTTTTATTAACCGGAAATATGATCGATGCCCAACGAGCTTATGAAATGGGACTGGTCAATCAAGTTATATCCGCCGAAACGTTGGTAGCGGCGGGTCAAAAAATATTAAATACGATTCTGAAAAAAGCGCCTCTGGCTGCGTCTTATGTATTAGAGACGGTAAACCGCGGGTTAAATGTAAGCCTCGAAGACGGCATACGCTTAGAAGCCGATTATTTCGGAAAAAGCTGCGCATCCAACGATATGAAAGAGGGCACCAGCGCTTTTCTGGAAAAACGCAAACCCGAATTTAAAGGAAAGTAAATTGCCGACGTCCACACTGGAAGTTCTGTTGTTCTCGCAGAACACCAATCATTTAAATATATTGCAAGATGCGCTCGGAACGCTTCCGGTTCATATCCGTTTTGAATCGCAGCAGGTGGTTTTACCGGCATTGGTGGAAGAAGACAATTATGATATTTTTATCTGCCAGGCCGACACGCTTGACGCCCAGCTTTCCCAGATAATTCATAAGCTGCGCAGCAAATTGCCGGTTTTGTTTATTGCGTTAATCACCGGACAAAATGAAATTCCCAAAACGCTTCCGGTGCACTACCTGCTTCCGCAGGAAACGCTGGACAGGCCTCTCGAAATAAAAACACATATCAATAACATTTTTAATTTAACGCGACTTCATAAACGCCAGGCCGACCTTTCCGGAATGCTACTACATGATTTACGCTCGCCAGCGCAAAGTATAATCGGCTATATCGAATTATTGGAGCAGGAAGTTTTCGGCGAAGTATCCGAAGGGCAGCGGCAAATATTATTAAGCGCGCTCTCTCTCGGAGATTCCATAATCGAATTAATGGAAGAACTGGGCCAGGTGTACCAGTTTGAAAAGAATCAATTCGAATTATTAAAACTCAATACCAACCTGAACCAGTTCTTAGACGAGACTCTGCGCGCTTTGTGGATTCAGGCCGATCGAAAAAATATCAAATTTATTCCGAAAATTGCGGCGGATCTTCCAGAAATTTCCATTGACACCCTGGCCATTCAGCGCGTTTTAAACAACCTGATCCATAATGCGGTTAAATTCAGCCCCGAAAACGGCGCCGTCCAGATTCTTGTTCGGGCATTGGAACAAAAAGAGATCGAATTCCGCATTATCGATTCCGGCCCGGGTTTGTTAGATGATCAAATCCCATTCGTATTTAATAAGTTTTTTAGAATTCTCGATTACAAACACAAACATAAAGGACAGGGACTTGGCCTGTACATCTGCAAGTTAATAGTAGAGGCCCACGGCGGGGCCATCGAAGCAGAAAATAACCCGGATGGTGGAACAACCTTCATATTTACCCTTCCTATTTTAGAACCGTAAAATATTTAATATACCAATCCGATCCATAGAAAAGAGACTCTAACTTAACGAATTAATTCACATTAAACATACGACACTTCAATTTATTAGCTAAAGGGATTCATATGAAAAATTTCACGAAAAAGGTCACGGCAATCATTCTTCTTCTGTTTGCTTCCTCGGTAAATATGTATGCTCAGGGATTTGGAAACAGCGCCATTTCTTCCATTCTGGAAGTACAGCAATACAATCGTTCCATACACATTATGGCGATGTTATTACTCGGTTTTGGCTTTTTAATGGTCTTTGTAAAAAAATACGGACGTTCTGCTTTAACGGCGACCTTTTTGTTGGTCAGCGTTGCTTTACCCATGTATCTCGCCATAAAAAGTATGGGCATTTTTGAAACAAAACCCGAAATGGAACAGTTTATTCTGGCGGAATTCGGTGCGGCCAGTCTGCTCATTGCCGCCGGCGCCGTACTTGGACGTATCAAGATGCATCAGTATATTTTATTGGGATTGCTCTTTATTCCTTTTTACATCATAAATGAACTGGTAGTGGTTGGCGATTATTTTAATTTTATCGGTGCCATTGCCGATACCGGCGGTTCCATAGTCATTCACGCCTTTGGCGCGCTGTTTGGAATTTCGGCGGCCGTTTCTCTGACCACACAAAAAGACCGGGAAGTCTCCATTGAATCGGACGCCGTTTCCGATAAATTTTCGCTACTGGGTAGTATGGTTTTATGGGTGTTCTGGCCCAGTTTTTGTGCGGCGCTTGTGCCGGTGGAAGCAGTTCCCGCTTCGGTTGTAAACGTATTTATGGCGCTCTCCGGCTCCACAATAGCCACCTACATCGCCTCCGTTTCCATCCGGGGGAAAATCAGTGCAGCCGATATTGCCAATGCCGCTCTCGCCGGCGGTGTGGCCATCGGCGCTACCTTTAATCACGCCACCCATCTCGAAGCAATCATTATCGGTCTGCTGGCCGGCGCCATTTCAACCGTTGGATTTGCCATCTTTCAGGAAAAACAGGAAAATTTTCATAAAATTGTCGATACCTGCGGCGTATCGAATTTACACGGAATACCGGGAATCTTTGGCGGACTGGCCGCTATTTTTGTCGTTCATAATCTGGATATTAAAGCACAGCTTCTTGGAATTGTAATTACCGTTGGAATTGCTGTTTTTTCGGGCTTACTATCGGGTAAAATTATTTCGCTGCTGGGTGCGCGGCAGGATATTTACGATGATGCGCTGGAGTTTGACGCCGAAGATTAGTACACCTTCCTCTCTCCCCTGTTTCGGAAATTCCCGGGACAGGGGGCAGAGAACTCAATGAACGGGTTGTTTGCTACAAACCCCGAATCCGGCGGATTGCATTATGCGTAAGCATAAAGTATGAAGATTAATTATGACTTCAATTAAAGGAATGTCGCTATTTTTTCGGAGTAAATCAGTGGCCGGTTAATCAATACTCTTCAATGCCCAAACAGGTCAACACAGAGCCTTTATTTTTCTTATTTTAGCAGCACAAACTTGCCATCGACCTTCCAGGCGCCGCTTTCGGACTTTAAATGGATTCTGTAAAAATAGGCGCCGCTGCTCAGGTTACCGGCGTCCGTTATAAGCTCCTGCCGGCCGGGATGGTTTACGGAGAAATGTTTCGTTTGAACGACTCTTCCCAAAACATCAAATATGGTTAATGTTAACCGGCCGATATCGGGGCTGGAAAAACGAATGCGGGTGCGTCCGTTAAACGGATTGGGATAATTCCCGTAAAGCGCCAGTTTTTCCGGTATAATTTCGGGTACGGCAATTTCGGGAATATCAAAGAACGTCATCACTTTCTTCATCAGCGAATCCCGTTCGCTTTCGGAATAAATAGTTTCAAACGGAAAAGCCAGATAGACAAGACGCCCCTCTTTGCTTCCGCCTGAAAAGATGCCCTTAAAAGAGACGCCGGCCGTTTTTCCATTGGCATAGCTTAGCGCCACCTGACTTCCTCCGGACGTGGCAATAGCATCCGGGTAATCTTCTTCATAAACACCGTGGCTTCCATCGTCATAATGCAGAGATAATGCGCTAAACAAAGTGCCGCTTTTCCCTTTTACAGTATATGAAGCCGCGTCGTCTTCGGCATAGATCGCTTTAAGAAAATTATGATAAAAGGCCTTATCCTCATCCGAGCCCTTATGGTCCAAATCCCAACCGATCTCCGGACCAGTTACAAAAAGCTGCCCGCCCTGCTGCAGATATTCTTTAACCAAACCCTGTTCGGCTGTATTGAATGTTTCATCAACCGTGCTTTCGTCACCCAGAATCCAAACAACCGCCGGATAGTTATTCAATTTCACTGCGCCGCTGACCACCGCTTCGTTGGCTGCCGTTTCAAATGGAATGTGCGCCGCCTGCAAGGCCTGTCCGTGGCTAATGGAAAAATTATGGTAGGGATGCGCCCAACTGCCGCTTTGATCGGAGGTGCGATCGAAGCCGTCCACAATCAACACTTTTTCCCTGCGGCTGTTACGGAAGGTACCGTATCCGTCCGATTCAAGGCCTTCGACGGTGTTGTCGGCCACGGCCGCGCATTTGAGTTTATAATAAATTGCCTGCGTATCTTCCAGAGCCAGCGAAAAGGAATTACTATCGGAAGAAATAACCTGCTTTTCATTCCAGCTTTTTCCGTCTGCGGAAAGATAGAGATGGTATTCCGATACAACGCCGGCATCGTTCACATTCCATTTTAAATGCGCATTATTGTCATTTTTTACCCAGCTAAACGTCGCCAGCGCCGTAGTGGTTCGTCCCTGCATATTGATGTAGTAGCGCGGCGTATAAGACGTGATGGCAGAATAGCGGTAATTAGTGTAAGATACCCGCCAGTTAAATCCGGCGGCTTCCACCATATCCAGCGTTCCGTCCGGATTATGTCCCACAATCAGGCGCACATGACCGGGCCGGTGACAAATATCGCCGGGAAGGGTTTGCTCCCAGCTGTCATACGCTCGGGCAATATAGTCATCCATCATTCGCGTGGAATAATGAGTTGGCAGGGTCCAGCAGCGCGATACAAAACCGGAACAGTCAACTCCTACGGCTAAAGGTGAAACCGAATCGGTGGCCTTGTCCCCGGCATATTTCCCGGCGGCAATGCCATCTAAATATTCCTGAATGGTATTAAACCCGCCCCATTTATAGGGCACACGCTGCACATTGCCCACGTAGAGCCAGTCCGGCGTTTCCACATGGTTGCCATAGGGATCGGTAACAACGCCATTGGTCAGATTCTCGGTCGTGCAGTTCCAGTGCAGCTGCACATACGTATCTCCGATACTCAGGGCCTGTTCCTGCGTGACATTCGGTAAATCCGTTAATTTAGGAAGATCGGCCGGCTCCGCTTCAAAGAGAGATTGCCGCTCTTCGCGATTCCAGTCATATTCCGGCGCTTCCATTTCAAATGGGAAACCAACCGCACTGCCCGGCCAGGACCATTTAAGTATTTGTAACTCTTCCGGCAACTGAATCATCTGGTACAGACTGCCGTCGTCCGTTACTTCGAGATCGCGGAAAATTAAGGCGAAATCATTCAGTGGAATTCCATAGGTAAGCAGATGTGTTCCGTTTAAATCAAAAACACGCACTTCCCGTTTCACCTTAAGCGGTACTTGCTGCATAAACAAATCAATATGAAAAAAAAGATGATTTTGTCCATCCATGCCGATGAACTGTAAATCGGCCAGGTTTTGTTCCGGGAAGTCAATCGTGAAAGAGGTTTGTTTATTGGCTGACGGTACGATTATTTCCGCTAGTGAAGCGCTGCGTTTAAAGACTTGCACGGAAGGGCTACTTTTTTTCAGAGATTGTCCCGGAGCTAAAGCGACATTCTCACCGTCTGAAAAATGCAGAACAGCGCCATCGGCCGTTTTTTGAATAGCCTGCACCACTTTCCCCTTTCCGACTACGGCAGAGGAAACTATTTTTCCGTCTTTAAAAAAGTGTAGTTTATCATCGTTAAGCACGGTTAAATTTCGGTTGTCCGGCCGTAAAAAATCTTTGGAAACAGAGCTAATTGCAATGGATTGCAGCATAATACCATTATAAAATATTTTTAATGCACGGTTTTGTTCATCTAAAATTAAAACGCTGTCGCCTTTAACCCGAAACGCCTGCGGCCCATATCGCCCGTCAAAAGATTCGCGCAGCCCCGCCTGTTCCGGATCGCTTCCCCACTTAGTCTGAAAAACTATTTGGGGCGTTTGCGCCAGAAGTACCGCGCTAAATACCGTTAAAAAAAGTATGGTAAATTTTAAATTCATTTCATTCCTTTTCTTCCTGAAATACGGATTGAAGCCAACAATTCCTTTTCCTTTTTCTTGAACAGCCGACAATAATGATTGTTCCCTAAAGAGCTGTAAACCACATAAGTTAAGTTTCTTTCGTATAAACCGCTATTAAATTGCTACGCAGCCGGTTGAATAAAACCGGGGTTGTTAATACATGCCAGGCAAAGAAGACTAAAAAAAGAACTTTGTTCATGGCATTCAAGTCCTGAATAAAATCCAGCTTTAACAATTTCAATTCGTGAAAATTTTTTTTAATTTTTACATATGAATTAAACCGATGGTACGTAGGGAAGATATCTTCATCTTCCACTTTAAAGACTTTTAATATCATTTTTTTTCGTACTGTGTATGGAAGCAGCTTGGGAAGAAAGATCACCGGACTCCATACATTTGTCGTACCAAATATGAGTTTCCCGCCCGGCTTCAGAACGCGGTTTAGTTCTTTAAACAAAGCACCCGGATCGGCAACATGTTCCATTACAAAACGCATGCTCACCAAATCGATTGTATCCGATTTAAACGGCAAAACCGTGATATCCGAAAGGATAAAGGGATGCGCCAGTAATGGTTCATTTTTAATAATATCCACGCCGGATGCAAAAAAAGCCAGGTGTTTCTTTTCTTCAATATCTGCATTATGGCCACAGCCCAAATCCAGCCATACCGTCTCGCTATTTAAAAAATCCTTAAAATATGATTCATACACCTCCCAGCGGTAACGATAGGAAGGCGTCCATTTTTTAATTATTGCATTTGCCCAAATTCTGTTATTCATAAAAACCCAAAACCGATGCGTTTCAGCCTCTGTGTCACTGGATCAGAGTTTACTAAATTAAAAAGATATTTACTACTTTTTTAGAACTCTGTGAATTAATATATTCTTAATAATTTAATCAATAACTCTAAAATCTTCCTTGTATAAAATCAGATTGGACAAGATGTGAATCCGGATTCCAGAAGAATATACACCGCCCGTATAAACCAGGTAATTGACTATATAGAACAAAATATCAGAAAAACGCTTACGCTCGATGAATTGTCAAAAATTGCCTTTTTTTCCAAATATCATTTTCACCGTATTTTTAAAGCATTTACCGGCGAAACCGTTGCCCAATTCATTCAGCGCATCCGTATCGAAAGGGCCGCCCGGGAGTTGATAGGCAGCCCCGGCAAATCCATTACGGAAATTGCCCTCGATTTCGGTTTTTCAGATTTGGCAATTTTTTCACGCACATTTAAATCCATGTACCAGGTTACGCCCAGCCAATGGCGAAACGGGGGGTACGCGGAATTTAACAATAAACGTCAAACAGACAGCAAGATTAATCAAATGGTAAGCAATACGCTACAAGATTTCCGGCTCCCTCCTTTCTATATTGACACCAACACAAAGAACCAGATATGGAGAATTAGAATGGAAAACTTTGACGACGTCCGCATCGAAGTAAAAGAAATGCCGGAAATGCAGACGATTTACATCCGGCATACCGGGCCTTACAAAGACAACGGCGCTCTATTTGAAAGGTTGTTCACGAAACTTACAAATTGGGCAGGAGCGCGGAACCTGCTGCGTTTCCCGAATACAAAATTTTTATCCGTCTATCATGATGATCCTGAAATTACGGACGATGAAAAGTTACGCTTAAGCGTTTGCCTGACCATTGAAGAGGAAACACCGGTGGATGGAGAAATCGGAAAGATGACCGTGCCCGGGGGTACGTTTGCGGTGGGTTCTTTCGAACTTTCCGGCAGCGGCGCTTATGAACAGGCCTGGCGTGTGATGATGGCCGGATGGCTTCCGGACAGCGGATATCAACCGGACGATCGGCCCTGTTACGAAATCTATAAAAACGATCCCAAAACTTATCCCGGTGGAAAACACCTGGTCGATATTTGTGTCCCGGTAAAACCGTTGTAAACTGGAAAATTTTTATCCGTTGTCATTCTGCAAAAAAAAAACGCTTTTAATCTTTGTAGAGTTAGAAACAGCTACAGACAACCGGTCTAATCAAATGTCTTTTTGGTTCACGGCAACCGGAAAAATGATTTTTAGTTCTATAAAATCTTTGGAAGGATAAACAATGAAAAAGTTTGATTACTCAAAAGAATTAAAAAGCTTTTATAAACCATCCGCTAAAACCATTAGCGAAGTAACCGTTCCATCCCTGTATTTTTTAAAAATTGACGGGGAGGGCGACCCGAATCATTCGGACCGATTCTCCCAATCGGTGGAAGCGCTGTTTGCCCTGTCGTATGCCATTAAATTTTTTATTAAGAAAAAAATGGAATTGGACTATCGTGTTTTTCCGTTAGAAGGATTGTGGTGGGCGGATGATATGCGCGCTTTTGACGTGGAAAATAAAAGCGACTGGAAATGGACGCTGATGATTGCCCAACCACAGTGGGTGAACGAAACAATAGTGGAAGAACAACGCTCCCTCGTTCTGAAGAAAAAAGGTCTGGAGTTTTTGAAACTTTTACGCTATGAGCCGTATGATGAGGGAAAGGCCGCGCAAATAATGCATATCGGGCCCTTTTCGGATGAGGGACCGACGATTGAAAAGGTTCATCAATATATTACAGATTCAGGCAAACAACTATCGGGTTTACACCACGAAATTTATCTAAGCGATATTCGCAAGGGGAAACCGGAAAACTGGAAAACCGTTATCCGCCAGCCATTTCGCTGATCCGGTTTCTACAAGAAAATTCCATCGGAGCCTTGTAAAAATTAAGGAGTTGCATATGCCGGTCATACGGTTAAATGGAGTCATACTTATTTTTGTTCTTCTGTTCATTCAATTTCCCGCGCCGGCACAGGAGGCACCCTACCTTACGCTGGACGCGGCCATCCAAAAAGCGCTTAAACAAAACAACCGGATTCGGGCCGATCGCTTCGCGCTTAAAAAAGCAAGCTGGGATAAGCGGCATGCCTGGGCGCTTCTTCTGCCCTCGGTCACCCTGAATTCACGCTACACCTGGATTGACGACAGCACTTTTGCCCTACGTGATTTCAGCCGTTATTTTCGTTCGGATAATCCGGCTCCGGTTCCCGGATTTGAATTTGATATTCCACAAACGGTTTTCCAGCAATCTTATTACACTTCGTTCGATGTGAATATGAGTCTGTTTAACGGCGTCATCTGGAATGGAATTCAATATGCGGGTGCGGCTAAAAAGCTGGCGATCCATCAATTGACAGCTACTCAAAACACTACGGTTTTCCAGGTGATCTCGACCTATCTGAATGCCTTATATGCCCGAGACGTTGTTTCGGTACAAAAAGAATACCTGAATCTATCCCGGAAAAATTTTCAGAAAGCCGAACGGATGCAGAAGGCCGGCCGCTATTCCCGCTTAGAAGTGTTACGCTGGAAACTGGATCACCAGCAACAATTAGGCGTGGTGAGCCAAAGTGTATCGGCAAAGCGGAGCGCGCTTTCGGCTCTGGCGCGCATCACCGCCTCGCCAATGAACCGGAAAATCCGTATAGAAAACAATCTGCCGCAGAGTTTGCTTAACGAAAGCGGCAGGCTGCAAACCTTTTCGGATGAACAATTACTGAAGCTTATCGAGCTTGATGAAGAGCAGTTGGTGCGTTCCAATGCCGCTCTGTCCGCGGTCAAATCCTCCGAGGAGATGAGCCGCCTTTTTTATCACAACTCCTTTTCTAATTTTCTACCCAACGTCAATCTGAATTATTCTTATGCCTGGCAGGAGAACAATACCGTCGCTCTTGATAATTACTCCCCGCAAATGCTGTCGGTTAATTTGAGCTGGCCCCTGTTTACGGGTTTTCAGGATTACAGCAGCGCCAAGGCAAATTATTACGCATACAGACGCAGCCAGGAACAATACCGCGATCAGCTGAATAACCTTCATTTTACCCTTACCGAAACCGTAAACAAACTGATCAATTTAAAAACACAAATAGCCCTTTCGGAAACAAATATGGAAATTAGTGAAAAAAATTACGCCATCGCCGCCGAACAAAAAGAGAAGGGCCTGATCTCCAATATGGCCTTAATCGACGCCAAACTTAATGTGCAAAATGCAAAACTCGGCCATCTGAAAAATCGCTACGATTTTATCTCGGCAATGGTGAAATTATATTATCTCACCGGAAAATTAGAAGAACTATTATAAATGGAGACGTCAATGCGAACCTATGTTTTAATGTTTTCCCTGCTATTTGCGGGAATGCTGTTTATGGCTTCCTGTTCCGAAAATAAACCCGCTGAAGAGCAGGCAACAGAACCGGCCTCCGAAACCTCAACCGAACGCGCCATTCCGGTTGAGGTTCTTGTACTGCAAAAACAAATTGTACGCCAGCAAATAACACTGAGCGGAATCCTTCAGCCCATTCACAAAGTGGATATTATTTCCGAAGTATCGGGGAAAGTCACGCGAATCGTAAAGGAACTGGGCGAATATGTAACCACCCGGGACACATTGGCCTATATCGACGCCAAAATTCCTCATAGCAATTACATTCAGGCTCAGGCACAACTGCTTTCCGCCCAAAATAATCTGGAGATTGCCCGGCTTAATCTGGCCAGTGACAAAGCATTGTTCGAAAGCGGAGACATTTCCGCATTGACCTACCAGAATAGCCAACTGGCCTTAAAAACGGCTAACGCAAACCTGCTAAGCGCAAAGGCGGCGCTTACCGCCGCAAAAAAGGGTTATGATGACACGCGCATCACGTCCCCTTTTTCCGGACGTATTTCACGCTCCCACCTGGACCTCGGTATGATGGTTCAACCGGGTACGGCGGTTTATCAGGTCGTGGATTTGTCTACCGTAAAAATAGAATTGGGTATTCCCCAGGATATTATCGGTCTGCTTAAAATCGATTCCGAAGTGCAACTGCGCGTTTCCGCATTAAACGACAAAACGTTTAATGGCTTCGTCAAATATATTTCACCGGCAGCGGATGAGCGAAACGGAACGTTCAATGCGGAAATTCATATTCCCAATACTTCCCGTTCCGGTATTCGCGGTGGAATGACGGCTAAAGCGACCCTTTTTCTAAGCGACCCGGAGCCCTTAGTCGCCGTACCGAATGAGTCTTTAATCCGCCATAACGGTGACGCCGATATCTTTATTGTAAAAAACAGTGTCGCCCATATTGCCCGGGTTAAATCGGGCGGTCAGCGCGGCGCTCAGACCATCATCCGGAAGGGCTTATCAGAAGGCGATTCTATCGTCGTGGTTGGTCAGAAATTGCTGGGGACAAATTCAAAGGTTTGGATCGAGACGGTGCATTAATACGATGAGAAACCCAACCGTCCTTTCGCAGAACATTTTTTGTAAAGACAAAAAATGAAAATGGCGATAGTATCACGGCTTTTTTAAAACGGCTCTGCACATCACATAAATAACGAAATGTTATAACAGGATACACTATGAACATCGCAAAATTCTCAGTAAAAAATTCCGTTTTAGTAAATATGCTGATGATCGGTCTGGTGGCGATGGGCTGGATTTCTATACAGCGCATGCCCACCGAACTGAATCCTGAAATCAGTTTTAACTGGGTCATGATCATCGTACCCTACACCGGCGCATCCCCTTCCGAAACAGAAGCGCTGATTGTGGATCCCATCGAATCCGAGATTCAGGATGTGGATGATATTGATGAAATTCAGTCCACCGGCGGCGAAGGATTCGGGTTTGTAATGGTGAAATTTGCCGATATCTCCGATGAAAAATTCCGGGAACGTTTGACCGACCTAAAAGCGGAAGTGGATAAAATTAAACTGCCGGATGATGCCGAAGATCCTCAGATCGATGTTTTTTCATCCGGGGATTTTATGCCGGTGATTACCGTTAATATGGCCTTTACCATTCCCGAAGAAAACGCCTACCGCATTGCGGATAAAATACGGGAGGACATCGAAGATATTCCAGGCGTCGCCAAAACGCAGGTATCGGGACTGGCAGACCGGGAAATATGGGTGGAAATGGATCCCTAAATGATGAACAGCTACGGGATTACGTTTGATCAGGTGGCGATGGCCCTGCGCACCCGCAATCTGAATGTTCCGGGCGGCACCATTTCGTTCGGAAAAAGTGAATATTTCATCCGTTCCGTTGGCGAATATGGCTCTATTAACGAAATCGGGCAAACCATCTTACGCCCTTCCGGTAAAGGTGATTTTATTCGTATCCGCGATGTGGCTAAAGTAGTGGACCGTCGCGAAGAAATGTCTATTTTATCGCGGCTTAACGGTGAGCAGTCGATTACGTTTTCCATCTCCAAACAAAACAACGTTAATTCTATCGATGTTATTGACCGCGTAAAGGCCCTAATCGAATCGTACCGGAAAACCGTACCGAACGGTGTTAATTTTAGTTTCACTAACGATAACTCGGTGTATATTTTACAGACCATCAATATTTTACGCAATAACGCCATTCTCGGTATGATAATGATCGTCATCGTACTCTATTTATTCCTGGGATTCGGTAATGCCGCGTTAGCCGCTCTGGGAATTCCTATTTCCTTTTTAATTACATTTATTTTTATGTATCTGTTCGGATACACCATCAATGGAAACACCCTGTTTGCCTTAGTAATGGTGCTTGGTATTATTGTGGACGACGCTATTATTATTCTTGAGAACAGCCACCGTTACCGGCTGAGCGGATACAGCGCGGTGGAATCGGCCGTCAAGGGAACGACCGAAGTCATTAAACCCATTTTATCTTCCATCGGGACCAATATTGCCGCCTTTCTGCCACTTATTTTATTAACCGGCATTATGGGGAAATTTATGCGCATTATTCCCTTTGTCTTTGCCCTGGCGCTGGTGGCTTCTCTTTTTGAAGCTCTATTTTTACTACCCTCACACTATGCCGACTGGACCGCAAATTCACGGGTTTATAAAAATGGCGAGAAAAAATTCTTTAAACGTCTACGCCGTTTTTATACAAAATCAGTCGTTTTTGCTGTGCGTTTCCGTTACCTCGTTATGGGTGTGCTGGTTGTTATTCTGTTTGTAACGCCCATCATTTTGTACCCGATCCTGGGTGTGGAAATGTACGGCGAAGCGGATTTCGACCAGGTAAAAGTGCTTGTTAAACTTCCCGAGGGAAGCAGCCTCGAAGAGACTGACCGTATTATGCAAAAATATGAAAACATCTGTGCGTCTCTTCCAAAAGAAGCGATGCAGGATTATGTTGTTAACGTTGGTCTTCTGCAGGGTAACGAAGAATGGGTAACCAAAAAGAATGTGGGACAGATTTTAATTCAGCTTCTTCCGGCGGATGACAGGGATATTCCGGCGGACGCCATTATTTCAATGCTCCGTGAACGTACAGCGCATATCAGCGGCCCCTCTTCGGTGGAATTCGAAATGCTTGCCAACGCCCCCCCCGTAGGGAAAGACATTTCGGTAAAAGTACAGGGAAAATATCTTACTCAGATAAAAACGGCCGCGCTGGCTTTACAGGATTCCATAAAATCCATCGAAGGAGCCTACGATATCAGTGATAACTTCCCGCCGGGGAAAAAGGAAATTCGTATTGTCGTAGATGAAGAAAAAGCCGCTTTGTATGGATTTAATACCCGGTATGTAGCCCTAAATGTACGTTATGCCTTTGACGGAATTAAAGCGACCGAATATCGTGAGGGAGACGAAGAGATAGACGTAATTGTCAAATATAATCAGGAGAACCGAAGCGCGCTGAATGATGTGCTCTACCTGAAACTAACCAACGCTACAGGACAAACCGTGGCGCTACGCGATATGGTTTCCTTTAAAATTCAGCCCGGCCCGACCGATATTCAGCGGTTCAACCAAAAACGGACGATTCTGGTGACAGGAAATATTGAAAAAGAAAAAATCAAATTAGATGTGGTTAATAAAAAGCTTGCTTCCTTTTTCCCGGCCATCGAAAAAGAATTTTCCGGGGTTCACCTTAAAATTGGCGGGCAGTTTGAAGAGTTTATGAATGTCTTTCAGGATATCGGTGTTCTGTTTTTTTTCAGCGTCATTCTTATTTTCCTGATTCTCGGCGTACAGTTTAATTCCTATTCACAGCCGCTGATCATTTTAACCACGGTGCCTTTTGCGCTTATCGGCGCCATGATGGGGTTGCTCATTTCGAACAACCCCTTTAGCATCGTTTCCCTGTTCGGGTTTGTTGCTTTGGCCGGTCTCGTGGTGAACGACGCCATTATTCTGGTTGATTTTATTAACAATCGCCGCCAGGAAAAAGGCAACACCGTTTACCAATTGTGGCGCAGTATTATCAATGCGGGCCGGTTGCGGCTGCGTCCGGTTATTTTAACTTCGGTAACCACAATTTCCGGCCTGATCCCGATGGCCTTTGGATTGGGCGGTTCCTCCGAAATGTGGGCGCCGCTGGCAAATGTTATTTTATTCGGATTACTGGTTTCCACGGCGCTGACGCTGATGGTCATTCCGGCGCTGGTAGCTATTTTGGATGATTTGAAAAAGAGTCGTAAAAAAGCGCAGATGGCTTTTCAAAAATAATTTAACTTTAAATTCTAAAGTACAAATAACAAAAAGCGAATATCTATCAAAAGAACAATAACTTAAATCTCAAGCAACAATCAACTTGTAGAGGCCTGTTTAAATTTTAAAATTTAGTGTCTATTTGTTATTTGGCGCTTGAATTTTAGTGTTTACTAAATTTTATTTTAGAAATTTGGGTATAAAAGAAACCTTCCGAAATCTTTAAGGTTTCGGAAGGTTTTGTATGGTTACATGGTTAAGGCCATAATTCCCTTAGCCGTATGCAGGCGGTTTTCCGCTTCCTGGTAAATCACCGAATGCGGGCCGTCGATTACGGCGTCGGTCACTTCGTATCCGCGGTCGGCGGGCAGACAGTGCATATAAATGGAATTCTTTTTTGTCAGTTTCATTTTTTCTTCGTCACAAATCCAGTGTTTGTATTTTTTGGATATTTCCAGCGCCTCTTCCGGTTTATGAAACAGGGATTGAATGCCCCAGCTTTTTGGATAGACGATATCGGCATCTTTAAAGGCTTCGTCCATGGAATCCACTACCCTAAAGCTGCCGCCGTTTTCGGCCGCATTTTTTTTGGCGGCGGTCATCGGTCCGTCCATCAGCGTATATTCCGGCGGATGAGCCAGAGTCACATCCATGCCAAAGCGGGTCATCAGCATAATCAGCCCCTGTGGCACCGACATGGGTTTGGCATAACTGGGTGCATACGCCCATGAAACGGCGATTTTTTTACCTTGCAGATTATCGCCGAATATCTCGCGAATGGTCATTAAATCGGCCATCATCTGAAAGGGATGATCCACATCGCACTGCATATTATAGACAGGGGCAGAGGCGTGTTTGGCCACTTCACGCATGTAAGTATTTCCCTCACCGGGAACCAGATCGTGTCGAATGGCGATGCCGTGCCCGTAACTGGACAGGATGATTCCCATATCCTTGGGACTCTCTCCGTGGGCAATTTGAGACGTACCGGAATCGATAAAATGGGCGTGTCCGCCGAGCTGGGTCATTCCCGCTTCAAAAGAATTGCGCGTGCGGGTGGATTTATCAAAGAAAATTAAAAAATTGGTTTTATCCTGCAATTCGCGATGCGGAATGCCGTCTTTAAACTTTTGTTTTAGTTCTGCCGATTTATCCAGGGCGGCGATGAGTTCTTCCTTCGTCCAGTCCTGAGTGGATATAAAATCACGTCCTTTGAGGTTCATTGTTTTTCCTTTCCTTAAAAGTACCAACTAATTCCCCCTTAAATAAGGGGGTTAGGGGGTTGTAATATGATTTAAAAGTGCGATGTACTGGTTAAACTATGAATAACCCCCTCAGTCCCCCTTTAATAAGGGGGAAGCAGTGCATCAGAATTCCCACACCAGCGTTGCATAAAACATCATGGCTTTGGTCAGATGCTCCACCGGGCATTGATCTTGCGGCCCGTGGGCATAAATCTCATTGGCCGGGCCGAAACCGATGGTCGGGATGCCGAACATACCCGCCGTCGCAACTCCGTTGGTGGAAAAGGTCCATTTATCCACTATGGGCTGCGAGCCAAAGATAGCCCGATACGATTTTATGGACGCCTGCACATGCGGATCGGATTCTTCAAAATGCCAGGTGGGATAGTATTTACGGGTTGGATATTTTAATCCGGTGTAACTTGGCGTATCGTATTCCAACACGCGAATTTTAGCGTTTCCCTTTTTAAACGAGGGTAAATTACGGATTTCGTCCATGGCGCTTTCGTCGGTCTCTCCGGCAGTCAGTCTGCGGTCCAGATGAATGGTGCAGCCGTCCGATACCGAGCAGAGCGAAGGAGCGGTGGAACGGATATGGGAAATGGTCACCGTACCCTTGCCAAGGAAATCATCGTGTTTAAGCCGCTCGTTGAGCTGTTCTATTTCCTGAATAATGGGCGCCATTTTATAGATAGCGTTTTCGCCCCGTTCCGGCGCGGAACCGTGGCAGGAGATGCCGGAGGTTTCCACTTCCAGCTCCATGCGGCCGCGGTGACCGCGGTAAATATTCAAATTGGTCGGTTCGGTGATCACCACCAAATCCGGATTAATTTTATCTTCCTTATAAATATATTGCCAGCAGAGACCGTCGCAGTCTTCTTCCTGCACGCTGCCTACGGCGTACACGGTCACATCATCGGGAATGCCGATTTCCTTCAAAATTTTTCCGGCATAGGTGATGGCCGCCATTCCGCCTTCCATATCGGATGCGCCGCGTCCGTAGATAATTCCGTTTTCCAGTTTACCCTTAAACGGATCCACCTGCCACAAATCGGGATTACCCACATCCACCGTATCCACATGGGCGTCAAAAACGATAATGCGTTTTCCGGAACCGATGCGTCCCAAAACATTGCCCATGGGATCGATGGTAACCTCGTCAAATCCGATGGTTTCCATTTCCTCTTTAATGCGCCGCACCACGCCCTCTTCTTCACAGCTTACCGAAGGAATAGCAATCATATCGCGTAAAAATTGAGCCGTATCGGCCGTATATTTTTCTGCCAATTGGGTAATCTTGTTTATTAAGTTACTTTCCATAGATCTTTTTCCTATTTAAGGTTTAAGAACCAATGACCAATTTTCAGGACCCGCTCCTCTCGGAAATTGGCAACCGGAATCTCTAACCTGGTTTTTATTTTTGTAAACAGATGCGCCCGAACACTTTTGCATCGTTCATCATATTTGAAATTTTACAATATTCATTGGGCTGATGCGCTAAATCATCCAAAGTCGACCAGACCGCCGCATTAAATCCGGCCCGGCGAAAAATAGCCGCCACCGTACCGCCGCCGATACCCATCGGTTTCGCATCAATTCCGTACACTTCTTTAACCGCTTTCTCCAACGCCTTAACTACGGGCGCGTCCACCGGAGTCGCCGGCGCAGCCTGCTCTTCCTGCTCGGTGCTTAATTCAATTTTAACCCCGTATTTTGCTTCGGTCTCGTCCGCCATTTTGCGGATTTCCGCCATCACGTATTTAATTTCATACACAGGCAAAATACGGCAGTCGAGGTAAAACACATCCTCGCCGGGCAGGGTGTTGATATTAGGTACATTGGCCTCTTTCTTGGTCGGTTCAAAAGTGGAGATGGGCGGATCGAACACCGGATCGTTGGCGTTAAACAGATCGTGCAGTTTTTCGAATTGAACCGTAAGCCAGGCCGCCGCTTTATAAGCGTTAATCCCCCGATCCGGTGTGCTGGCATGTACCTGCTGTCCCAGCGTTTTCACCTTTACCCAGATAATGGATTTTTCGGCCACCTCGATCATACTGCTGTCCGGCTCGCCGGCGTCGGGAACAACGATTAAATCATCCTTCGAAAACAAATCACTATGATTATCCGCGAGATACTGCAATCCGAAGGCGCTTCCGGTCTCCTCGTCCGCCACAAGCGCCAGGGCCAGATTGTATTCGGGCTGAATCCCCTCTTCGAGAAAAGCGCGCATGGCAATGATGCCGCTAAGCATCCCCTGGTG
Source organism: Calditrichota bacterium (assembly GCA_024278755.1). Classification (GTDB taxonomy): domain Bacteria; phylum Calditrichota; class Calditrichia; order Calditrichales; family Calditrichaceae; genus JANTFQ01. The sequence goes on along the minus strand of JAJRSO010000077.1, from coordinate 5,687 downwards.
ATTATCCTCGGTGCCTCGTCCGTAGATGCGTCCCTCTTTTACCACTGCTTCAAACGGTTCGGTGTCCCACTTGCTCAAATCACCGGCAGGGACGATATCCGTATGCGCTAAAATCCAGATGGTTTTTTCGGTATTTTTACCGGGAATTTTAGCAACCAGATTAGGCCTGGATCCGCCTTCTACCGAAGGATCCGGAGCCGGATAATTTGTAATATCCGTAACACCCATCTCTTGCAGATATGTTTTAAGAAAATCCGCCTTTTTCATCTCACCGGGGCCGTCATTCAGCGGGCCGAGAGAATTAATGGGAATCAATTTTGTCATCAGATTAACGGCTTCTGTTTCCAGATTGCCGATGCGGTTCATGATTCGTTCTTCTATCATAATCAACCTTTCATTTGAACTAACAGGAACCGGCTTTTGCCAATTCCTATGATTATTGGTTGGCGTCCTGTAGTAGTGACAGGTCTCTGAGAACTGCTACTATTATTCATTTACGATGCTAAAATCACTGGCCTGCGGAATGACTACTTTTTGCAGCATTCGGCTGAAATAGCGGTCGGTCATGCCGGCCAGGAAATCCCGTACCTTTAATTCGGATGATGTTTCCTGTATATATTGCTCCGATTTTGACCCCAAGAAATGCGTGTAGATTTCGCTCTGCATATCTTCTTCTTTAAGCGAACGCAGATAGGAATCAAACAAAATTTCAAATCCCCGTTCGATACGCTGGTGATTTATTTTAAGTTTGGGACTTTTATAAATTTCACGGTAATTGAACTTTTTCAGCTCCAACAGCGCATTGGCCTTTTCGGCGCTAAAAGCGACATAATTTTTCCCATAACTGGCTTCCACAACATCATTCACCAGCGTTTCAATAATCTCGCCGTTGGACGTTCCGAGAACGGAAGTGGCGGCCGCGGGTAATTGTTCCCGTTTAATCAGACCGATGCGGATGGCGTCGTCGATATCCTGCCCGATGTAGGCAATGGTGTCCGTCAGCCGGACGACGCAACCTTCCAGCGTGGCCGGTTTAATGTCAATCGTATGTCCGCTTTCCATTTCGGTAATATAGTTTTGCAAGTCGTCTTCGGTTTTGGCCGGATTCGGTTCCAGCACCTGATTATGCACTTCGCCGTTGTGCGAAAGAATGCCATCCCGGGTCTGAAAAGTAAGGTTTAAACCCTGCCCTTTTTTGGCTATTTTATCCACAACCCGCAGGCTCTGAATATTATGATGAAACGCGCCGAGTCCGCATTTTTGACTGACTCTGCTTAAAAAGCGTTCTCCGTCGTGTCCGAACGGCGGATGTCCCAAATCGTGGCCAAAGCCAATCGCTTCGATTAAATCCGTATTCAGGGATAGCATGCGGCCGATGGTGCTGGAAATCTGGGCCACACTTAGCGTGTGCAAAATACGGCTGGTCAGTTGTTCGTCCAAAAGCGAGACAAAGTAAATCACCTGGGTTTTGCCGGTATAACGCCGGAACGCGCCGCTATAAAAGATGCGGTCACGATCCAGTGCAAACGGCGGACGGTAGTGCACGTTCTTTTCCGCATGCATCCGCATGGCCTGTTCATTGGACGCGGCAAAGGAAGAAAAATTAAGAGCTTCTTTTTTATTCACCGCTGCCGCAATTTCCGATAGTGTAATCGCTCCGTTTTTTGACATAACGACCCCGCTTAAATACAGTGGTTGAATTTAAGAAATCCTTTGCAATCCGCCAATAGGTTTTTTTAAGAAAATTCAGTAGGAAAAAGGCAAAAAGGATAAAGCCGCCGAGCGCGCAGAGAGGTTTTAATTTGTGATTTGCTTGCCAATCGACACCGTCGTTTCACAAAAAAAAGGGATGCGGTTAGGCACCCCTTTAATAGGTATTTCGCTGGCTTCGTTATTTAATCAGAATCATTTTACGCATCTCGCTAAAAGAACCGGCCGTTAATTTGTAATAGTAAACGCCGCTTACCAGATTCCGCGCGTCAAAGCGCACCGTATAGCGTCCTGCCTCCTGGCGCCCACTCATCAGCGTTTGCACCTTTTCGCCAAGTAAATTATAAACCGTTATTTCCACTTCACTGGCTGCCGCCAGATGATAAGCGATGACTGTACTCGGATTAAACGGATTGGGATAGTTTGGCAGCAAGGCAAATGTCTCAATTGTCTGTTCATCCGGCTTATCCACATCCGAGATAGCGGTTGAATAGATATCCGCTTCCCATCCGTGCGCGGTGAGTACCGGATTGGATTTAAACATAAAGGTCATCGCGGCGGAAGAATTTGTGGAAACAAGTTCTCCCGGAGAATCTGTACCACTGAAAGGACTTCCGGGAAATTGCGGCGCCGATGTATTGGCGCCGTCAAAAATGTATAATTTATCATATCCGGTTAAATCAAATGAAGTGAAGTTTACCTTTACATTCGGGCTGCGTTCGGCGGCATAAAAGGTCATCGTTAAATCTTCGCCGGTGGAATAATCACCGTTTCGTCCGCCGGTATCGTAAAAGAGACCGTTACGAACAGTTTCGCTTCCATTCTTCATCAGGTAAATCACTTTATCGCCAATGGTTACGGTAAAGGTATGCACACTGGTATACGCTCCGGAAGTAACCGTTTCCGTAAATTCAACGGCGGTTCCCGGAGGCGTTGAAGCGTCGGCCGTAACCTGGTAAACGGTATTGACCGTATCTCCGGCAGCGAGGCTCCCCAGATCAACGGTTGCGGTTGCGATGGTAATATATTCGCTTTCTTCTGACAAAACAGCCTGTGTATTGGGCGCATCGGCATGGCCCGTATTAAACACCGGGATCGTAAAGTCAACCGTTTCGCCCTCGTCAAAATTACCGTCGCCGTTTCCTGTGGCAGAATCATCGATAGTCGCATCTTCAGAACCCAGAGCAGGCGCATTCATCACAATGGATAAGTTAGAAACCCATTGTCCTCCCCCGTCATCGGCAAAGGTAACCGTACAGGCCGCGGAATGCTGATCCGGAACATTATTTGCCACATCAAAGGCAAAGGCGCCATCGCCGGTAACCACAGCGTTGGAATCGATATCACCGTAAAAATGGGTATTATCCGTAATCGTCATATACGAATCTTCCGAAGCAAAGGTACCGGTAACGGCCGTTGCCGCTTCGGAGCCCTGATTCTCGGCTGTTACATTCAATAAAACCGATTCGGAAAAATCGGCTTCGCCATTATTATTACCGCTGTCGCTGTCATCGATTGCGTATTCTTTAATCGTAATATAAGCGCCGGAAGAATTAACCACCGGAACTTTTGACCCATAACGATAATAGTTTTGCTTGGTAATGGTTACCAGAACCGTATCGCCCACATTTTGCACAGGAATACTAATTTCAACAGGGCCGCCCGTTCCGTCGGCTGTTCCCAGAATAATTCCATCACGGGTCAGGGCGATAACGGAGCCGTCATCCGCCGTTACCGTAAAACTGGTCGCACCACTTTCGATAACATTATTATGGTTCACGGTAAGATTTTGTGGCACCTCGGAATAAACCACGGAATAGGCGTCGCCATGATGATGGAACAAATAATAGGTAATCTGTTTATCATCGGTATTATAGGGCCAGTCCGAGCCCTGCAGGAAATATTTACCCGCTGCATTGGCAAAAGAGGGAAGAATAAACCGCTGTGCAAACGTGGTCTCTTCATCGGGCATAAATTGCGGCCACATATTGTCATACATGCCCCAGGCATAGGTATCATTTACAAATGAATAGGAGACTTGGGTTGCGCCGATAAGTCCCAATGCCCGCTGCGGATCGCGGTGGAAAGCTTCCACAAAACATTCACTGCTGTAGTCAAATCTTCCGGTTAAGCAGTTTATGGAAAACACAAAAGGAAGATCTGTATTATGCAGACCCGATAAATCACTGATATAATAACTTGGTTCACTCCAACCGGTTTCACCGCCGTGATCACGATGTTGCACCATAAAAGCGCCACTGTTAATATCATTGTTTATACGGGTGGCATTTCCGCCAAAATCCGTTAAATGATCCGGTGTGGCAGGAATATAACCCAGCCCGTCCGGTCCAAAATAATCGACAATCGTTTCCGTATTTGTTGCCGTCGACCATCCGTCTTCGGGTCCGCCGGAATAGAGTTTGTTTTCCCGCACCGGTTGTTTGCCTAAACCGTATTCCCAGAAACCGTTAATAATTTCGGAGCAGAGCTGAAACCAACGCGATGTCTGCCAGCCCATTGCGGTCACAGGATGATTATAAAAATCCGGATTTGTTGGGGGATTCCGCTCATAGTTTAAAATTTTGCCTACCATATTTTCAAGTTCGGTTCCATTTCGGGCGGTAATTCGGGAAAACACTACATCCGGCAAGTCGTCGCCGTCAACATCGGCATAGTAATTATCCGATACATAGGTTCCGCTGTAGGGATGTGTGTAATCATCAGACGAAGTAACGGTACTGCCGCTGCTGCCGTCATCCCCTAAAAGCAGAAAAGCGGAAGGCGGAGTCGTCCAGTTATTGTAGGCATTATCCACATAGGCTTCGATAGCGCCAAAGGTATTACCGCCAATTTCGGTGGTCGTAATAACAGTAGTGCTTATCCCCTGTTCGATTCTGAATTTTTTTAGCGAATCGGCCCAGGCGATAAAAACCGGATCATCTGGCGTAACGATTACATATTCCACATTTTCTTCGGCATTTGTTTTCGAATTTTTATTTAACGTGGTCCTGCCCGCGGTGGATTCGTTGTATTTAAGTTTCGGGAGTACCGAATAATTTAATAACATATCCTGCAAGATTGTATCCCAGGAGCGATTACGCAAACGGTCGGTTCCAAAATGGCCGCTGCCGCCGGTATAGGAAATGGTAATCTTCAAATCACGGTAAACGATAAGTTCTTTAGTAACCGGATTATACTGGAACGGCGTGATGCCGAGAATGGCAACATCCACACCGCGCATATTTTTCTTCGCAGAAATTTTTACAGGCGATTCGGGATAAAAGGCGTCTGCGGCATATACCTGCTGATTTTTTTCGTAAATTAGTTCTCCCGGTTCAGTATCAAACGGAATATGCGGCGCCGGCGCTATTTCCATATTCGAATACGTTTCCGTTCGCGAAGTGGTAATCTGAAACTCAAAATCAGCATTTTGCGGAATGGCAATATATTTGGCCACAGCCGGCAAATTGGGCATTCCTTCATCATTCGGTAAAAAACTGCCCGGCAGATGAACGGATTTCATTTGGATTCCGTCAATTGTCTGGTTTTCTAAAACAAATTTGGTAATGGAAAAATTGATCTCCGTTCCATCGGGACCGCTTTGCAACAAGGTATATCCCGCCTTCCCCCAACTGTCGGTGAAGGTTACCTCTTCGGCAAAAAGTACACTACTTAAAAACAGGATGCTAATAACCAGTAAAAGTTTTTTCATACTAATCCTTTCCGTTCGATTATCCGCCAGCAACGGTATCTGACTTTAATTATTATAAAAATAGATTAAATTAAGTATAGATTTAATATATTAATAGTATACTTTTTTAGCAAACAGATTGTTGGGCGATGTCCAAATCTTAGTTGAAATTTATTAAGAAAAGGTCACGCCACATTTTTTATAGTTTTCTTTTGTTTAGTCACTTCTTGTTTTAACACAGCACGCATTTCATGCAATTTTTTATAATTATCCACTCTGCGCATTC
>JAJRSO010000076.1 GCA_024278755.1 Calditrichota bacterium | reverse complement strand
GTTTCTAAGAATAGTTGTGTAATCGGAAGGCCCGCCGTCGCTGCCGGCAAATTTCCAACCGAAAAGCTGGCCATAGAATTTTTTAACCGCTTCAACATCATAGGTTAGCAAATCATGCCAGACAAATTTACCATATAAATATACCTGGGTCGGTTTTTCTGTTACCGGCGGAACGATCAGCTTAGCCGAAGTACAGAACTGCAGTAAAGAGGCCAGCCCAATTAGCGCTACAAGGCTCAAGATTCGTAACACAATCCTATTTTTTTCTTTTAAAAACATTCATTGCCTCCGGATATTAAAAGTATTTTGAAAAACAGTCAGAATTTATTCTCTTTGTTTCTTATTTATCCATATTAAATAGATAGCGAACGTTAAACCTACCTATGGAACTAAAACGCTGATCACCAAATAGGTGAGCGACGAAATCGCCCGATAGCGCCCAGTTTCCGTCAATCATATATCCCAGGGAGGTACGAAGCGTAAATGTAGGACGGTATATTCCTTCATAGTCAATAATGAGTTCCGGGGTTAAGGCAAGCCAATGCCCGTCTTCGGTAGAAAGTACATTTCTGATGCGAAAACTCATTTCATTTAACCGCCGGTCATCAGGCGTACCGCCAAAGGAATAGTATTCCTGAATTATAGGAGCAACCATAATATCCTCAACCGGATAAAAAGCAGCAGCCAGATAAGGGAGAGCGATATATTGTCCCAGCCCGGTACCGGTTTCGGGGTCGCCACTGTTCAAAGATACATCGATGCCAAAACCAATGGATTGAAAAACATCTTTATTTTTTTTATCTATTAGATTTACCAGACCGCCAACTACAATATCGCCTATACCGGATACCGTAGCCGAAGGAAGGGCGGCATAATAATAAGGGATTCCCAGGCCTAAACTTAACCAATCCGTAAAAGCAACGTTGGCGTTAAAACGTGTGGCAAAGATATCACCACTGGAAACAAATTTTGCTTCGGCGATATTAATATCAATACGTGTGCGTGGTTCGGTCGGGTCGGTGCCATTTACGGTGAGCCAGTTATCCAAAATTTGTGCTTGCAGAAAAAAGGGCAAGAGCAGAAGCACCAGTAAGAAGATTAGACGAATTTTACTCATTATGTTTTTTCTATTATGCAAAAGGTATAGATTAATGGAAAATAATAAGACACGGGATTTGCAGGATAATCCCGTGTCTTCATTAAATTAAACCTATTTCTGTTCGCCCGTAGGAGGAAAATCTTTTAGAATTTCAGCTACTATTTTCCGCAGTTCCACAGGGTCTTGGACAGTGGATCCATCTACCACTTTGGTTGCTTTCCCGCGCCAAACTAATTTCTTGTCTTTGGCATCAACAATATCAATAACCAAAGTCGCTTCATCGTACTGGCTAACATCCACGCCACCACCGCCATAAGGTCCCCACCAGGGGTCATACCAGCCATAGCTGCCCCAATTGGTAACCTGCATTTTTTCTCGTGTACCCGCGTGAAGAACAACTACAAAACTTGCCGATTCATCATCTGTAAACTGAAAGCCTTTGCTTTCCAGCTCCGCTTTTACCGCTTGGATTATGCGGTCTTTTATAAGGGGATGTTTAGCCAGTTCGTCCCCGGGGACGGCTTTCCCTTTGTAAATTGCAAAAGTCTTTAAATTTGAAAAATCACGGCCGTGATCATAATCCGTTACAACGGAAATGGACGAACAGCTTACCAATAAGGCAACAAACAGTGCTAAAGCAAACAATTTTTTCATCTACGTAATCTCCTGTTTCACAACTTATAATAATATTTTATTTTTTGGGAGGAAAATCATCCAGTATTTTTTCCGCATAGACACGGATTTCCTCTAAATCCTCCTTACTTCCGGTCCTTTCCTTAACAATGGAAGTCCCCATTCCACGCCAGATGAGTTTCTTCTTTTGTAGAGAAATAATATCGACGATAGCCGTACCCTCATCATATTGGCTAACGTCCACATGGCTGGAGCTGTGCCCCCACCAACCGGAATCATACCAGCCATAACCGTAGCGATAAGGGCCGACAGGACCGGATGGTCCTAAATTGGTTACCTGAGTCTTCTGTTTGACCAATCCATGGACGAAAACGGTAAAGTCTGCGTCGTTACTCTCTTTAAAGACAAATCCTTTTTCCTCAAGAACAGCTTTAATAGCATTTTCCACACGATCTTTTAGTAAAGGATTTTTGGCCAAAGCGTCATCTGCCGATGTTTTACCCTTATAAATATTAAACGTTTTATAGGTGCTAAAGTCCTCGTCGCGATCATAATCAGTGACTACACTGATAGATGAACAGCTTAAAATGCTCAAAACAAAAACCAGGCTTAAGGCTTTTTTTAGTGTTCTCATTTTTTTCCCTTTCTTACAATGTTATTGGTTTCTAATACGGCGCTACCATCGAATTAGTTCCTTTGATACAAAACCCAAAATACTTTTACGGTTAGAATTAAAACCCTATACTTACTCCGATGCTGATAAACGGGTCTCCGCTTTCGTAGGGTGAATTGGTATCTTGTAAAACGTCGAAAAGAACTTCCGCATATAGAAAGGTGTTAGAACCTACTCGTTGAACATATCCGCCTCCTAAGAAAATAAAAGGCACCCATTCGCGTTTAGATTCGTAACTACTTAC
>JAJRSO010000075.1 GCA_024278755.1 Calditrichota bacterium | reverse complement strand
TAAAAAATCTCTATCTGTTTGGCAGCACAAAAAATGCCACTGCCGGGCCGGCAAGCGATATCGATATCCTGATTCATTTTACAGGCACCGAAGCGCAGCGTACGGCTTTAATCTCCTGGCTGGAAGGCTGGAGCCTTAGTCAGACAAATTATACGCGTACCGGTTACTATACCGAACATCTTTTGGATGTTCATCTCATTACGGATGAAGATATAAAAAAGCGAACCAGCTACGCTGCGAAGATAGGCGCCGTTACGGATGCCGCCAGACCGCTGCCATTAGGCACAGCTCTTAAGTCTTAAACGCTTTAAATCAACGCTCTTTCGGCTTGAGACAGGTTTTCCGGATCGAAGCGGAGCAGGGCCAACTCGGGGCCGTTATGTGCAGCGCCAAATACGTTTGTTTCTCCGATTTTGTCTTTCCAGCTACCTGTGATCGAAGCCGATTCATGCACATGACCATGCAGGGTCAGTAAGGGCTGTCTTTTTTCGATAAAACGTTTTATGGCAATGCTGCCCACATGTACATCCAGCGGGACATGGTCAATCATTTTACCGTCCAGGGCGGCGCGATCCAAATTGGTTTTATAGGGAGGCGAATGAAACAGGAAAATAGCCTTTGACAAAGCCTTGTCGCCGGAAAGAACGGTTAGATCGTTTTGAATAGTTTCATAACGGATTTTATGCATAGGAACGGGTACGGAACGCATTCCCTCTTCCGGCGAAATACAACCGGGATCGATGTAACGCGAGACATCGTACCGTTCCCAGTCTTTCAGTTGATACGGCGTCGGCGGCACAAAAGAATAGCCAAATACCGAATACGGCCCAAAATCGGTTTTTCGATTATGCATATACTCCAGCAGTCCGGCTGATTCTGCCTCTTGCACCTGCGCCTCTCTCCGGGTTCCGTCTTCATTTCCCAAAATAAGAAAGATCCTGGGATAGCGATCTTTCATCTGTTTTTTTAAACCGGCAAAACCCGCCAATAAAAAGGCTTCTTTAGATATCTCATTTTCGGATGCCAATGAAATTAAATCGGGGAATAAATCACCGCCTAAAAATACCGCATCCGGAAGCCCTTCTTCAATTTTCGCAAATAGTTTTTTCCAGCGGTCTTCCCGGCCATGCATATCGGACACAAAAAAACAGGTCATTTTCTTCTGTATTCCTTTTTTTCAACTACACTTCATTTTTACAATGGGCGATATTAATTTCAAAAGAATCAAAGTATCTTTTATGCCAGGCAGATGCAAGAAATTTGACATTTAATGATATTAACTTAAATTTCAGTCTTCACTTTTCAGGGACTCTTTATAACCGGAGGGATTATGTCATATAAAATTGCCATAGATGCTATGGGCGGGGACAACGCTCCCGCGGAAATCATTAAAGGCGCCGTTATGGCGCTAAAAGACGATGAAACCATAGAAATCATTTTTGTTGGCGATGAAGAGGCCATCCGGAAAGAACTGAAAGACAATGGTTTTACAAAAGAGGTAACCATTGTCCATACCGACCAAACCATCGAAATGGACGAATCTCCTAAAAAAGCGCTGTTGGCCAAACCCCAGGCCAGTATTGCCGTAGCCACCCGCTTGCTGCACAAAGGAGAAGCCGACGCCCTGGTCAGTGCCGGAAGCACGGGCGCAACCATTTTGGCCGCCGCGCAAAATTTGGATATGGTTGAAGGAATCGAACGCTCCGGTCTGGCCGCCATTTATCCCACCGCCCGTTTTGAAAAATCCCGAAGCGGTATTTCCCTTATTCTGGATGTGGGCGCCACATTGCATTGCAGCAGCAAACAGCTAATCCATTTTGCCTTTATGGGCAGTTACTACGTGAGCCATATTCTCGGTATTGAAAACCCGCGGGTTGCTCTGCTGAATATCGGCGAAGAAGAAACAAAGGGCGGAGAGATTTTAACCACAACCTACCGCTATCTGAAAGAAATCGAAAACATCAACTTTATCGGTAATGTGGAAGGAAAAGATATTCCGTACGGAGTGGCCGATGTAGTTGTTACCGATGGTTTTGTAGGCAACATTGCCCTGAAAATGATGGAAGGCGTGGGTAGCCTGTTAAAACAGACCGGGAAATACGCCTTTAAAAAGAAACTGACCTGGAAACTGGGTATTGTTTTTTTGGCCTCCGGCTTAAAACGCCTTAAACAAAAAACGGACTATTCCGAATACGGCGGCGCTCCGATTCTCGGATTCGAAAAACTGGTCATAAAAGCGCACGGCCGTTCCAACGCCAAAGCGATTTCCAACGCCATAAAAGTAGCCAAACGTTCCATCGAAGAAGATGTTTGTTCCCATATTTCCGATTCTATTATCGCCTTTAACAAGAAACACAAAATAGATTTTCTGGATATTTAACCGCTGCTTTTTTTAAAACAAATGGCCAACACGACTGCTCACCCGGAACCCATTCCGGCAAAAGAGAAACAAGAATTTTCCGCCTCATTTCCCCCGGTAATGGGTAAAAGCCCCCGGATTTTAATCCTTGGCACGCTGCCCGGACAGGAATCGTTACGGCAACAACAATATTATGCACATCCCCGCAATGCTTTCTGGAAAATTTTATTTCGGCTTTTCAGGAAAGAATTTAAATTCGACTATGCAGAGCGATTGACCTTTTTAACGGAAAACAAAATCGCTCTTTGGGATATCTGCCGTCTCGGCATACGGAAAGGCAGTCTGGATTCTAACATCCGGCAGGAAATTCCCAACGACATTCCGCAACTCGTCACAGAGCATCCAACCATACAATCAATCTTTTTTAACGGGAAAAAAGCGGAGCAGTTATTCAAAAAATACTTTGAGCGGCAAACGCAGATCACCTACATTACGCTTCTATCAACCAGCCCGGCAAATGCTTCTTACTCGTTTGAACAAAAACTTGAAAACTGGCAAAAAATAAAACCGGCCGAAGTAAAAGCGCTCCGGCCAAGGTTGTTTAATAAAAACAGCTAAATATGTATCGCTTCGTCTTCGGCGTCTCCGGCCGCTTCCATAATCATTTCGGAAAGGGTGGGATGGGCATGCATGGTTTTGAACAGTTCCAGCGGCGTCGTTTCCAGCGCTTTTGCTAATCCCAACTCGGCGATGAGTTCGGTTGCCTCGGTTCCGATAATATGAGCGCCCAGTAATTCGCCGTATTTTTTATCAAATATCAATTTCACAAGTCCTTCCCTGGCGCCGATGGCCCGGGCTTTACCGGACGCGGAGTAGGGGAAACGGCCGATTTTCAATTCATATCCGGCCTCTTTTGCCTTTTCTTCGCTCATGCCGATACTGGCTACCTGAGGCTGGCAATAGGTACAGCCCGGAATACTGTCATAATCCACCGCATGCGTTTCCATGCCGGCAATTTTTTCCACGCAAACAATTCCCTCATGCGAGGCGACATGGGCCAGCAACGGCGGACCCGTAATATCGCCGATGGCATAAACGCCGGTCATATTCGTCTGGTACCATTCGTTCACCGGGATAAAACCTCTTTCGGCCTTCACGCCCGCGGCTTCGAGATTCAGTCCTTCCACATTGCCCTGAATACCGATGGCCATCAGGGCTTTATCAGCCTTTAAAACCTGTGTTTCTCCACTCGTAGAAATGGTCACTTCAACACCTTCGCCGGTTGTTTTTACCGCCTCCACCTTTGTGGAAGTGTGCATTTTGATTCCGGCCTTTTTAAAACTCTTTGCCAACGCAGCGGTAATCTCTTTGTCTTCGATCGGTAAAATACTGTCCAGCATTTCCACGATGGTCACCTTTGTACCAAGCGTTCTGTAAAAATGGGCGAACTCCACACCGATTGCGCCGGCGCCGATAACCACAAGAGATGCCGGCAACTGTTCCAGCGTCATCGCTTCTTTACTGCTGATTATTTTATCCAGGTCAATCTCGATGCCCGGAATCGAACGCGGCCGGCCGCCGGTAGCAATAATAATATGCTTTGCGCTTACCGTGGAGTTTTTTCCGTCTGCATCGGTTACCGCAACCGTTTTCGCGGTTGCAAACTGCGCAGTTCCATAAATAACGTCGATGCCGTTCTTTTTCATCAGGAAATCCACCCCCTTGGAATTAGCATCCGCCACCCGTCGACTGCGTTTGATAACCGCCGGAAAATCCGCCGAGATATTTTCCGCTTTTAAACCGTAATTTTTGGCCTGCTTCATTTCATGAAATACTTCGGCGCTTTTAAGTAGCGCTTTGGTGGGAATGCAGCCCCAGTTCAGGCAAACGCCGCCCAGTTTTTCCCGTTCGATTAACGCTGTTTTCATTTTCAATTGCGCAGCGCGAATGGCGGCCACATAGCCGCCGGGGCCGGAACCGATTATCAAAATATCATATTCTGTGGACATTATCACTCCATCTATAAATGAGTACCGATCTTTTAATCTAAACGCCGTAAAATAGATTTGCCGTATTTTAAAGTCAAGCGTATGTTATGCGCGATTTTGTACCGTCTCCTAAATTAAAACGTAAAAAAGCCGATACATAGTTCCGGTAAAATTAAAAGGAATTTAAATGAAATATACAAAACTGGTTCATCATTTTCTGGAAGACAGCGCCCGAAAATATCCGGATAAACCCGCGTTTTTTGCCAATAACCAGTGGCACACGTTCGCAGAGATAGAAGAGCAAGCCAATCGTCTCGCACATCTGTTTATACACCACGGAATTAAACGCGGTGAGCGCATTGCTTTTTACCTGGAAAATTCCATCGAATATGTGGTGACCTATTATGCCGTACTGAAAACCGGCGCCATAACCGTTGCTCTGAACACCGAGAACCTGGCCGAAAGCACCGGTTATATTTTAAAAGACTGTGATGTTAAATTGTTCATTACCAATAAAAAGCTTTTCAAAAAAGTTCAGAACATCTTTAGCAAAAAAGACGCGCCAAAAATTTTTATCTGGAATCCGCCTAAATCGTTTGCACAAACCAAGCATCTCCTCCCGGTTATTTTACCGGATGAACTGGAAACCCAACCACCCAATTCTCCCGGCGTTAAGGTGATCGACCTGGATATTGCCTCCATCGTTTACACCTCCGGAAGTACGGGCAAGCCGCGCGGCGCAACCTTATCGCATTTGAATATTGTCACCAACACCCGTTCCATCGTGGAGTATCTGGAGCTGACGCCAGACGACCGTGTAGCCGTGGTTTTACCCTTTTACTATATTTACGGCAAATCGCTGCTGAACACCCATTTTTTTGTGGGCGGCTCGGTGGTTGTGGATAATCGTTTTACCTTTCCCAATGCCGTTCTTAAAACCATGCAGGAACAAAAGGTCAGCGGATTTTCCGGCGTTCCGTCCACCTTCACGTTTCTGTTAAACCGCTCCAATTTACGCGCGTTAAAATTTCCGTCCCTGCGCTATGTAACCCAGGCCGGCGGCGGAATGGCCCCGGCGGTTCAAAAAGAAGTGGCCCAAATATTCAGCCCGGCCAAACTCTTTATTATGTACGGCGCCACCGAAGCCTCTGCGCGTTTGTCCTATTTAACGCCAAACGATTTGGAACGTAAATGGGGCTCTATCGGCAAAGGGATCCCCAATGTGGATCTGTTCATCGCCGACGTGCACGGAAATCCGCTTCCCTCTGGCGTTCAGGGAGAAATTGCCGCGAGAGGCGCAAACATCATGCAGGGATACTGGAACCATCCGGAAGAGACCCGGAAAGTTTTAAAGCACGGTTTATATTATACCGGCGATCTGGGCGTGATGGACGATGAAGGATTTATTTTTGTCGTCGGACGCAGCAAAGATATGATTAAGATTGGCGGTAATCGGGCCAGCGCCAAAGAGATAGAGGACGCGCTGTACGAACATCCACAGATTGCCGAAGCGGCTGTAATCGGCGTGGCGGATGATATTATGGGGGAAGTGCCCAAAGCGTTTATCGTATTAAACAAAGTTAAGGATACAGAATCAGCCCAGGATACGATTATTAGTTTTTTAAAAGAAAAAGTCGCCTTGTATAAAATTCCAAAATATTTTGAATTCCGGGATTCGTTGCCTAAAAATAAATCCGGTAAAATTCAAAAATTAAAACTGAAATAAGTAAAACTGCTTTTATCTCTTAAAGGGATGGAATCGATATTTCAAAAAAAACGGAAGGGCTATGCGCTAAGGTCGGTTTCTAATCGTTCAAAATATCCATTCATTCCACGGATGCTGTTCTGGCAGAAATAGGATTCCCGCTGCTGAATGTCTTTATCCAGCTTATCAAATAAAGCCAGCGCGGGATCGGTTTTAAGCAGTTCTTCAAACGCGGCTTGGTCGCTGTACGCATTGTCCCGATTGAACTGTTTTCGCACTACTTTCATCCACAATTCCAATTGTTGCGCGGCGGCTGTAAAAAAAGACTGCGCATCACCGCGTATCCCGTAATGACCCAAGCAAACAAATTCCACATCCAGTGCGGCGGTTTTAATCAACGACTCTTTATAATTTTCATAAATGAAGCGGGGCGGAGTGGCCGGTCGTATAAAATAGCCCTCTCCCACGGGGATACTGACTCCCGCCGCTTCGGCCGCAAACAGGGATTTTTCAAATTGATAACAGAGATGGTGCGAGGCGTGTCCCGGCGTTTCAGTCACCCGTATCTGTTTACTGTTTCGTTCAATCAGTTTTGAATAGGAAATATTCTGTTCGGGAGCGGCCTGCGGCGCGCCGTAGGCTTCGGCAATTTCTCCTAGCGCCTTTAACGAACCCTCCCAAAGTTTTTGCGGATTTACTAAATGAGAAATCCCCCTCGGGTGACAGTTGATCCGCGCCAACGGAAAATGTTGCAGTAAATGACCGGCGCCGCCGCCGTGATCCAGATGAATCTGACTGAGTAGAATAAAATCTAACCGCTCTATTTGTAGAAATTCCAGCGCTTTTAATAAAACCGGAATGGTTGACGCAGGTCCGGGGTCGACCACAAAAGTAAGGGCTTCGGATTTGTAGATCCAACAGCTGATAAATTCCCTAAAACCCTCTAATTGGGGTAAATCCAAATTAACTAAAAACAAATTTTTTGAATACTGCCGCAATGTTTGGGTAAGCTGTTTTTGTTCTATTTTAGATTTTGGCTTTTGGATTTTAGCTCTCCTGTTTTTCCGGTATTTTACTCATAGCCCGCTCGCTGATGGCGGTTATGGTGAGCGATGGATTTACGCCCGGGTTTGCCGAAATGGCCGATCCGTCGCACACGTACATATTCCGATAGCCAAACACGCGGTTATCCTTGTCGATAACGCCCTCTTTTATATCGGCGCCCATCACACACCCGCCCAAAATATGTGCCGTGGTGGGAATTCCGGCAAAGGTTTCCGTAAGCAGAGCCACCGGTTTACCGTTTACAATTTTTGCATACTTTTTGATCAGTTCCTGCGCCTCCGGAATAAAAGCGGTAGGGGCAGAGCCTTCTTCCAATTTTGATTTTAAACCAAACCAGGAGCGGGAAAATTTCAGTGAATTATTGATCGTCTGCATAAAAAGCAAAATCTGTGTGTGTTTGGCAAAATCCCATACAAAAACGACTCGTAGGTTCTGGATGGGATGACGCACTAAATCAAACAGTAGTTTTCCGAGACGAATCAGCCAGTTGGAACCGGAAACCATGGGCGCCAGCATCAGCCGCCAGAAACCGGAGCCGGAGGCATAGCGCACGGGCTCGAGATGACTGTGCGCATCGGTATGCAAAATACTGCCGATAGCCACGCCGTCGGAAAAGGCTGTGTTTTTATCAAACGTAGTTACGCCGGTCAGGCTTTCGGAATTGGTGCGTACATGCGCGCCGATTTGGTCGGAGAGACCGGGCAGAGAATTCTTTTTAAGATCGAACAAAAGAGGAAGCGTCCCCAGCACGCCGCCGGAAAAAACGACCCCTTTTGCCGTAACCGATTTTGTTTTTCTGAAAAGTGATGTTGAACGGCGGTAACTAATTCTGTAACCGTCAGATCCGTCTGCTTTTCCCAGTACCTCAATATCGGTAACCTTTGCTTCGGCCTGTAGCTGCATCCCCTTTTTCCGGGCCAGATAGAGATAGTTTTTATCCAGCGTGTTTTTAGCATTGTAACGGCATCCGGTCATACAGCCGCCGCAGAAATTACACCCGCTGCGCGCCGGCCCTTCGCCGCCAAAAAACGGGTCGGACACTTCTATATCCGCTTCTCCGAAAAAAACCGCCGTCTCGGTTAGTTCAAAATCATCCTCTTTTCCTATCTGCCCGGCCAGGGTTTTAAGCGCGGCGTCTCCCGTTTCCATGCGCGGATTGCGGACGGCGCCCAGCATTTTTTTTGCCCGCGGGTAAAATTCCTGCAGTTCGTTTTTCCAGTCGGCCAAATGACTCCAGCTTTGCGATTTAAAGAAATCCTCTTTGGGAACGGGCAGCGTATTGGCATAAACCAGGGAACCGCCGCCTACCCCCACGCCGGAGAGGACGGTTATATGCCGAAAAAAGCTCAGTTTAAAAAAACCGAAAAAACGCAGGGCCGGCAGCCACATCCAGCGTTTTAAATTCCAGTTTGTTTTGGGAAAGTCTTCTGCCTGCAATTCTTTACCTTTTTCCAGCACCAGAACGCGGTAGCCTTTTTCGGACAAACGCAAAGCGGCAACAGACCCGCCAAACCCGCTGCCGATAATTACATAATCATAATCTAAGTTATTTCCCATTGTGTGCTCCTCTTTTTAAAATCAGCACCCATCATTACAATGGTTCCTAAATAAATCGGCCGCCGATTCTCACGGATATGCTCGGATTTAATGAACGAAACGTTTAAATTCAACCTTTTTCTTACCAAAAACAGCCTCCCCTTTTTTAGAAAAAGCGGCATCCTATTTTCTAAAGTGAACTTTAGGAAACATCAAAATATAAGCGCCCACTAACAAATAAACACCAAATTCTAAAATTTAAATATGCGCCTATAAGGTGGTTTTTGTTTGAGATTTAAGTTTTGTTATTTGTGCATTAGAATTTAAGGTGACCGTCTAATAGCGCTCAGGTAAAAAACCCACCTCCTGACTTTTATAATAACAACAGGTCATTTTTCTATCTTCCTCCTTTGGCGCGTCATGGAAGCGGGTCCGAATTAAGTCCTTTAATTCGTCTTTCTCTTTATTTCCCGGGCACACAGGGTTTTCAGACAGTTGTTACGTTTTAACCGGACACTAATGCTAGTGTCTCATTATTTAAACATTTTAGGAACGATTTTCAGCAGGGCATACAATCCGCGGATGCGTTTGAAAAAACCGGGGCCGTATAAGCCGTGCAGCAATCCCTTTAATCCTTCATAAACAGATTTGTCATACGGCTGCCACCACAGGTTTTTCTTTAAACCACTTAGCCAGTCGTCCACAATCATCTGCGGCTGAGTCATTTCCATAAAACCCTGCGCGCCGTGCGTACGCCCGATCCCGGATTGCTTAAAGCCGCCCCAGGAGGTATCGGGCAGGCCGTGGCTCATCAGATGGTCATTAATGGTAACCGCTCCGGCCTGAATCTGACGGGCCATTTTTTTTGCTTTTTTACGATCCTTCGCCCAGACCGAAGCCGTAAGACCCAGATAGGAATCGTTGGCCAGGGCAATAGCTTCTTGGCTGGTTTTAAACGGCATCACACCCACTACCGGGCCAAAGGTCTCATCACGCATGACATCCATCCGATGCGTAACGTTTGTCAGTACCATAGCCGGAATCATATTTTTTAGCACCCCGTTTTGCGGAAGGGCCGACTGTGCATAAAGCGTTGCTCCTGCAGACAGTGCTTCATCCACCTGTTTCCGCACCGATTTTATCTGCCGCTCCGTGGTCATAGCGCCCATATCCGCATCCATTCCGGTTCCAAGCCGTAGCTTTTCTATTTCTGTTTTCAACAATTCCAAAAACGGCTGATAGACCTTCTCCTGTACATATATGCGTTCAATGCCGCCGCAGGATTGCCCGGCGTTGGAAAAACCGGCCCAGATGGCGCCGCTTACGGCGCGCTCCAAATTTGCATCCTCGCAAACGATCATGGCGTCGTTCCCGCCCAGTTCCAGATTTACCGGCGTTAAGGTTTCCGCCGCCATCCGCATTAACGTTTTGCCCACCGGCACCGAACCGGTGAAAAAGAGTTTATCAATTCCATTATTTAAAAACGCCGGTCCGGCTTCTCGTCCCGGAAGGTTGATAAACTGAAATAATCCGTCCGGTAAATCGGCCGCCTCGATGGCTTCTTTTAGAGCCAGTCCCACTGCCTGCGTTTCGGATGCCGTTTTCAAAATCACCGCGTTTCCGGAAAGCAGCCCCATCAGCACTTCGGAAAAAGCGATGGAAAAAGGGTAATTCCAGGGCGAAATAATACCGAGAACGCCATAGGGCGCCCGCCGGACTTTTGTGCGCTTGTTGATAAAAGCAATGTTCGAAAATCCCGTGCTTTTATCCCGCAAAAGGCGGTTGGCCTTACGGATATAATAGGATGCGGCCATCACCGCCGGCAGCACTTCCGCCGTCAGCGCATCCATTTGCAATTTTCCGTTATCGGCCGAAATGGTTTGCGCCAGTTCGTCCAAATGGCGCATCAGCCAGCTTTGCACTTCATAAAAAAAGGTTATCCGTTTCCCGACCGGCAGCGCCGCCCATCGCGGCTGAACCGCCCGCGCTTTTCGGATCATCTCCTTTAAATCCGCCGTCGTGTGCAGGGGCGAACAGCCGATTTCCGATCCGGTGGCCGGATTGTACGAAACGGTCATATTGCTTTTTTGATCTCTATGCATATTTAATTCCTCAAAAGAAAAATACGATAAACGAAAATCCGATTAAATGATTGATTCCCGGATTGAAATTATCCGCCGCATCCACCCGGTTACGAATGCCCAGCGGCTCCCATTTATAAACCAGCTGCGCCTGGGCAAAGTCGGTAACATTTAGATTAACGCCAAAAATAAAATCAATAAAAGCGGAAGATTCTGGATGAGAACTGGAAATATGCTCATACACATCTCTCTTCGTATACGTTCCGGAACTGTAGCCGGCTCCCAAACCATAGAAAAAATGTATGATATGATCCCGGCGGATTTTTAACACTTCAACCCCAAAACGCTTGTCAGTGATGGAAGCGGTTGCCGGTTTTGTTTTAGCGTTGTTACCGGCAACAAGCCGCCCATAATAAGCCCGGACATAATTGGGTTTGGAAATCCATTTTTGATTGCCCGGCCAGCGCAGTACGATTCCAAAAGAAGGATCGTTCATCGGCACATAATCGACCATACCGCTGTTTACTTCCATATTAAAAGCGATGCGGTAGTTTTTGGGCGGATTCCTACGCAGAGCTTTTCGTGAATTTTTATTTAAAACGCCCCAGGAAAAACCAGTGGCAAATCCTGCGGAACCGCCCAGAATGGAAAGGAATACGGGTACTATTCCCATTTCATCGTGCGCTAACAAACCGGCTCCGGCACCCAATACAGCCCCATAGGCGCCCCAACGGGTTCCTTTAGCCAGAGCCCGGGAAAAAACAGAGTTGGGGATGAGTGAACGTGTTTTTTCGATAAACGGATGCCGTATTTCCTGCCGGGAATCGAGTGGTTTCATTAAACAGGATTTACTAAACTTAAGCGGTGTGGCGGCAAAAACGGAGGCCATTCCCAAAAAGAGAAACAGAATTATCTGTAATTTGCGCATATTATTCCCCTATGCCTTTTTTACGATTTAAAACCGGTACTTCCGCGCTAATCATTCCAACAACAATTAATAAACCGCCCAGCCAGCCGCTTAGGGTCAGAGATTCACCGGCAATTGCATAGGCAAACAGAGCGGCGAATACCGGCTCCATGGCAAAGATTAACGCCGTACGCGCCGTTGTGGTAAAACGCTGCATGGCCGTTTGCATTAAAAACGTAAACACCGTGCCAAACAGACCGAGATACGCCAGCACTTCCCAGTGCTGCAGCGTCAACTGCGGCCATTCAAAACTACTGAAGGGCAAAGCCATCGCCGCTAAAATCGCCACCACCGTTAACATGGTTGCCGTCAGCAGATACACATTGTGCCGCGGAGCAAAGCGTCCCGTATAAATAACATGAAAAGCAACCGCTACGGCGCAAATTAAAACCAGTAAATCGCCGTCGTTCCAGTGCAGCGGATTGGCCCCGGTCAGCAAAAGCAGACCGCCAGAAGCCAGAACGATTCCAAACAACACATTGACGGTAGGTTTCAGTTTAAAAAAGAAGAAGCCGAAAACCGGCACCAAAACTACCGACATTCCGGTAATAAATCCGGCATTTGACGCGCTGGTAAACTGAATACCCCACATCTGAAAAAAATAAGATACATACAAAAGAACACCGAGAACAGAACCGTTTAAAATTAATGGTAAATTCCATTCCTTACGGAATCGTAAGGCAAACAGATTCATGGCCACGGCGGCAATGGTAAGGCGGATAACGAGATAAACCGGCAGCGGAACATCAACTAAAACCAGTTTGGACACGATGAATGTGGTGCCCCAAAAAAACGTAACGGAAAGCAGACCCAGGTCCGCCCGGAATTTAGAGATCATTCAATTTTTATCCTCAAGAGAAAACACATCCCGATAAACATCTTTTACCTAAATTCAGCGATTCATGCGTCGTCATCGCGAGTGAGCGCAGCGAACGTGGCGATCTACCGTAAGATTAGTACTCCCGATGCTTCGGGATCGCAAGGACAGGTTCAATAACGAGCTAAAGGATTATCGCTCCATTCAGGTTTTAAACTTTTACAATGTAGCAAAGAAAGATATATAAACTCAAATCGATATCTAAAAAATATTTTATCGTCAATTAAAACAATCGGTGACACTATTTTTTTAAGAGGCACAGAAATAACTGGCACCATATCGTTTTGCGTGGGTAGTTTTTTAAAAAAACCGCGAAACACGCAATATTCTGTCATGTAAAACTAAAACAGAACAAATAGAATTGCTCGGTTTTTCTTATATTTTTTCAGTCTGTCCGCCTCAGGCGTTATGGTATCTGTGGCTTTTCTTTTTTGTATTTGTGCTTACGCACACGGATCGGCATAACGCCAAATTCTAAAATTTAAACCTGCCTCTGCAAGAAGAGCTTTGTTTTAGATTTAAGTTACTGTTTTTTGATATTTGTTATTTGTATTTTGGGATTTAAGGTTTATGGTACAAGGCCTTAAAGGATTCGTCACTTTGTTTCGACTTTCTCAGGCCGTGCTATCGGCACTAAAAAGCCGCTGCAACCTTTTTATTTGCTTCATATTTTAATTCTTTGTAATTATAGGTTACTAAATTTAATTCGCCAATGGAGTCCTTTTAATTTAATCTTTTAAAAATTATGGCCGCAAACATCCGAAAAATTCATTTGGAAAATCCGCAGCCGCGGCTTATTTCCGAAGCCGTTGACATTCTGGACAACGGCGGCATTGTTGTTTATCCGACCGACACCATTTATGGAATCGGCGTGGATCTTTTTAATAAGGCCGCGGTGGAACGGGTTCTGCGTATTAAAAAAGCGTCTAAACATAAAATGCTCAGTTTCATTTGCCGGGATTTAAAAGGCATCTCCAGATGGGCCGTTGTACCGGATCAGGCTTACCGGGTGATGCGCCGGGTTTTGCCCGGGCCCTATACGTTTGTATTGCGCGCTTCGCGGGAAATTCCCAAAGTGATGCTTCAGAAACGTAAGACCGTCGGTTTGCGTATTCCCGATTCTCCGGCGCCGCATGCCCTGGTAGAAAAACTCGGCCGTCCGATTTTAAGTACCAGCGTTCCGCAGGGCTCCGACGGTTATTTTACAGATCCCGAAGAAATTGCCGAGAATTACAATCATGAAATTGATTTAATTCTCGATGCGGGGATCATGTTTAATCAGCCCTCCACCGTAGTTGATTTCAGCGGAGACGAACCGGTAATTCTCCGCGAAGGCTGCGGTGATTTAGACGCCCTGTATTATTGACCCGGTCAACTAACAAGCGCGGCGACGATGCGTATTCTTACCAAATACTTAGCGGCTGTTATTTTTTGGATTCTCCTCAGCAGCGGATTTACAGCCTCCCTTTTTTTATCTGAAATTACTACACTTCAAAATGAGAAACGGTCGGAAATTCTCCGGGAACGCAGCGCTCTGGCGCAACAGCTTTTTGATGCCTCGAATTTTATACATCAGAATAAAAAAAATACAATAAAAATTCTATCCAATATTAAAAACAAATCTCAGTCAGATATTGTTTTATGGAATCCGCAAAAACAAATCCTGAGTACTTTTTCACCTTTGCTGCATAATAAAGTGGCCCTGCGCCTTCGAAACAGCACTCCTGATCAAAACAACTTTATTATAAAAATGCTTCAGGAAAAAATATTGCTTCAATTTAAAAAATCCGCTTCTAAAAATATCTGGATTGGCGCTGTCCTTTCCACTCGTTCTGATTACGGCCTGTCCGGCCCGGCCTTCTCAAAATTTATTCTAAGTACGCTGCTGTTCCTTCTTTTATCGGGGCTTACCATTTATTTGATAACGCGCTCTGTTTTACGGCCTGTCCACGAAATGAGTCGGACATTTAAAGAAGCAGATTCTAATACGCTTACTACCATTTCGGAACCTAACGGGAACGATGAAATCCAAGCGCTTGTCTTTCGGTTTAACCGCTTTGCCGCAAACCTGTCTGAATTTTTAAATAACCAGCAGGAAAAAGAAGCAGGGTTGTCTAAGCAACTGCAGGAAAGTCGTTCAAGATTAGTAAAACTAACCGACAACCTGGAACGGGTTGTGGCCCGGCGCACCGCGGAATTGCGGGAAAAAGACGCGCAGTTACTGCAAACCGGAAGACTGGCCGGACTGGGACAACTCTCCACAGGTATTGCCCACGAAATCAATCAACCCTTAAATATCATCAAACTGATAGTCACCGGCATGATACGCCAGTATTCAAAAAATAAAACACTGGATGTCGATGACGTCGTAAAAGAACTGAATACCATCAATCAACAGACGATCCGCGTGCAGAAAATAATCCGGCATATGAAATTATTTGCCCGCAAAAAGGCCCAAATGACCCTAACCGAAATTGATATCAATATTCCGGTTAATGATTCGATGCTGTTAATCGGGCGGCAATTGGAAGAGCACAATGTGCGGTTACAACTGAATCTCGAAGAAGACCTTCCAAAGGTAAAAGGCGATGCCATCCAGATTGAGCAGATTCTTGTTAATCTCATCAATAACGCCCGTGATGCGGTGGAAACAAAAGAGGCTGTTTTGCTGCAAAAAGGGCGTAAGGATTATAAAAAAGAGATAACGGTGTGTACCTGCTTTAAAGGACAGAATGTGTGTATCGAAATTTCCGATAATGGCAGTGGGATGACCGACGAGATAAGCCGTAAATTGTTTGATCCATTTTTCTCTACTAAAGGCCAAAAGGGTACCGGACTGGGATTGTCAATTACCTATAATTTGATAAAAAACTTAAACGGCGATATTTCCGTATCCTCCAAAGCGGGCAAAGGGACTGTCATTACCGTTTCCTTTCCTCCTGCCGAAACGGGCAATGAAAAGGGAGGAATAGATTCTCAGGCTTAGTAAATTTAGGAAAGACTAAAATTTTGCAACGCCATGTGGGCAATTTTTTCGCCAATGCTAAGCGAAGCCGTGGCTGCCGGCGAAGGCGCATTAAGCACATGAATCATCCGTTCGGCTTCGACAATTTTGAAATCATCCACCAGGGCGCCGTTGGCTTCCAAAGCCTGCGCACGCACGCCCGCGCCGCCGGGAACAATATCCTTGCTTTCGATTTCGGGAATCAGTCTCTGCACGGCCCGGACAAAGGCCTTTTTATAATAGGATCGGTAAAACTCTCCCAGCCCCATTTTCATATATTTTGCGCCAAGTTTTAAAAATCCGGGATAGGTAAAGGTGTCCAGCGTATCCTTTAACGAAAAACTGGTTTTCCGATAGCCCTCGCGTTTAAAGGCTAGTACCGCATTGGGTCCGGCTTCGCGTCCGCCGTTTATCATACGAGTAAAGTGTACGCCGAGAAAGGGAAAGGCGGGATCGGGTACCGGATAAATCAGATTATTCACCAGATAGTGTTTGTCGGCATTAATTTCGTAGTATTCGCCCCTGAAGGGAACAATGCGTACGCCCGGATTGACGCCGCAGGCTTTGGCAATACGGTCCGATTGTAATCCGCCGCAATTGACAAGATGTTTAGTGTGTACCGGATTTTGACCGGTTTCCAAAACTAATTCAGAGCCGTTTTTTTTCATCCCGGTAAATTTCGTAGATAGCAAAATTTCAGCGCCGCTTTTCCGGATAAGGCGGGCAAATGTTTCGGATACCTGTTTATAATCCACAATGCCTGTTTCCGGGATATGCAGACCGGCAATCCCCTGTACATGCGGTTCATACTCTTTAAGCTGATCGCCCTTTAATTCTTTAATACCCTTTAAACCGTTGGCGCCGCCGCGTTGTTTTAATTCTGCCAAGCCAGACAATTCGTTTTCCCGGGTTGCAACCACTATTTTTCCACACTTGTCATAGGCAATATCATTTTCCGCGCAAAAACGATACATCGCCTCACGGCCATCAACACAGTTTTTCGCTTTTAACGAACCCGGTTTATAATAGAGACCGGAATGAATGACGCCGCTGTTATTTCCGGTTTGGTGGGCAGCCACTCCGCTTTCCGCCTCAATCACCGCCAGGCGCAGCCCTTTTTGTTTGGATAAGGCCAAAGCGGAAGAAAGCCCCACGATGCCTCCGCCTATAATTACAATATCATACGTTTTCATATACTGTTTGCTTTTTATAAGAAGGAATTAATGTTTATAATGCTTTTTCTTTTTAGACATTTTGTAGTATGATTTTAAGGGTATTTCCTCAATTTCGTCGTCTTTATAACGCAGAAAAACCAGGTCTTTAAATATATCAATTTTATCCACAAACGCCCGGCCGCGCGGGGTGGTAATTTCGCTGTTTAAAGGGGGAAAGTTTTTCTGCGCGGCATCGTAAAACTTTTTTTCGAAGACCAGACAGCATTTTAAGCGGCCGCAAACGCCGGTTAATTTACTGGGATTTAAAGGCAGGTGCTGCTCCTTGGCATATTGTGTGGTTACGGGTTCGAATGTTTTCATAAACGTGGAACAACAAATGGTTTCACCGCAAACGCCCAAACCGCCGAGACGCCGGGCCTCATCCCGTACACCAATTTGCCGGAGTTCGATACGGGTACGGTATTTCGAAGCCAGGTCTTTTACCAGCTCACGGAAATCAACCCGCTTTTCACTGGTAAAATAGAAGGTGAGTTTATTCTGATCATACTGATATTCGACGTCCACTAATTTCATATTCAGTTTGTGTTGTTTTATTTTTTCCCGGGCAATTAAAAAAGCCTGGGCTTCTTTTTCCCGGTTATCCCGTAGTTTTTCCAGGTCTTCTTCCACGGCTTTACGGATAAGATTTTTGGGTTCTCCTTTGATCTCGGAAAGCGCTACTAATCGCCCCAGTTTGTTAACCGTGCCAAGATCAATACCTTTATCTGCTTCGACGATAACGTAATCGCCTGGTTTTACCTTTATCTCTTTGGGATTAAAATAGTGAACCTTCTTATTTCCTTTAAAGGAAACTTCCAGAATTTCCGGGATCATACGGCCTCCCTGATTGGCTTTTTTTGAGTAAGAATGCGTTTCATCTCAATGGCCAGATTGGTAAGTGTTAATGCCGGATGGCTGTTCATCCCGATATGTGTGTATGCATTTTCCACCAATCCAATGATTTTTTCCATTTCAACATGCCGGTAATAGTCGGCAAATTTTTTAATCGTTTCTTCAAAATCCAGGTTGACAAAATCTCCGCTTTCCTTCAGAATAGAATAGTGTAAACTATCCCGGAACCAGAGAATGACCAAATTCAGAAATTCCAAAACAGCGTTTTTATCCCGTTTCCGGGTCAGTGTTTCTATAACTTCAGAAACAGAAAAATAGTTTGCTGCCGACGCTGCCTTTATATAATTATACACGTGTTGGCGCAATGCCGCATTATCTGAATGCATTAATCGGTATATTTTTTTTATGTTGCGCTGGCTGATACGAATCAGAGACGCCGTATCTTCGCTTGTTTCACCGTACTGCTTTAAAATCTGTTCAATTTCATAATCGTTAAATTCCGGGAAATATACTAACTGGCAGCGGGAACGGATAGTATCCAGCAAACTGTACATTTCATCTGTAATTAAAATGATGTACAGATTTTCCGGCGGTTCTTCCAGTAATTTCAAAAACGAATTTACCGCTTCACGGGATAAATATTCGGCGCCGTTAATAATAAAAACCCGGCTTCCTGTTTCAAACGATGCATATTTAGCTTCGTTTTTTAATGTCCGGATAGCTTCGATTGAAATGGATTTATGGCCGCTGATTTCAACCGGGAGATAGGGGTTTTGTGCTTTTGTTTTTATAATTTCGGTTTGTTGTTCCGGTGATGTTTGTTTGGAAAGAGGAAAAATATATTTAATGTCAGGATGGCTCAGCGTATTTATTTTTACACAGGAGGGGCATCGGCCGCAAGGCTTATCGCCTTCGGCGGTGCAGTTAAGCGCTTTGGCAAGTTCAAAGGCAAAGGCCTCTTTACCGCGGCCTTCGGCGCCATAAAAAATATAGGCATGGGCCAGACTTTTGTTCTGGATGCTATGCGTAAAAAAATCTTTTACGCGTGCCTGAATTGTTTGCTGTGTAAAATAGGGCATCTATTAAAATGGAATTTCGTTTTTGTCTGAGTTGAAAGATAATATAGCTAAATTTTAGGACTGAAAAAAGAAATATATATTTTGAAAGAAGAAAACTACATATCGTCCGGATAGCGTTCACGTACGGAGCGAATGACATCGATGATTTCAAAGAAAATATCAACCAGTTCCGGATCAAATTGTCCGCCGCTCTCTTCTCTGATTATGGATAAAACTTTCTCTTCATCCCAGGCGTCTTTATAAATGCGGCGGGAACTAAGAGCGTCGAACACATCGGCCAGGGAAACAATACGGCCAAACAGAGGAATTTCTTCTCCCTTTTTACCAAGGGGTTTTCCGTTTTCGTCGCTCTTCCCTTTCAGGGCTTCTCCGGTTTTAACATCAATATGGCCCGGATAGCCTTTCCCGTCCCAACGCTCATGATGATTTAAGGCAACCAACGCCGAAAACTCATCAAATTCCGAACGAGCCTCCGCAAACAACCGCGCTCCAAGTACGGAATGTTGTTTCATTATTTCGAATTCTTCCGGTGTAAATCGGCCCGGTTTTTTCAAGATTACATCCGAAATTGCCACTTTTCCAACGTCGTGCAGCATCGCGGCCAGACGAAATTTATCGCGCAATGCATCTATTTCTTCTTGTGGAATGCCTTTCCTCTGAGCGTACGCCTCGTATAATTCTACGGCATATGTCGCTACCCGGTTAACATGCGGACCGGTTTCCTTTGGGTCGCGCAATTCCGCCATGCTGATCATACGCATAATTGTAGTCCGGGTCATCTGTGCCCGCTCGATGGCATTTGCGGCATACATGGTTAAATGCTGAACAATGGGTTCATCTTCTTCCCGAAAGGGAATCGTTTTACCGTTTTCGTCCAATGCATTTATGAGTTGTAGTACACCGATAATTTGTTTTCGTGTGTTTTTCATGGGTAGGGTTAACATAGACTGGGTATGATAACCACTAATTTTATCATAACTGCCGTCGAATGAAAATGGCAGGGCTTTGGATATTTTATAGGCATCGGGAATATTTAAAACGGAGCCATTATTGGCTACAAACCCGGCGATTGAATTGTTATTGATGGGCATCGAAAACGTCGTGTAGATCAGCTTTTTATTGGGCGCCAGCTTTTTTTGCAGAGTGTCATTTTGCGCATAACTGAAATTTAATTTATCTTCATCACGGATATATATTGATCCGGCGTCGGCTTTTAATAAAAAACGCGCTTCACTTAGTATCTTTTCTATCAATAAATCCAGATCGGCTACCTGATTGATTTCGATACCAAATTGCAAAAGACGATTAATTTTTTGTTTTCGATCCAGCATCGGTTTTTCCGCTTAGTAAATACCGTTGATATTTATCGTCACAAATTAATATATATTTAACGAATTTTTTATTTGCTTTAATTCAACTAAAAAAAAGTTCACAAACCGAGTTGACTCAGATTAATTCTTTTTTTATATTGGGTGCTCGTTTGAAATACAATGATAATAAAAAAGGTCCGGTAGTTCAATTTGGTTAGAGCACCTGCCTGTCACGCAGGAAGTTGCGAGTTCGAGTCTCGTCCGGACCGCTTTAAAGGGATGTCATTTTTGGCTTCCCTTTTTTTATGTTCATTTTGCTTGGAGCATCCCGACACGTCGGGAAAGTTGCGAGTTTCCCGATTCTCGGGATCCCGACCGCTTTAAAGGGATGTCATTTTTGGCTTCCCTTTTTTTATGTTCATTTTGCTTGGAGCATCCCGACACGTCGGGAAAGTTGCGAGTTTCCCGATTATTTAAAAATCAAAACCCGTCTGCTACTCTGAATATAAAATCTCAACGTTTTAAGTATTTCTCCGCCTCTTCTACCGTTCCGTCAAATGCCACTTGCCCTTTGTTAAGAATAATTATCCTGCTGGCAATGCCAAAGGCTTCTTCGCGAGCATGCGTTACGTATAGCAGTGTAAATCCTAATTTTTCCTGCAGCCGAAGAATCTCCTTACGTAAGCGAATATTTAGTTCTAAGTCCAAACTGGAAAGCGGCTCATCCATTAACAGTAGGCCCGGTTCCATAACCAACGCCCGGGCCAACGCCACTCGTTGCTGCTGTCCGCCGGACAATTCGGCCGGTTTACGTTTGGCAAAAGCATCCATTCCCACAAGTATCAGAGTTTTTTGGATTCGCTCTTCCCGCTCCTGCTTTCCAACGCCTTTAGCCTTTAGTCCAAAGGCAATATTCCCATAGACGCTTAAATGCGGCCAAAGAGCCAGGTCCTGAAAAACCATTCCCAGGTTCCGTTGCTCGGGAGGTATCAGAATCCGGTTGTTTTTTGAAACCAGTTTTTCGTTTATAAAAACAGACCCGCCATTCGCTTCTATAAATCCCGCAGCCAGCCGAAGAACCGTTGTTTTACCGCAACCGGAGGGGCCCAGAATCACAATCCGCTCTCCTTTTACAATTTTCAGAGAGAGGTTTTCCAGCACCTTTTTGCCGGAATAGATTTTTGTGACGGAATTCATTCGCAACATATTCATCGGTTTATTTTCCTTAATAAGGGATTTGCCATCATCCATAAAATGCCGGCGGGCAGCAGAGTTGCCAGTATTAATATCACACAAAGCGCTGCGATAAGTTCCGCCGAACCGTTGGCCATCAAAGTAAAAATACGTACCGGCAGCGTATCATGCCCGGCAGGATACACCAGCATCGTAATAGCCGTATCGCGAAGTGAAAAAATATAGCCCACAATCCATCCGGCAAGCAAACCACGACGGGCCATCGGAATGACAATAAAAATAATCCGGCGAAACCATCCTGCTCCGGCCACCCGGGCGGCCTCTTCCATTGCCGGCGGTATCTGCGCCAGCTGTGTTACGGTTATTCGGCTGGTTAGCGCCGTGTACCTGGCTAAATATCCCAGGATAATAATCCACAATGTACCATAAATAAAATTCGTCTGCACGGTATTCCACAGCCCTATTAAACCGATGCCGATTACCGTCCCCGGTAAAGCAAACAAGAAAATCGTAGTAAAATCAATTGCCCGCCAAAATCTGAATGTTTTTGTCTGAATCAAATAGCCTGTAAAAAAACCCAGCACAGTAAGAAAGGTCGCGCCGATCACCGCATAAAGCAGGCTGCGTAAAAGACTATCCCCTGCCCGCCGCAGCGCTTCGGAATAAACCTGTCCGTTTGCCGACTGGATCAACAAGACAAGAATCGGTACAATCACGATAAAAAAACCGAGTAGCGCAACCAATCCGAACAACCCGTTTCGGGCAGCGCCCAAGGGAATGAGCGGGATATTTTTTGTTTCGGTCGACGACCTTAGTTGAGTGATTTCCCCTCGCATAAATACGGCTTCGCTCAGCAGAATCACTAAAGCCATCAAAACCAGGGGGACGGCGGCGGCGGTTGCCGCTTTAAAATTATAAAATGCCGAAAACTGCGTGAAACTTTCTACCGGAAATACCGAATAACGCAGAAAATTCGGTACGCTAAATTCCCCGAAGCTTAAAAGGAAAGTCAGTATTGCAGAAAGTATAATTCCGGGCAGAATAAGCGGAATCGTAATTTCCCACAGAACGCCGCGCCATCCGGAAACAAGCCGGCCGGCCTCTTCTAAACGAGGATTAATGGTGCGCAGAAAAACCATTGTTAGTAAAATGGGAATGGGCAAAAACACCGAAAATAGAATTGCCACGCAACCGGGAAGGCCAAAAAGGAAACGGCTGCTAAGCGCGGCAAATGAAGAACCCAGAAACTGTGCGGCAAAGCCTTCTCTTCCTAATAGGTCAAACCAGGAAACCGCCGTAATATAAGGAGGAATAAGCAAAGGGATAACAAACAGGAATATAAAAAATCGGCGCAGCGGAAAATCTGTTTTTCCAAAAAGCAGACCCAACGGGACACCGATAACCGTGGTTAAAAACATCACCCAAACAGATAAAGACAGACTGTTTCCCATTAACGCCCACTGGCGTTGCGAGGTCAGCACACCTGCGTAGGCCTCCACACTAAAATGCCCGTCCACCGAAAGACTTTTGATCAGCATAGCGAGAACGGGCAGCAAACCAATCATAAAAAGCAAAAAGACCACAAGAGAAAGAATGGTGCGCTTTTGCATTTAGAAGCCCATCCACGCTTTCAAAAAGGGCTGGATTTCGACCATCTTTTTTGCCACATCGGCATAATTTACCGGCATTACTTTTATTTTGCTCAGGGGTTTTAATTCCGGAGGGATTTTAACCGCAGGGTGCAAAGGAATCTGCGCACAATCGGCAAAAGCCAGCTTGCGCTCCGTTTCATTGGAAAGCAAATAATCAATTAACCGTCGCGCTGTTCGGGGATGGGGCGCGCCTTTGATTAAAATGGCGGCATTGGGCACAATGAAGCAGCCCAGTCCTTCCTCCTCTTGATCGGGATAGATCATCGTAACCGCTTTGCCTTGACGTATCCTGTTAACCGCGTCGTCGCTATCCACCAGGCTAACCCCCCGCTCTCCGGCTGCAACAAAGTCAGCGCTTTCCCCGTTACTTGCAGAGATCGCCACTTCATTTTTCTTTAACGCGGCCATAAAGGCTTTGGCTCGTTCATCACCCCAAACCGTAAACAGGGCGGCCACTTCTGCGGTGGTGGTTCCAAACAACGGATTGGCGATAACCGCCTCCCCTCTCCAGCGGGAATCGGTATAAGCCAAAATGGTTTGAGGTTTATTTTTTACATTATTATTTATCACAAGAACCCGGGCCCGGGCGGAAAAACCCGTCCAGTAACCTTCGGGATCTTTAAAGACGGACGGAATATCCTTTGCCGCTGTCGAAACGTATGAAGCCGATATCCCCTTCTGTTTTAGCACTTCGGCCCGAATCGGCTCATTAGCCCAATACACATCCGCCTGTGGATTATTCTTTTCGGCGATAAGGCGGTTCATCGCACCGGTACTTTTAGCCTCTTACGTATCGTAAACAGCCCGGACTTTAATACCGGTTTCCTTTTCAAAATCCTTTAGAATCGGTTCGGAAAAAATCTGGTCTTCCGAAACATACACCGTAACCGTTTTCAGATTATCTTGTTTTTTACGACATCCGTACTGAACCGTTAGAATGACAAAACCAAACAATAAAACAAACAGAAAGCGCAAACGTTTCTTCATCCGGATATTTCTCCTTTTTCAGACACTCGTTATTTTTTTAGAGACACTACGGAAAAATCATCAAACGAGGTTGCCGCATCGGCTTTGGTCCACAAACCGATTCCACCGGCCTTGGAGAAAGTTTTGTTCTCTACTTCGAGGTATTTTTTACCGTTTAAAACACCGCTGATTATGTTTTCGTTTTGCACGATTTTCATCGAATGCCATTGATGCGCCGCCAGTTTAAGGCGCGCGCTGGCCAGCATGCGGCGCGCTCCGTCTTTCACATAATAGATACGAAAATTGTCTTCTAACGGATTGTAGCGGGCAATATAATAATTATCCTTGTCTCTTGCTCGCCAGATGACGCCGCCGCCCTCATCTTCCAAACCGCTGTTTGCCTTAAAGTAGACGGCAATGGAGCCGTTCAGAAATTGAACGCGATCGTTCCAACAAAGATTAAACGTACCACCAAAGGTTTGATTGAAACCGGTCAGCGCCAACACCTTTTCCCCGGAAGGGGCCGTGCTGTCTTCTATTACCTGCCAGGTTGCAAGAGGAGTGCGTTTGTTCGTTGCTTCCACTTTCCAGTTCGCCGGAATTTTTCCAACGGCGATATTCTCAAAGGTCAGGTTCATCGCCTTTTTTTGTAGCGGTTGTTTTTCCTGCGCCCAAAGCGAAACGCTAAAAGATAAAATCAGAACGACAAAAAGCAGTTTAATTTTTTTCATAATATGTCCTCCTATGATTGCGTACAATAGTACTGGTTTCCGCTAAAAAATTCAACTGAAGATTTACTTAATTTTTTTTCAGCGTAACACGTTTCTATCCTGTTGCTTTTTTATATTTTTATTTCGTTTCGGCATTTCCCCTTGTATATTTGAGCAACTTTTTTTATGTAACTTAAATTTTATTAAATTCAAACATGCAGCTACAAAGTGATTCTTGATATTTGTACTTTAGAATTTAAGGAAAAAATGTTTATTCCTTTGTGCAGATAATAAATTCATCTTTCTGAACTGAATCTGTCGAATCATTTTACTTTTATATTAACAAAGAATAGATCAAAACCACATCTGTGTTTTCTATTGCAGATGTTTAGCCAAACACGATGAAGACGTATTTCTTTATTATTTTTTTACTTGCTTGTACGCGGCCGGCCGTAGCGCAGATCGACTCTCTTCTAACTGTCTGGACGGAAATGAACGGCGATGATGTTTCCATTGTTGAACGATTACAGCGCATATCGGAAAATCCGGTTTCTCTAAATTTTGCGGATAGGGAGGAACTTGCGGAAATTCCCTTTTTACCGGCTGCGCAAATCGATAGCATTCTCTCGTACCGCAAGCGTAAAGGCGTTTTTAAAAGCAGGCGGCCGCTGAGAAAAATACTGGGGCCGGAATTATATGCTGTCTTAAAACCTTTTTTCACTGTTTCTCGCCATAAATCAAAGCGCGGATATCTGACACAAAAAAATTATTATCCACTCGACCCCGGTAAAACTGCACAAAAATATCCCGGTGGATTATGGTATAACAAAACCAAACTGCGCTATTCCGTTAATCAAAATACTTCTGCCGGATTTATCACGCAGAAAGATGTGGGCGAAGAAAGTCTGTTAGATTTTTACAGCGCGTTTATCTCGTATAAATCAGAACGCTGGAAATTAATTCTGGGCCAGTTTCATTTTCAGTTTGGGCAGGGACTTGCCTTTTCTAATCCGTATTCCACCCAAAAAAGCGCCATGGTGCTAAATCCTTTGCGCCGTTTAAAAACGCGGGCAGCGCCGAGTCTTAGCTCTGCCGAGAACAGTGGTTTATTTGGTCTGTATTTAAACAGGCATTTCCAAAACAATATTGAAGTGCACTTGTTTGCATCCGGTAATTATCTGGACGCCCGTTTGGATACAAACAATGAAACGGTTACCGGCATCCGTTATACGGGTTACCATCGTACAATTTCCGAAACGGCGGCAAAGAATCGCCTGTTCGAACAAATTACGGTGGCCGCGGTTTCGTTCCCTGCCGGTTACGGTTTAAACGCATCCCTGCTCCTGTGCCGCTACCGCTACAACCCGTCCATTCAGTTTACTTCTCCGTATGTTTCCAACTCCGATTTACGACGACGGTATTTTCATTTTTCAGGAAGCCGTTTAAATCAGATGAGTTTTAGTTACAACACGCACGGAAAGTCGGTCGATGCTTCGGGTGAGTTGAGCGCTTCGGATAAAGGGACGCCCGGATTTTCTCAAAAACTATTCTTTCGCTGGGATCGTTTTCAGTTTGGCGTCTCCTATTGGCGGCTGAGTAAAAATTTTCAGTCTCCTCGGGGCACGGTATTCGACGACAGCAATCCCTTTCCATCGGCTCAGCAGGGCTTGTATCTGGCTTTTAAAATAAAACCATTCGCTTTCTTTACATTGAAAACTTATAAATTCTTTGTAAAAGATTTATGGCGGGGCTGGTTTAACTCTCTGCCCGGGCTTAAAGATGAATGGCTGCTCGAGGGAAACTATTCGTTTCCTAAAAAACAGATTACCCTGCGCATCCGGCAAAAATCCCGTCTTGTTTCCGCGCCGGGCGAAAAAGATTTTTTAGGCGAAGAGATACAAACCATTTACCGCCTGCATTATAAATGGACGCCGGATAAAAATTTCCGTCTGCAAAGCAGAGTGGCATACACTCATCTTAATTTGGACAGAGAACACGGAATTTACATTTTCCAGGATTTCAGATATTCCTTTACCCCGAAACTTGCTCTTTATTCCCGAATCACATTTTTTCAGAGCTATTCGTTTCGCTCGGCTTTATATGAATATGAAAACGATCTACCGGGAAGTTTTGCCAATTACGCGCTATATGGAAAAGGGCAAAAGTGGTATTTAATGCTACGCGCACAGCCGGCGGAATCCATTCGTCTGTGGCTTAAACTGCGCTATTTAAAACGCTATGGCAAAACCGCTTACCGGGGATCGCGAATTCGGGAATTACGCTTTCAGGCGGAACTGATTTTTTAGTTAAAAAGCTAACCGCAAAGAAGGTAAAGCATTTAAATGATTTTTACTCTAAGTGTTCATTACGTATAAAAACACGTTTTAAAAATCCGCTCATTTAACCCGAATCCAGTGCATTATTTCCGAAAAGGCCGGACGCTTTCCCTGCATGAGGGTGGCCGCTCGGAACATCCGCCCCGCGATAAGAATAACCAGGACAATGGAAACCAGCATAATAATTATGGTCAGATAAATATCACCGGTGATGGGTATGCCGCTTAACGGAATGCGCATAATCATAAAAGAGGGCGTAAGAAACGGAATCCAGCTTAAAACCCGAATCCAGTCCGCGTTGGGCTCCGCCAAAACAACCAGAGACAGCAGCACCGGAAAAATGGCGATGGTACGCAGCATCTGGTTGATCTGTTGGGCGTCGTATTCATTGGACGAAATGGAGCCGATGGTGATAAAAATCGCCCCGTAAAAGAGATAGCCTAAACTGAAATAAATGAGAAAATAGAGAGCGTTAGTAAAATTCATATAATTTATTTTGCTCACGGGAATAATATTCGAAACCGCCAGCAGCGCCGCCACCGTTAGCCAGGTGAGTACCTGAACCAATCCCAAAAAGCCCAGTCCTAAAATTTTTCCGCCCATTAACTGGCGGCTGGAAGCATATGACAAAAGTACCTCAATGACCCGGTTTGATTTTTCCAGCAGCACGCTGCTAAATAAATATCCGCCGGATGTAAAAACAGCCATAAACAATAAAAATACACCGATTAGCGGGCCGTAAAACTGGGCGTAAAAATTCCATTCGGTTTGGCCGTCGGGGAAAAGTTGATACTTTTGAATTTTTATGGGACTCAGCCATTTTTTCACTTTCGGGCGTCCCACATTATCTTCGAGAATGCGTTTTTCGATTATAATGGATTGCAGTATTTTTTCAAAGCGTTCGGTTTCCCGCAGGTCTCCGGGATTTTTTGAATGGTATTCCAGAATGCCGCGGCTGGTAAAATCATCCGGAAACAGCAGGTAGGTGTTCAACACATCCGAAGCCAAAAGCGAATCGGCCGTTTTTTGCGCTTCAAATTTATACATCGAGTCCAACGCCGTTTTATAGCCTTCCAATTCGATTTCTGCTAATTCTTTTTCCTCCCGGCTGGTTTGCAGCGTTTCGTACGACGTTTTTAAGAAGTATTCCCGGTTTGGGATATGAGTATTTTTATAATATTCGGTGCGTTGTTCTTTAATGCGATTGTAAACCATTGTAACCGAATCCCGGTAGTGCACGGCATCGCGGTATTCGGCCAACACCTCTTTATAAGGCTGCGAATTATTTACCGATACCTTTAATATCACATATTCGCGCGAGCTGTTTTCCAGCCGGTATTTACGGTTTAGACGTTTTTGTAAATCCTTGGCTAAATCTTTCCCGGATAAATCGATTACTCCCACCAGCTTTGTGGACACTTCCGGCGTATAACTGAAAAACAGGATGGGCAGCGTAATTACCGCGGTGAACAGCAACGGAGAAATAAAGGTATTAAACAAAAACGACCGGGAACGAAAACGGGTAATAAATTCCCAACGGGCGATGCGAAACAGATTTTTCATTCTTTGTCCTTTGACTGTTCCTGGATCTTTTTAATGAAAATATCGTGCAGCGAGGGCTCGACAACTTCAAGTTTTTTTATATCCGCTTGTGATTCAATCTTTTTCAGCAGACCGGAAACGGCCATTTTATCGTCTTTTAGGGTAAATTTGTAACTGGTATTTCCGGCTTCAAGAATGTTGATTTCCGGGAAAGAATTCATAAATTCCAGGCTGCTGTCCGATTCCACCACGTACGCATTTTCACGGTTTTTCTTTTTGATGGCGCTGAGCCGGCCGTTTAATATGACCCGGGATTGATTAATCAGGCAGATGTGATCGCATATGTTTTCGGCCTGTTCCATCTGATGGGTGGAGATGATTAAAATCCGTTTTTTCTGTTTATACTCCTGCAGCATTTCCCGTAACACAATTTGATTGATGGGGTCCAGACCGGTAAACGGTTCGTCTAAAATCAGCACATCCGGATCATGTAAAAAAGCGGCGATAAATTGGATCTTCTGCTGCATCCCTTTGGAAAGCTGGTTAATGCGGCTATCGGTATATTCCACCATTCCCAACCGGTCTAAATAGCGGATGGCCTCGACCTCCGCCTTGCGGCGCGATAAATTGTTCAGCGTTCCGAAATAGGTCAGCATTTCCAGTACAATCGCTCCCGGATATAATCCCCTCTCTTCGGGCAAATAGCCGAAACGGTTCGTTTTCAGGGATTTTCTCGGCTCATCATTTAAGAGGATTTCACCTTCGTCCGGCACAATTATATTCATAATCATACGCATCGCCGTTGTCTTACCGGCGCCGTTCGGGCCCAACAAGCCAAAGGTTTCTCCGCCCTGAACGTTAAACGACAAATTTTCCACGGCCGGTTTACCGAAAAAATTTTTGTATACGCCCTTAACGCTTAAAACATTTTTTCCCATATTTAATCCCGGTTAATCCGTATTAACGCGTTTGTTTTTTCTACAAGCCGTTCCGAAAAAAGCGCTGCTTTGCTTTGCGGGACGGCTGCTGTCAGTTTAATCTCTTCCGAATAACTGCTGTCCACTATCGTCCCTTTAAAATCCGTTAAGGTGCGCCGGACAAGATTTTCCAAATCATACGTAAATACAAGTTCCATACGTTGTGTGCGCACCAGTGTTTTTATGCGCAGGTTCCCTGCCGCTTCCGCCGCCGCCTCGGAATAGGCCCGGATAAGTCCGCCGGTACCGAGTTTCGTACCGCCATAATACCGGGTAACCACACAGAGCGCCTGGTTTAATTCCTTTCCCTCCAAAACCTGAAAAATCGGCTTACCCGCCGTACCGGACGGTTCCCCGTCGTCCGAATAGCGGAAATTGTTTTCATCGATCCGCCAGGCAAAACAATTGTGGGTGGCATTGTAATATTTTTTTCTGAAATCGGTCAAAACGTTTTCCGCTTCATTTTTAGATTTGACCGCCACGATAGAGGCAATGAAGCGGGAGCCCTTCACCTTGATTTCGGCAGACGCCGGAGACGCCGGTACCAGAAATTCATCGATGTTTTTTTCAACTGACATTAAAACTCTATTGTAAATACAATCTTATCTTTATTGAATAGTCAATTCCCATCGGAAAATAATCACTTATCAAATGCTTTTTATTAATTAATAACCGCGCCGGCCACAATATTTGCCACGAGGGATCGCAATCGCACCACGTGTCCCTTATCGTAGGGATGCACGCGGTTGGTCAGCAGGATTACAACGATTTCACGTTCGGGATCGATGATCAGCGAAGTTCCCGTGTACCCGGTGTGTCCGAACGTTTTATCGGAAAACAGGTCGCCCTGATTGGAACTGTAGGCCGAGTTTAAATCCCAGCCCAGACCGCGGCCGAATTCTTCGAACCCGTTTGGAATGCGGGTAGCTGCCGCCACCGCCGCCGGACTTAAAATGCGCTGCCCGTTCCAGCTCCCGTTATTCAGCATCATAGCCGCGAAAAGCGCCATATCATCCGCATTGGAAAAAAGACCGGCATTCCCCGAAATACAGCCCATCATTACCCGCGCCAGCGGATCGTGTACGATGCCGGTTAGCGGTTTGTTGTCTTTTTGAATCTGGGTGGGCACGCATTGCTGCGCAAAAAGTCCCTGCGGGTCAATTTTAGTGTGTTCCATTTTTAACGGTTCAAATATATTGTGCGTGGCAAATTCTTTTAAACTCTGTCCGCTTATTTTTTCGATAATACGCTGCAGCGTAATAAAATTGAGACAACTGTATTTAAAATAGGCGCCCGGCGCGTGGTGCCGCTTTACGGTGGCAATATAGGACAAAAGAGAATCCGGCTCGGGAGAACCGTATTTTTCCTTTAATTTTTCAACCGGCGCGTAGGGCGGCAAACCCGATGTGTGGGTCATTAAGTGGATGATGCGTATATCTTCTTTTGACTGGCCGGAATCCTCCTGCCAGGGGATAAATTCCGGGAAAAAATCTTTTACCTTGTCCAAAAGCCGCAACTGTCCGCGATCGATTAAGATCATTGCCGAGGTAGCCGTTGCCAGCGGTTTGGTTAAGGAAGCCAAATCGAATACGTCGTCTGTTTTCATTTTTATTTTTTGGGGAAGAATTTCTTTATAGCCGTAAGCCTTGCGGTAGGCAATTTTATTGTGGCGGGTAATTAAAAGCACCGCTCCGGGAATATCCTTTTGGTCAATCGCTTTTTGGATAACGGCGTCTGCCTGCTGCAAACGGCCGCTATCAAAACCGAGGTCAAAAGGAGACGCCAGCGGAAGCGACTGGGCCGACAGGTTTAACATAAAGGTACATACAAAAATAAAACTATAGAATACTTGTTTCACAAAAACCGCCTTTTATTGATTTTTAGTCATTAAAAAAGAGAGTAACAGAATATAGGAAAAAGTCGGTTGATAAGAAAACAGAAAAAGAATGTGCATATATGTTAACTGTCTTTCTTAATAATTTCCTCCTCTTGGAACAATAAATGCCCAAAAATTTAATAATGATAGAGAACTTTTGTGGGATAATTCCGGTATTGAAGTAAATATGGATGCTTTATGGCCTGAACTTGTTTCGGATATGAATGCGGCTTTATTGCCGTGTGGCCTTCCTATGACGGTACGTTTCAAATGTATGCCCAGCGTTTTGACAGCGCCGGGAAAAAATGTGGGGAAATAGTTTTATGGTCGCCGCAACTAACTATTGTAAATATCTTGATTCAGAATTGTCAGTCTGTTCTGAAGGAAAAGACGGCGCAATTATCGGCTGGGACGATGGTCGAAACAACTCTTTGTCGAAAGATATTTACATCCAGAAAGTTTATAAAAACGGGAAAGTCGGCGGCAATACATCGATGGCAATTAGAAGTGAAAAATATATCAACCCGAAAAATTTGATTTATCGGTATATCCTAATCCGTTCAATACTATGGCGTTATCTTAAAGTTAGTTGAAATTTAGAAGAAAAGGTTCCGGAAAAAATATTCCCGGAACCTTTTAATGAATGAGTCCAGTCTAAAAAGGCATAGCCCTTGATTTCCACAGAAGGACACGGATTGTTTTTATTGAAATTACATTGAATAGATTCGTGTAAATTCGTGGAATTCGTGGTTTTTATAGTGAACTCAAAAATTCCTGATAAATTTCAGGAATAACCTACAGCAACGATTCGTATTCACTAATAGAGCTGTCAGCTATCTATTTTTTTTACCTGTTCGTTAAACACAAATCCTTCCTGCTCCAATTCTTCCATTAACGGATTGTAAATCATTGGATGAGTCGGAATATGACAGCCCACCAGCGGAAGCTTTTTCTGAAGAAGAAGTTTTACGACTAAAGCGGCCGGCAGACCAACCGATTTGGCCATGGATGTAAAACCGGCCTTTTCGCCATAATGCAGCATGGTCGAAACGATTTCTTCTTTTCGATTTTCTTCGTCCGGATATTCGGCAATCAGGCGGTGCAGTAAAATCACCATATCGCGGGCGTCATCACGCAGCCGCAGTTTATCGGCCAGAATATGGGTCAGCACTTCGGCCGAGGTTTCCACATCCATACCGATTTTTTCATCGGAAAACAAACCCAGCCAGCGCATCTTTTCCATAATCTTTCCGGTGGGATTGATATTTAAGAAACGAGGCA
Organism: Calditrichota bacterium; assembly: GCA_024278755.1. Taxonomy (GTDB): domain Bacteria; phylum Calditrichota; class Calditrichia; order Calditrichales; family Calditrichaceae; genus JANTFQ01. Next base: position 35,715 of record JAJRSO010000075.1, on the reverse strand, counting down.
CCCGTTTGTCAATGCTGGTCTGTGTTCCTACCGAAAGCGGCAAAAACATTTCCGTTAATTCGGCAAAGGTTCTCTCTTTTAAATTGGGGATGCGCATCTTTTCGTTGGGCAATCCCAAACGCTGAATCTGCGCCCAGGTTTCGCACCAGCCCGGATAGCGAATCGTGCCGCGGATAACCGTATCGGCGTCTTTAAACCCGTAGCGTTCGCGGTAGCTCAGCGAATCACGGTTGGGATAGGCTTCCATCATTCCGACGCCCGGCACTTCGAGCGGCCAGGTACTCTGAAAGACATTATGCCAGGGGATGATTTTAATCTTTCCCTTTTCCAGATACTGCGCGCCGTTTTCTCCGGCCATGACCACATTGCGCGGATTCCAACTGATCACATATTTAAAGGGATTGCTCAGCGTATCCGGTGCGGGCAACCCGCCGCCGTATGATTCAAAACTCGTTATTTTACCGCCTTTTTCCCGAATTTTTTGGATCATCTGAGCGGCGGACATATGATCAATACCGGGGTCAAGCCCGATTTCCGTCAGCATTAAAACGCCTTTGCGTTAGGCGTCGCGGGCCAAATCGCGCATGCGGATATCTTCGTACGAAACCGAAACCATATGCTTGCCCATGCGCACACAGGTTAAGGCCACGAGATGTTGAAAACGGGGCGCCAGCATATTTACCACCACGTCCGATTTTTGAATATGAGAGGAACGCATTTCCGAATCGTTTATATCAAAACGAATGGCGCTGCCCCGCGCGCTGCCGCCCAAACGGCTTTTGGCCAATTCCAAATCCATATCGGCAACCGTTACGTACCAGTCGTTCTGTTCTGCCTGGTCGAGTAAATATGAAATTAAATAGGGACTGCTTTTCCCTGCTCCCAGAACCAAAATTTGCTTCATCTTTTATTCCTTTATAAGAAGTGATTTGCACCATATGTTTAAAATGACGGGCAATTTAAAACAATTCTTTACACGAAAAAAGAAAATTCGTATTTCCCTCAATATTTTTCTTTTCTTTTCGACAATAAATAAATTCACATTAGGTTTGAGGTTCGCATTTTGTTGGATATCATCGCTCGTCTATTCAATTCCGCTCCCGGCTCGGCGCTGCAAAAACTGAAACATTCCTATGAGCAAACGCCGATGGAAATTGCCTTGTACAACCGCAAGCGGTACTGTGTGTTTTTAAATTCACAGTATTTTACCAACGGATTTGACAAAGAGACTTTTATCGGGAAAGAAGATTCCTACTATTTCGAGAAACTACAAATTGATTCCCTCAGTCTAAAAAAACGGGCGGATGCTTTTACCGAAGCCCTCGAACAAAAAAAGACCGTGCGCTTTACAGAAAAGCTTTATTTCCCGCACACCAATAAAACCATGTATTTTAAACGCGTCTATCAGCCTGTCTTTTTAAACGGGGATGATTCGGTTTCGCATGTGGCTTTTTTCGGCAGTAATTTAACGGCCATTATTTTATCGCAAAAGGAACTGAAATACCTCGCCTTTCACGATAAACTCACCGGGCTTGGCAACCGTGATTTCTTTAACCAGCAACTGGAACAGATGATTGTGGAATCCGCTCGTCGTAGCGATGCGCAAATTTCGGCTGTTTTGTTTTGCGATTTGGATAATTTTAAACTGGTTAACGATTCCCTCGGGCACGATGTGGGAGATTTAGTTTTAATTGAAACGGCCCGACGCATCAAAAAAAGCCTGCGTCTTTCGGATAGTATTTTTCGTCTCGGCGGCGATGAGTTTACGATTATTTTAAAAGAATTAAAGCAGGATGTGGACGCGGGCACCGTGGCCGAAAAATTGATTCATTCCGTTTCGGAACCGTATAAAATCCACGAACACACCATTAGCTATTTAACCATGAGCGCCGGCATTGCAATGTTCCCCAGAGACGGCAAGGATCGGGAGACGCTTACTTCCAATGCCGATATGGCCATGTACGAGGCTAAAAAACATGCTAAAAATAATTTTAAATTCTTCTCCGAAGATTTAACACAATCGGCCAAAGAGCGGCTGCGTATTGTAAAGGGCCTAAAAGAGCTGATCCAGCAGAATGATTTTGAACGTCAGTTTAACGTCCTGTATCAGCCCATTTACGAAAAGATAAAGAACGAACGTTATTCCATCGTTGGTTCCGAAGCGTTGCTGCGCTGGAACCACCCTAAACAGGGCAGTATTTCACCGGCGCTTTTTATTCCCATCGCCGAAGAGAGCAACCTTATTCAACATTTTGGGGAATGGATTCTGCAACGTAGTTTAACGGATTTTAAGTATTTAAGAAGCCTCTTTCCCGAAAAGCCGCTTTATATTTCCATCAACCTTTCCGCCAAGCAGCTTAACGCGCCCGCTTTGGTGGATATTCTGCATAATACGGTTCGTAGTATCAGCGTTCCCTATGAAAACATTCAGCTCGAAATCACCGAAACTAGTATTATCGACGACAGCAACATCGCGCTTAAAAATCTGTTTAAACTAAGCGATATGGGGTTCCGACTGGCCATTGATGATTTTGGGGTGGGATTCGCTTCTTTAAGTTACCTGCAAAAGATTCCCGCTTCGGTAATTAAAATCGACCGTACCTTTGTACAGCAGGCGCTTACCAGTAAACAGAACAGCGGTCTGGTAAAATCAATTATTCTGCTGGGGAAAAATTTAGACAAAGAAGTGATTGCCGAAGGAGTGGAAAATCAGAGTCATCTCGACTTTTTAGATGCCGCCCAGTGCTACAAATACCAGGGCTATCATTTCAGCCGGCCGCTGGCGCTGGCAGACTTGGAACAAAAACTAAAAGCGGAGCAAAATATTTAGCATTGTCAATTTTTACCGCAGAGCGCAGGAAGATACAATTATTACGTAAATGGAGCGATAATTCCTTTTGTTCGTTATTTAACCTGTCATTGCAATCCCAAAGCATCGGGAGTGGCAATCTTATCGTAGATCGCCGTATTCGCTTCGCTCACTCGCGATGATAACTCAAGAATCGCTCAATTTAGGTTTTATTAACAATTATCAAAAAATGTCCCCCTGTAAGGAACCTGTAGCGGAAAAGAGAATGTACCGGACGCTGTGCGAAGCCTTTTAGGGTTCGTGCCGTTTTTTACAATTTTTTTCACGAAGTATCACAAAGAAATACGCGAAGGAAAAAATGATACTGATTATTCTCTAACGGATACTGGGTATCGCACCAAAACAAACTGCTAACTATTCAATTATCACAAAAGAATCTCCCCTCTCCATCCGTTGCAGGTAAACTGGAAATTGGAAATCCTTCTGCTTTGCGGTGCGAAGCCTTTTAGGATTCGACCCTTCAAAAAACATGCAACCTGAGACCGTTATTCGTTGATTTGACATTTATGAATAACGATTGGCGATTGAATGGCTGGATGTCCCGTCTTCACGAGGATGAAGGACGAAGTGATCTCCATGTGTCTGTGCAGAGATTGCATTGTCGTCCGATACAACCGGACGCGGCGCAAGGACGGTTTAAAACAGCGCGCCACAGAGAAAGTTTTTCACTCCTCCGGATACGGGTTGTAATTTGTTATTTGAATTTTTAACAATTAAAAACAAGGGGGCATAAAGGCCCCCTCGAATACGAACTATTTCATTAAAATAAGTTTCTTTGTTTTGCTGTAAGCGCCTGCTTTAAAACGATAAAAATAAACCCCGCTGGAAAAATTCGAGGCATCCCAAACAATCGTGTGGCTTCCCGGCGCCACCTGTTTTTTATTAATCGTCGTTACCTTGCGCCCTAAGGCGTCAAAAACGGTAATAGAAATATCCGTCCGTTGCGGTACATCAAACTTAATTGTGGTGGACGGATTAAACGGATTGGGAAAATTCTGATACAGGTTAAAAGAAACCGGCAGCGTCTCCCGATCGTTAATTCCCGTTCCCGAAGGCTGGACTTCCAGATTATCGATAATCCAGCCCCAGCCGTTTGTATTGGCGTCCGCAAAAAGCCGGAAACGGATTACAATTTCATCATATGGCGAAAACCTATCGTGCAGATTGATACTGTGGTGCTTAAACATTGCCGGCTCCACAGCGGTACCGTTATTATATGCACGAAGCCAGTTAAAGTCCGCAGAAGCATCATAACCGGTAATCAACGGTATCCATGAATAGCCGTTATCGCTGCTGCCTTCCACAATAACATAATCCCAAAATTCTTCATCGCCAAAAACAGTGCCCGTTTCGCCCGGTTCCACCATGGCGATATCGTCATACTCCAGAATCGCGTTCTGCTCCGCAACGACAATCGGTACGCGCAGTAAAATGTATTGATCCATATCGTCTTTATACGGATGGTTCGAATGAACGGCCTTTCCCGTAAAACCAGAAGCCGTCGTAATGCTCAGACCATTGTTCAGAAAATCATCTGTTTCCGTTTCAAAATCATTCAGGTATGTCACTTGTTTAGCGAGCAACGGAATCAGGTCAACCGAATATTCCGGGCTGATAAATTCATGGTCGTTTTTATAGGCTTTTACCTGAACAACGGCTTCGGTTTGTTCGTCCACCGGTAAAGTGATGACAACCGTCGTATCATAGGCGGCGGCATTTGCCGTAAAGAACACATTCCGCGCACCGTTCACAAAAATAGCGCTGGAGTCGTAGGCAGATAAAAATCTGTAGCGGCCGCTTATAATACCGCCCATTCCCCCGCCAAAATTGGAAACCCTTGGCGAAAGCGTAACCAACGGCGGTTCATAACCGGAGAGATCGGGCAGTTCCACCGTCCAGATGCCCCGGCCATGCGTTGCCACAACCACTTCGTTATTGACAATTTTCATATCATAAACAGCAACCGCCGGCAAACCGTTGTCCGCAAAATGCCAGGAAGCCCCGGCATCTGTCGTTTCGAACAGGCCGATTTCCGTACCGGCCCAGACAATATCCGTATCATACGGCATCACCAGCAAGCTCAGCACCGCTACATTGGGAAAACCGGTTGAACTGGTTTGCTTTCCGGGAGCAAATCCCGAAATATCCATCCAGGAAGCGCCAAGGTTCGTGGTTTTTAAAATTTTCGGCGCATCGGCAAAAGAGAACAAGGCGTAGGCCGTATTCTTATCCACCGGGTCGGTTGCAAAACCCGAAAGGCGGCCCATGGTTACATCGGTATAAACGTTTACCGCAGAAAAGCTCAGGCCGGCATCGGTAGAGACAAAAAGCGGACTGCCTTCCAGCATATTTCTGCCGGTCCAGACGATCTGCGGATCGGCCAGCGATATTTTTATTTGTGAATAGCTACTGGTTCCGTTCCAGCTTCCGGCAGGCGCTCCTTCCGGCGGCATACGCGTCAGTCTAAAATCTTCTCCGAAATTATCCGTACGCCAGACGCCGCTTTTACCAATGGCAAACACCAGATCCGCATCCTGTTTCGACCCGGCCAATTTGGTAAAGAAGGGCGCATCGCCCCGCTCGATCTTTGCTCCAATCCACTCCCAGTTGGCGCCGCCGTCGCGACTGATATAAACACTATTGTACTGCGAAGATTCCAGCATTTTATCGGGATTGGCATAATTCCAAAGCGCTTCAAATCCGTCGCCGCTGGGTAAATCCTGCCAGGTACTTATGGCGCCGGGATCGGTTGCCGACAGAAACGAGCCGTTATCCTGAGCTCCACCGATATAGCGATCGGCCCCGTTCATTTTGTCAACGCCGTAAAATTGAGACGTGTTATATCCGGTATAGGTTGTGGTGAAAGAGCCGCTCAGGTCATCCGTGTACTGAACCCCGCCGTCGTTGCCAACGATAAAACGGAATGTTTCGGCCTCTGTATCCAGCGGAACCAGCGTGATATTATGCTGATCCACATGGGTGTTTTTACCTTCACCGCCGTAAACATTGGTAATCCTTGCGGTAGTAATTTTATAATAGTCGGTTGATTCGTAATTGATACGCATAACCGATTCCGGTAGTGCATTGGGGTCCCAGACGCCGCCGGACGGTAGTTCCGGCCACATAGCCCAGATATTTTTATAGGTCATTCCCTGAGTTTGGGCAATGTTGGGATCCGGTGCGGCGGCATTATAGGGTACTGCATTTATAAACAGATATTCCCTGCCGATGGGGTCGGCCCGTTCGATCAAATCAAACGCGCCGTCTTTGGCCCAGTCGCGAAAACTGATCATCAACTGGCGATTATTGGTTATGTCCCAGGCTTCGAAGGGAACGTCCACATAATCCTGGTACGTGTAATCCCAGTCGGCGCCATAAAAAAAGCGGTGTGCTTTCTGGCTTTTTCCCGGGCCAAAGCGGATTTCAACCGTGGCAAAATCGGAATCCAGCAGATTATTATTAATGCCGTGAAAATCCAGCCCGGTACCCAGACCGCCGCCGGCATAGGGGCCGCCCCAATTAACAAAGGTTAAAAAGGAACTGGTATTTTCAAAATCAATTCCGGTAACCGTACTTTTATTTGTGGTTTCCTGTTTCACATCGATACGCCACAAATCGATGCCGCCCACATAAACAACACTATCGGCATAAGGATGCGCGGCAATGGTATTATCGTACCAGCCCTGTCCGCCCAGCCAGTCTTGATTTTCGGTCACATCGTGACAGGGATACCACTGCGCGCCGCCGTTAAAAGAGACAAACAGAGTCGAACCGGTTGCGCCGCCCTCTCCGCTGATAAAAAGGTTAGACGTATCTACGGGAGAAACGGCCGCTTCCATGCGGTTCACTCCGGCGATGCCTTTGGAAGCATCCTTCCAGGTCAGACCGCCGTCCACCGATTTAATAACGCCCACACTGTTGATTACCGCATATAGCGTATTAAAACTAAGCGGGTTTGCAAAGAGTTGTTCGATAGTACTGGACGGAGATTCATATACCTGCGTCCAGTCTGTTCCGCCGTTTGTGCTTCTGAAAATTTTTGATGTAGGACGCGTACCGCTTGTATTGTAACCCGGCGCCGTGGCAGCCAACACGATATTTTCATTGGCCGGATCCACAATCAGACGCATAATATTCTGAAAATCGGGATTTTCGGCCGTCGCGGTAAGCTGGTTCCAGGTAACTCCGTGGTCGGCGCTTTTCCAGATACCGGAACCGTCAATTTGATCCACATTTCCGAAGCCCTCGCCGGTACCGGCATAAATCACATCCGGATTCGCCGCCGACATGGCCAGCGTACTGGTGGCCAAATTGGCTATTTCAGGAGTCATTTCGGTCCAGGTCTGCCCGGCATTAGCGGTTTTCCAAACGCCGCCGCCCACCGAACCGGCAAACCACGTGTTGTGCGTTGCGTCGGTTGGGTCAACGATTATCCCGCGCGTTCTGCCGCTGATATTGCTGGGTCCGCGCTCTATCCAGTTAAGCGCATTGCTTTTTTTAAAGGCCAGACTCTGCAAATCCAGAACGGAATTAACCCCGGCCGCCTTCAGCAATTCTTTTACTTTGTAATTCATTTTATAGGATGGCGCGCTTTCGCCGCTGCGAGTTCTGATACCCGCATTCCACTCCGCGTACAGGTTGGGGCTGTCTTTTTTCTGAAAACCTTTCACCCTCTTTTTACGTTCGGACATGGCTGGGATTGATTTCTGCTTTTTTACCGCGGCCGTATTTTTACGAGCCGGTTTCTCAGTAATAAAAGCCAGATTTTCATTCACAATCTGAGCTTTCTTGGTTTGATGTAAAGAAAACGTATACAGCAACATAAAAACCACAACGGAAGCTGCGGCATAAACCCCTGCTTTTTTCATTAAACTATCCTTTCTGTCGTTCATTAATAAAAAATAAAACCTATAACGGCGGGTTTTTAGTCCCGGTTATTTAAAATAGGTCTTTTATATTTTTTAGCGGATATAATATCATAAATATATATTCTATTCTTATCGTTCATATTTTCTCCGCCTTTAATGATTCCGGGAATCAAACGAATTTCTACCTGAGTATCACTGCGCCATTTGACCGTTCCTCGCCCCAGACTTTCCGAATAGAGAACTTTCCCCTTTTGAAGGTCAAAGATAAAGAAAGAAGAGACTTGTTCGTATTGACTTCGTTTTCTCTTCCGATCCGTCAATGGCTGCATACAGAGCGCATTTGTTTTTGAGGGATTATAAACAATCTTATAGTTGGTTTGATATTGGGCCTGTGCCGCTTCAATCAGTTGGCTTTCCGCCGTTTTTTGAAGTTTAGCAGAATGGGATGAGCAAGAAAATACGATACTAATGAACATTGAGATGAAAAAAAGTTTCCGCAAAGGCATACCCCCGTTTTCTATTATGGAGCGCCAATATAGGGAGGAATGTTAAAATAGCAAGATATTTTTTGATCCACACGGTCTGATGCAGGTAAACCATGCACTCCGGAAATTATTTCATTTGATAAATATACAGTTTTTGTTTGGAATCGCTGACGATGTAAATCAGACTGTCCGCTCTACTCACGGCAATGCCTTCGGCCTTATCAACGCCGATTCGATACGACTCTATTTCGGAACCGCTTGTGTCACACTTTACAATAGTTCTCGACTCGTCACTAACCATCCAAAGAAATGCGCCGTTCGCTTCGGCGGCAATCCCCGAACAATCATTTACATAATGAATCGTTTTGGAATAGCGCACAGTAGCATCGGAAGAGACGTTCATAAACAGGGCCGGCATTTTTTCGTTTAGCACAAATAAATGATCGTTGTTCGGATTGGCGACAATCCCTTCCAGGCCGCTGTTTTCGTCGCGCACTTCTACGGAAACTTTGTGCCGGGCCAATTCATTGCCCAAAGTATCCAGCTGTACCATTTCCCGTTTACGTTCTTCAACGATCCACAGGGATCCGTCCAGCGGCGACTGGCTGATACCTTCTAAATCTTGCCCCCGGTAGGATAGCGTTTTAAGCAATTGCCCTTTTAAACTGATTTGATACACTTGTGCCGTTTGATCGCTCACCGTCCACAGACTTTTGCCGTTTATATGTAAACTCAAACCGGAGGGCTCCGGAACGCTGATACGTGCGGAGAAAACTTCTGTTAGTTCGGAAGAATCCGCTTCCGTGCCATTTGCATCATCGATAGAGCAGCCGGACAAGAAAAAAGCACTTAATAAAAACCAGACAAAAGACATATATTTCCTAATAATTATAAATAACAACTTGCAAATAAAAATGCTCCCACTGCCTTATATTTAGCAATGGAAGCATTCGTTCTTTAATTCTTAATTGTTGCCTGCTCCCGGCGTAGGCGTATCGTCCACCTGCCAGTTAGCGCTGCCGTCCGGCTGACGGGCACAGGATTTGTCCGTATCCAATCCGTAACCGATAGCGCCCACAGTTCCCGCGTCATATGTCAGCGAATCGATTACCGTGGTTCCGTTCGGCGCGGTCAGGCCGATTTGTTCGCCGCTTCCGGAAAGCTTAACGTTCACATGCAAAATACCCTGTTCCGGCTGCTTATCCGCATAGAGTAGTAAATAACCGCCCGGCTGAATGGTGGTGCTGTCCGGCGCCCTGTCCGGAATTTGCCAGGCCGTTAAATCATCCAGTCCGTCGGTAATATACATTCCGCCAATATCCACGGCTTCGATACCCGGATTATAAATTTCAATCCAGTCTTCAAATTCACCGAATTCATCGGCATTGGCCGCATCGTTACTGGCCATAAATTCATTGATATAAAGCACCGGCGCGATGTAACCCACTTCAAAGGAAAGCGTATCGGTAACCGTCGATTTTGCCCCGTCATCTACGGCTGTAATGAAAAAGTAGATTTCGCTTCCATCGGCAAAGGTGCCCAAATCGGCTTGGTATTTTGTTCCCGCCAACGTCATTGCCATACTTCCTGTTACCGCACCCTGCGGGCCATAGGTAATTGTTGCCGAAGTCAGATTGTCTTCCGCATCCGTTATTTCTGCCGAAACAATTACGGCCGTTGATGCCGTGAGCGTATCGGGGCTGACGCTGATATTTTTAATTTCCGGAGCCGTATTGGCAGGAGCCCCGGAATTAGAAGCGCCCGGTGTCGGGCTACCCATGGTTTTCCAGTTATCGCTGCCATCGGGACTGCGCCCAAACGAAACGTCCGTCTGCTGCGGGCCGTAGGTGTAGGAATCGATCACGGTACGCCCGTCGGACATGGCCAGACCAATCGCTTCCCCGCCGCCGGACAAAGCAAAATCGACATGGGTTACCCCCTGTTGCATCTCTTTATCCGCCCAGATTACTAAAAATCCGCCGGGCTGAATCGTCGTTTTAGCCGAATTTGTTGTAGGGATCTGGTAATTGTCTAATCGTCCCAAATCATCGGTTACATACATGCCGCCCACATCCACGGCCACCGAGTCGGCGTTGTAAATTTCGAACCAGTCTTCATACGGATCGCCGTCGTTGCCGTCTTCGTCCGGGTCTACCGTGGCGGCGTCGTTACTGGCCATAAATTCATTGATAAATAATTTCGGCGTATTAACCTTTTCTTCGCCCGGACCATTTGTATCGTCCAGGTTGCAGGCCCAAAAGAGGGCGGTAACCATCACGGCAAGCGCCGTTAGTTTGACTAATTTCATTCTTCGCTCCTTTATAAAATGTACTCTCTCATATGCCATCGCATTAAAATACAATAAAATCTGTTGGCATTGCGAAGCAATCTTCAATAGATCGCCACGTCCTCCGTCATTCAGCGGCGCCTCGCGATGACGGTTAAGAATTAAAAGAAAACGACTGCCATAGCGTGCAGAACACTAAATTCATCGCCGCCGATAAACCCGTCGCCGGTAGCGTTTTCTGAATTTTGAACCATCGTGTAATCCAAAATGAATTTCATGTTGGGATTGGCATACCAGTTAAGACCCAGCGTGTAATTATTAGCGCGACCACCTAAAATGCCCACTTTGGTATCCGAAAGATTTAAATAGCTGTAACGGGCGGCGATTTCCCAGGCGCCCAGCACATTGTTTTTCGGAATCACCTGGCCAAACTCACCCTGCGTTTCATCCCAGGGACGTTCTTCGCCGGTCAGGATATAACTTACAAACGCGTAGCCGCCGCCAAAGGCCGCATCTTTTGCGCCGTTCATGCGTTTTAAACCTTTGTAAATATATTCCGACTGAAGAGACAGGTTTTTAAATTTAAAGGCGCCTTCCAGTCCGACCATGGTTGTATAATCCACGTCAAAAATCGTACCGGTGTCCAAAATTTCCACGTCGCCCATTTTAGTTTCCGGCTCGCTGTTATAGGATACCGCGTTGTTATCGTTATCGGGATTGATAACGGCTCCGGCTAGTCCGAGATGCAACCGGTAATCCTTGGCAAAAACCGGAGAATAAACAAAACGGGCCGCCACGCCGCCGCCGGTTTCGTCAAAGGTTTTATTTTTTTGAGTATCCATGGTCTGACCAAAAACATTCCCTCGAAAATTCCAGTTACTGCCCCATTTGGAATATTCAATTCCCGTACGGCGGCCGATTTTAAACGCCAGCATGGGATAGGCGCGTTCGGCAAAGGTAAGATAGCGCGAGCTGGTTAGTTCATTTAAACCCACCGGCGCTTTAAAATGGCCCACTTTGATATGAGAATTATTGAAACCCACATAACTGAAAAACATATCTTTTACTTCCACAACGCCTTCGGCAATATCCATATCCCATTCGGCTTTCCAGGTATTCCATAATTTGGTTTTCATGGCAAAGCGGCCTTTGCGCAGGTGGGTGCCGCTGCTGAGTTCATTTTTATTTTCGAAGAAATAGGCCCCGTTAATGAAAAGTCGGACGTCGAAACGGGTCTTAAAATGTCCGTCTTCCGATTTGAAGTTGATGACACCATTGTCCCATTCGGTGTGTCCTTGGGATGTTTGCTCCTGGGCAAAAGCGCCGATGAATAAAAACATCAGTATCAAAACGCTTTCTATTATCTTACGACTGTACTGCATACCGCCTCCTTTGTTTAAGGTTCTATTTGAGTTTGGATCGCAAAAATTCGGTAAAGCTGATTTAATTTTTTCTTGAGATCTTTATTGTACAGTTTATTCTTTTTTGTTTTTGGTTTCGGCTTCCAGTCGCTGCTTAGTTTCTGAAGCGCCTGTTTCAGTTGCCAGTTGTATTTATACTCTTTACCGGTTAGTTTCCTCAATGCTTCAACCTGACCCGGGGCAAACCAGTGCGTATCCACTTCGGAAGAGATAAGTCCCGCATCAATAATGAGCGGCTTTACCCTGGAAGCTTCAATAACTTTGAATGTCTGGCTGGCGTTCAGTTGGGCATCTTTTTCAATTAGGGAACTAAAATGAATGGAATTGGTAAAGACGACGTCCTTAAATTGTTTCAGATTTTCGACCGGGAGCTGTTCTTCCTGTAAATACTCAATAACCGGTTCGGAAATACAGTATTCTACTTTTTTACTCACCTGCTGATTAAATACATTTTGAAAGATAAACAACGAAACAAAGGTCAGTATTCCAGCAGCAATCGGGGTAGAAACCCATCCGGCCGCAATTTCTCCCAAAACGCCAAAGCGAATCCCCCGCCCGCCTTTAGCCAGACCAATTCCGATGATAGCGCCAACCACCGCCTGCGAACTGGAAACGGGAACCAGGGGAATACTGGGCAAACCGTGGCTGATGAGCCAGGCTTCCAGCCCTTCGGATGAGAATAAAAACAGAACCAGGGATTCCGATAAAACAACAATAAGCGCCGCCACCGGCGAAAGCTTTAATAAACCGCCGCCAACCGTATCCATTACTTTATAGGAGTAGGTAAAAATTCCCAAACCAATGGCAAGACTACCGATAAAAAATAAAATCTGTGCGGAATTAAGCGTAAAAAATCCGTACACATTTATGGGCTCGAACGGAACCACCGGTACAAAAACGCCCATCACATTGGCAATATTATTGGCTCCCAGACTGTAAGCGCCAAACGCGCCAACCAAAACCAGGCCGATGCGGGTATAAAAATCCATTTTCAATAAATGCACATTCATTTTATCCAGCACACCCCGGAAGGCATAAAAAAGCAACATGGCAAAAGCGGCCGCCAGAACCGGACAAAGCACCCAGGTGGAAATAATTTTTGTTAAAGAATTCGTATCCGTGATAGAACCTGAAAACATATTCCAGCCGATAATAGCGCCCACGATGGCCTGAGAGGTGGAAACCGGCAAACGTAGTTTGGTCATCCAGGCTACGGTAAAAGCCGCCCCAAACGCCACAATAAACGATCCGGCAAGAGCATTTACCGCACCCAGTTGCCCAATGTGTGGGTTGCCCCGGCTCCACCGATTACCGCACCGATAACAACAAAAATACTGGCGATAATGGCGGCTGTTTTAAAACGGATCATCCGTGTACCCACCGCCGTGCCGAATACATTTGCCGCATCATTGGCGCCGAGCGACCAGCCTAAAAACAATCCGCTTGTTAAAAAAATAAATATCATAATAAACCTGGCTTAAATGGTTCTTTTAATGGTATAAATGGAAAGGCGATCGGCCACACTCTCGGCCATATCGGCCAGAGTGTCGATGTGTAACGCAAAATAGCGCAGATGAAATTTCTAGCATAATTCCAAATCGTCCAGAGCAAAAGCGTCCCGCTTGATCTGGTCGCTCTGTTTGTCCGCTTCCTGTTCATAAAAATAGACTTTATGCAAATGATCCTTTACCAGTTTAACTTCCTTAAAGAACGCGCGAGTGGCCAGCACCACCGCTTCCGCCGCCTTGCTGGTGGTTTCGGCCAGTTCGATATAGCGCGGTTTAAACTGTTCTGGAATATAAGGATGCTCCACGTCAAACTGGTTTAAGGTGACTTTGGCGGTATCAATCACATCGTCCATGGATTCCAGCAAACCGAGCACATCCCCGCGGTGTTCCGGAATCAGCGAATGCAGATATAAATCGTTTTCGATTTTACGACGCAACGCGTCGGCCTTTCCTTCCAGCTTATCGATGGTTTTCAGGTGCGTTTCAAAACTGGATTTATTTTCATTCATATAGTTTTTTACACCCTGCACAAATACCAGCGCACCCTGACTCACATCATCAAGATATTCATCGATTTCGCTTTCCAGCGCTTTGGTGGTTCGAAACATGATTGCCATAATTTTTGCCTTCTTTATTAGTACACTTGTTTGATATAAAAAAGAAATTTTATTCTAACCCATCCCCTCCCTTATGTATAAGGGAGGAGTGCCGAAGGCGGGAAGAGTTAATTTCATCAATAATTATTTAGTTTTTCCCAATTCTTTTCTCTTTTTAAACGCCGCACTTATAATGGGCCAAAATAAAGACAAAGCGGCCAGGATTAACATAATTAAACTGATCGGACGTTCAAAAAAGATTTTCCCGTCGCCCATCAGCAGCGCTCTGCGGAAATTGGTTTCTGCCAGAAACCCTAAAATTAGTCCGAGAATAACCGGCGCCGTTGGAAAATCGTAGCGCCGTAAAAGCCAGCCCAGCACGCCAAAGCCCAGGCAGGCCCACACGTCAAACATGGAGTTGCCCACGGCGTAACTGCCGATAAAAGCGATGGCCAGAATGGCCGGATTAAGCAGCGCTTTGGGTGCGGAGATGATTTTTATCCACAACTGGTTGCCGATGATTCCGAGAAACAGCATAAAAAAGTAAGCCACAAACAGACTGGCAAAGATGCCGAACACAATGGTGGATTTATCCTTAAACAGTTCCGGCCCCGGGGTTAAACCGTGCAGCATCAACGCGCCGATTAACACCGCCGTTGCCGCGCTCCCAGGAATACCGAGAGTCAGCAGCGGCACTAAAGCGCCGCCCACCGAACCGCTGGTTGCCGCCCCGGAAGCGGCAACGCCTTCCAGCGCTCCTTTTCCAAATTCTTCTTTATTTTTACTGGAACGTTTGGCTTCGTTGTAAGCAATAAAGGCGGCAATGGTCGCTCCCGCGCCGGGAACCACGCCGATTACCGTTCCGATAAAAGAGGATTGCAGCACAATGCGTTTGATCCGCCACATCTCTTTTAAACGGGGCATTCTCCCGGAAACTTTCTTTAAAACTTCCTTGGTCGTTACCGAACGCTCGATGCTTAAAAAGATTTCACTTAAAGCAAACAGGCCGATTAAGGCCGGAATAAAACTGAAGCCGTCCGCCAGTTCCGCAAAACCGAAGGTAAAACGTAAATATCCGGTAAAGGGATCCATCCCAATGGTATTGAGTAACAGGCCAATTAACGTGGCAATAAAAGCCTTAATATAATTTCCGGTAGATAGGGACGAAATAATCGTCAGGCCAAAAATAGCGAGGGCAAAATATTCTGGCGGACCAAAGGTTAAAGCCGCCTTGGCCAGTGGTACGGAAAAGAAAACCAGAATAATGGTTCCCATAAAACCGCCCACCACCGACGCCATTACCGAAGCGCCCAGGGCGCGGCCCGGCTTGCCCTGTTTGGTTAGCGGGTAGCCGTCAAACGTGGAAACGATGGCCGAAGGCGTTCCCGGCGTATTGATGGCAATGGCCGTAATTGTCCCCCCGTAATTGGCTGCCGAATAGACGGCCACCAAAAGAATCATCGCATTTAAAGGCGACATGCCATAACTGAAGGGTACCAGCAAAGCGACACCCATGGCCGGGGAAAGCCCCGGTAAAACGCCCACGAGAATACCCATCATCACGCCGGCCAGAATAATCAGTAACGGGCCGAAGCCGGCAATTACCGAAAAACCATTTAATAATTCAGAAAAAATTTCCATCTATTCAAATATCCCCAACGGCAACGGCACTTGTAACAATTTGTAAAAAACCAGGTAAGAAAGCAGGGTAAAACCCAGACCGCTGCCGAAAACAATCCAGTGTTTGCGGTAGCCCAGTAAATAGGCGCCGCTTATTAAAAAAATAGTAGTGCTTATGTAATAGCCAATAAATCCAACGATCAGTAAATAGGCGATCATCAGGCCGATTAAACTGACACTTTGGAAAAGGTTCCTGCCGTTATCTAAATTGGAAACAACTTTTTCGCGAATCGTATTTACAATTAATATCACGCTGAATAAAATCAATCCGTAAATCCACAGGCGCGGCATGGCCGCCGGACCCGCTGTTTTTGATAATTCCCCCTGCGGGAAATCCAGCGTTAACCAATAGAGGTAGGTCGAAAGGGAAATGAGCAGTAAGCCGATGACCACTTCCGCTTTAAACCATTCGCGTTTAAAAAAATAAAGGAGTAGCAGAATGAATACAAACCCAATGGCCATTCCTGCCGAAACACCCGTTTTTGAAGTGTTGTTTGTCTGCTTTACATTTTTCAGGATACCGGCCAGATTCAGATATTTGATAGCTTCCGCCTGGTCTCCGTTCACCATATCGGTAAAGGCTTTATGCCCTAAATACACGGGATTAGCAGAGGTATTGTTGACATAGGCCAGCCAGTCCGCATCCCGGCTAATTTTTTGGAACAAGGAATCTAAAAAAATCGTGACCGTAGGATTGGTTCCCTTTTTCAGAGCATACCCTCGCCACAAAACATCCTTCTGAAGATCAAATCCTTTTTCTATAAATGTGGGCGAGTTCGGGAAACGCTTTAAACGTTTTTCCGAAGCAACCGCGGCAATCATCAGATTGGGGCGGCCTTTTACATCCACCGGATTGCCCACATACACGGTTCCGTGCTGTCCCATTAAACTGGCCAGGGCGTCCGAACCGCCTTCAAACGGGATCCATTCGCCTTTAATGCCCAGCAGATGCCAGGTTTTTACGGCCATTAAATGGTCCACTCCGCCAACGAGAGGGCCAAGCCATTTTTGATGCCCCTCTTTTTCCAAGGCGTCCGCAATAATTTGATCCAGTGTTTTTACTTTGGCGTTGCGGTTAGTAATTAACACTTCCGGATCAATGACGAGACAGGCTAAAAAGTGAAAATCGGACATCTGCACGCTGCCGCCGGTCAGCAATACCGTGGAAATAAATGATTTGGTTACCGCGAGAATGGTATAGCCGTCCGCTTTTTTTGAAAGCACATCACGCATGGCGATGATGCCGGAGCCGCCGGTTTTGTTTTCCACTAAAAAAGTGGCGTCCGTGTACTTCGCCGCAATCTTTATCAGCTGGCGAGTCGTAATATCGATGGCGCTGCCCGGTTTGCTGTGCACGATAAAGGTAATCGGCTTTTCGGGATAATTTGCCGACAGAACATTCGTCAGGATTAAAAGAAGAATAATTTGTTTTACAATTTTAGGCATTGTGATTCAATTGCTAAGTTATTGAGTGATTAGTTTTTTTCTTAAACTGATTGTTCATTCGTCATTTAAAACTCAAATCTAAAATTTCCGTTACCACTTCGTATACGGGTTTTTCATCAGCATCGAATTATAATACTTCACATCCCCGGTCACTTCCTCTCCCAGCCAGTCCGGTTTATCAAAGGCTTCATCTTCCGAAGCAAGTTCCACTTCGGCGACAATTAAACCTTGATTTTCTCCGTAAAACTCATCTACTTCGTAAATGTGCTTTCCGGCTTCCACCAGGTGACGGGTCTTGTCGATCACGCCCGCCTCACAAATCTTAAGCAGATTCTTCACATCGGCCGGATCGATTTCCTGCTCCCATTCGTACCGGCTGGCGCCGCTTTCGTTGCCGATGCCTTTAATAGTAAGGAAACCCTTTTCCCCTTTGAGGCGTACCCGTACCGTACGTTCCGGTACCGATGACAGATAGCCCTGGGTAATGCGGGTGGATTTTTTTACGAATGGTTTAAAATCACCTTTAACTAAAAATTTTCGTTCGATTTCCTGCGCCATAACATTTTCCTTTCCTGAACAGAATATTCCCCCTTAAAAAAGGAGTTAGTGGGTTGCGCCTCTACTTGGCTGCTATTTATACAACCCCTTTAATTCCCCTTTTCTAAGGAGAAAAAATTTTCGTGTTTTATTACAGCGATTCGTCCGCCAGCGGTTTATCGATCATCCCGATGACCCGTTTGATGGCCTGCAAGTAGTTGATATTTTCGTATTTATTCATGCCCACATCGGCCATTGTTTTTTTAATGTCTTCAATTTCGGTGGATTCGGAATTAAGCGTGGTGACCTTTGCCCCATTAATCAGAACATCGGCGACTTCGCAAATCGTGTCGTTAATCATATACCCGAAGCGGTGTTTTTTGACGCGCACAGCCTGCAAATCTTTATGGTCATCAATCATCTGCAGGAACTCGCTTAATTCATAACGATCCTTTTTCAATGCCGGCATTTCTACCTGGAAAGCCGGAAAAACATCGTTGGTCAGGGTATCCGCGGAAATGGGAAATTCCGCTTTCATCAGGGGATTCCACTGTTCCAGCCCGTCTACTTCCTGCACAAAGGTTTTAATATCCATCTTACCATCGCGAATTTTAGTATTATTCACATCGTTTGTACGGGAGACGATATAGATTTCTTCCGAACTTCGGTCCCAAACTTTTTCCGGTACGGGCATCGAGAGCCTGGACATCAAAAAGAATTCCTCTTCAAAATCTTGCCCAAAAGTCCTGAATTCAAAACGTGGTTTGGAAATCTCGCCTATTTTCATTTTCTCTTTTGCCATTATGGTTCCTCTTTCTACTATGTTAAAGGTCTGTCATTCTGCAAAGCCTGTGCCATGCTTTAATTTATAAATACCAGTAATTACCCCGGAGAATGCCGACGGTTTTTCGCCGATTAACGGAATATCGCCAACTCGCTCACGGAATTTCGCCACAACGTCTTCCATTTTTGTTTATTTTATCGTATTTTAGACCTATATCCAAATAAACAATTTAAAATATAACGTCTTTTGTTATTCTCTTCAGCAAGCTCAGGGAAGGGAGATATCATCGTTATTGCTTTCGCCGGAAGAAACACTTTGGCATTAATAAACACCTTGTTTAAGAGAAGGCATAAAAATTGAAACCTGTTTTTACCACTTTGCACTTTTTAAAGGAGCCCGACGTACGGTTCTAATAGTGCACTAATGCCATCTCATTGCAAAATAAACGATATGAGACCGATATAAAAATGCGAAAAACATTTATCTTTTTCGGACTTTCATTAGCCGGTTTTTTTATTCTTAGCCTGTCCCTGCTATATTCCGGCTTTATGGACATCAGTTTTAGCAATGCCGAAACCGCCGTTACACAGATTCAGGATAAGCGTCCTGTCGTGTATTTTGGTGTGGTCTCCCGCTATTCGCCGCATTTGTTATACGAAGGCTACCAACCATTAATGGACTATTTAAGCGGCGAGACGCCCTACCGTTTCAGGCTGCGTCTGAGCCGCACCTACCGCGAAACCATTGAGCAATTAACCCGGGGAGAAGTGGCCGCCGCCTTTTTGGGAACCTATATTTATATTCAGAATCACCAAGAGAAGAATCTGCGCTGCATCTTAAAACCGCTCAATAAACAAGGGCTTCCTTTTTTTAACTCTGTTATTATCACAGGCCCAAACAGCCGGATTCGAGGTTTAGCCGATTTAAAAGAAAAACGCCTGGCTCTTCCATCACCCTATTCTTATTCGGCAAACTGGCTTTTCAAAGAGACGAATTTAAACCGTTCCGATTTTGACAGTATCCGGTATTTTGATTTTCATAATACCGTAGTTTACCGCGTTTTAAAAGGAGACTTTGACGCGGGCGTTGTTAAAGATCGCGTAGCCGAAAAATTTTCCGGCGCCGGAATCCGCATCGTTTATCAATCAGCCCCCATTCCGGCCTCCCCTATCGTTGTGCATAAAAACACACCGCCCGAAATTACCCGGGCTATTATCAACGCGCTTCTTAAAATTAATCTCCGGCAGAAACAGTATAAAAAACTGGTACAAAACTGGGATGCGGAATTTCAAAATGGATTTACCCCGGCCTTTGATAAGGATTATATAGCCCCAAAAGGCGGTAAGTAATGAGACGGTTTATTAGCCTGAAGGGCCGAATCCTGCTTAGTTTTGGTTCGTTAATTATTCTTCTGATGCTTATAATCTCGCTAAGCGTGCTGTACCAATGGCGAAAATTGATTATCGAAGATCAGATAAAAAACTCCGAAGCAATTGCCCAGTCTTTTTCTTTTTCGGTGCTGGATGCGCTTATTTACCATGAAAACGGGCTTCAGGAAAGCGAAGGGTATCTGCAATCCTATATATCCAATTACGCCCAGCAAAACGCCCGGGTAAAATATATATCCGTAACGGATGCACAAGGTAACCTAAAGGCCCACAGTCAAATCAGCGCTCTTTCGGGACAAAGCCATTTTCCCGCCCCCATTATTTCCGGATTCGATAAACCGGTTACCGCCATTTTTAAACATCCCGATTTAGGCTGGATCATCGAAACAAATTTCCCGCTGCGTACCGGAGGGAAATACTGGGGCGTTTTGCAAACCGCTTTTGACGCCGAACCGTTGCGGCAGGCGATCCGTAATATCTTTTTTCTGCTTAGCGGACTCACAACCATCAGCCTGTGTTTTGTGCTGCTGCTTTTGTTCTACTTTGCCGGCAAGCTTACCTCTTCTTTATCTGCTCTGGTAAAAAATATGGATCGCTATGATTTACAAAATCCTATTGAAGACCCTTTGCCGGTTATTCACGATGAAACCGGTTTTTTAATGCGCCGTTTCGAAGAATTAAAAAACCGGTTGCACACTTCACGACAAAAACTTATTTCTGCTCAAAAACAGATTTATCAGGCCGAAAAGCTGGCTTCGGTCGGGCGCCTGGCTTCGGGCGTTGCTCACGAAATCAACAATCCTTTAAACGGAATTAAAAACTGCGTGTACGTTCTGCAGCGTCATGCGGACGATCCCGGGCAAAGAGCGAAATATTTACCCCTGATTGATGAAGGGCTTACGCATATCGAAACCATCGTACATAAACTACTGAATTTTTCCCGCCAGGAGCGCACCAAATTTCGCCCGGTAAATATGAACAAGGAAATTGAACTGGTCTGCTCTCTCCTCGAATACCGACTGAATGAAAAACAGATTCGCCTGAAAACCGTTTTGGACCCGGAACTTCCTGAGATCGAGGCCGACGCTCAGTTAATCCAGGAAGTTTTAATGAATCTGCTTATAAACGCCGTAGACGCAGTAGGAAAAGATGGAAATATTCGCATCGGTACCCGAAAATTCGGAACTGAAAAAATAGAGCTGGAAGTTTCTGACGATGGAGCCGGTATTTCGAAAAAAATTATCGATAAAATTTTTGACCCCTTTTTTACCACTAAAGAGGAAGGCCAGGGAACCGGTTTGGGTTTATCTGTCAGTCTCGGCATTGTCGAAGCGCATAATGGCCAAATTAATGTAAAGAGCGACGGTCCTTCCACTTCTTTTATCATTCAACTTCCCATAAAGAGGCATCATGAAAGTATTATTGATTGAGGATGAAAAAATCACCCGCATTACCCTAACCGATACACTTTCGGAGGAGGGGTATCAGGTTACTGCCTGTGCAACGGGAACCGAAGGTCTGGCCGCTTTTCAGGCAGAACGTTTTGATGTACTGCTAACCGATTTGCGCCTGCCCGTTATGAGCGGAATTGATATTTTAAAGAAAGCAAAGGAGAGCCGTCCCAACTGTCCTGTAATTGTAATGACCGCCTACGCCAGTGTGGATACGGCCGTACAGGCCTTAAAGCTGGGCGCCTACGATTACCTGACCAAACCCTTTTCGCCGGATGAGCTGCTGGCCCTGTTGAATAAAATCAAACAGTTTAAAGAAGTGATAACGGAAAATATCCGCCTAAAAAAACGTATCAAAAGTTTTGAAAACCGCACCCTTATCGGACGGTCCGCGGTCATGCGCCATCTTGTTTCCACTCTCAAAATAATTGCGCAGAACGATTTTACCGTACTCATTCAGGGGGAGAGCGGAACCGGCAAAGAGGTGGCCGCCCGTTTTTTACATTACCACAGTCCGCGCCATAACAAACCGTTTATCGCGGTAAACTGCGCCTCCATTCCGGAAACACTTTTGGAGAGCGAATTGTTTGGCCACGAAAAAGGCGCCTTTACCGGAGCCGGTAAGCAGCACAGCGGATATTTTGAACGGGCTGAGGGCGGCACACTATTTATCGATGATATTGACGATATGCCCCTTTCGATGCAGGTAAAACTGCTTCGTTTTTTACAGGAACGGACCATTAACCGGGTGGGTGGCGATAAAGAAATTACATTGGATTTGCGTATAATCGCCGCTACTAAAGTAGATTTACGGGAATTGATTGCACAAAAAAAATTCCGGGAAGATTTGTTTTACCGACTTAGTATTATTCCCCTGCTCATTCCGCCGTTACGCGAACGCAAAGAAGATATTCCGCTTTTACTGGACCATTTTTTAGATAAACTGGGCGATGGTCATAAGAAACCGAGGCTTTCCAAAGCGCAGCTTGAAATTATGGAAAAATATAGCTGGCCCGGAAATGTACGTGAATTGGAAAATATGGCCGGACGCCTGCTGGCCATGCCCGAATTTGATTATTTTATCGAACAGCTGCATACGCAGGACGTTCAGTCGCAACCCCTTTTGGCGATTAACAGCGGGGTACTAAATTTTGAAGAATTCAGAGGCATTCAGCCCTATCTGCAGAAACAGGAAAAAGAACTTATTGTAATGGCCATAAAAAAAGCCGGGCAAAACATTAGTGACGCCGCCCGGCTGTTAAAAATTCCGCGCAGCACCCTGCGCAGTAAAATGGAAAAATTACAGATCACGGATTTCAGCGGAAAACCCAACTGATGCCGCCCTTAACGATCATCTGCCGACGGGATTTATCCGAAAGCAAACGGCTGTCATAAATTTCGGCCCGAAGCAAAACGGCTCCAATCTGTTTACGCAGTCCGGCGTTTAAATACAGCGCTTCACTGCCCCAAAGGGGAGTATTGTTTTTTGCTTGCCGATCGGTGGTAAGAAGACCGGCGGAAATATCAAACAGCCCCGGCAGAACAATAATGGTTCCCAGTGAAAAATCCAGTTGATCCCGGTATCCCGAATACACCTTGCTCCATAAAACATACGCCACCGCTGCGGAAATATTTACCCGCTCATTGGGCGAAAAATTCAGGCCAAACACGGCCTTATCCGGGAAAATAAGATGATACGAATTCGTGGTTTCTCTTTCGGTATAAAGCTCAAGCCCCGAGGTGGTATCGACAGTGAAAGATTTCTCCTCAAGTTTTATTTGACTGCGAATATCCGGCGCTTTATCAAATACGAAGGCAATGGCAAATTTTGAATTTATAACATATTGCAGACCAATACGGCTGGTTAAAACGCGGCCATTCACCCGGCCGGTCGTTTGGTATATTTTTTCCGAAACAATCAAATTGTCCGTAGAAATCTGCACGCCGAGCGCCAGCCGGTCGCCTTTGCGAAACATATTGTCCCTGGAGAACGATATAATTCCCGCAAGGCTGTATAAATTAGATTCGGATACGGCGTGAATTGTCTCCCCGGTACCACCCGGATTTTCTCCATAATCCATATAATTCGCGTATTTCCGCTGCCAGGAAAGTCCGAATTGTACGTTTTTTAAGGGATACACGATACCGGCCGCCAACGGCAACTGCTGCGAGGCCCGTTCCACATATATATCCGAAAACAGATGCTCCCGGGCGGCATATTCATATTCGAAACCAACAGAAGGATTTGAAAAAGAAGCCAATACGGCCGGGTTTGTGGAAGCAATGGACGCGGCATCCGCCGAAAACATATTTGAGAATCCGATGCTGTGAAACGATTCTATGGGCAGTTGCTGCACGAATAACGGAACGGTCGTTTCTACGCGGCCATCGTCGCCGGCAAATAAAATTCCGCAGGCAAAAAGAAGAATGGAAAAAAACAGTTTCATTTTTCAGCCTTCCCCAAAAAGGCGGAACTTTCGAATCCGTTCAAAAAAGCGCCGCCCTGTTAAAAAATGTATTTAACCGTCTGTTTTATTGATCCTGCAGTTCGGCAATCAGTTTAATCAATTTCGGAAAATCCGCTTGGGGAATTTTACCTTTGTACAGCGCTCGGACCACACGATTTTTATCCAGAATAATAATGTTGTAACTGTCTTCTTTCAGGTTCCAGGATTTACGTAACTTAGCGTCATAATCAAAGAGGACCGTCGTATTGAATTTTTTGGCCTTTTTCCCGGCGATAATGCGTATCAGAACATCCGGTTTCCAGGTTGCGGCACAATCAACGACGCCCATTCCTTTATATTTATCGCGGGATATGAGGCTGTCCACGTCAATCGCTTTTTTAACGGCGTCGTTAAACGGCTCGTTCATTTCCGTTTCATCCGGATCCACATAATTGACTTGCAGAACTTTTCCGGCCCAGCTTTGCATTGTAAAGGTTTTACCATCGGCATCCGGGAAGGCCCAGTCCGGCGCGGTCATTCCAACTTGTAATTTTTGCTGCGCATACAAACCCGTAAAAAACACCATTACAATTAAAATCATTAATCGCTTCATCTGCTCTCCTTTGGTTAGGTTGATCGGGAAATCGAGCAATAAGGTACAAAACGAACGAGTTAAAACGCAACTGTTTCTGCAAAGAAGCAACGCATATTTAAAAAGCATAGCCGATTTTGAGCAGTTCAATATCAAACAAAAACTTGCCCTGATCCATAAAGGCTCCCTTTATTTTATCCGAATCATCTGAAAAATAGGTTCCCAGAATCAAGCCGGTTCCCCAATAAATACCAATCTTCGAAAAATAGCGATAGCCAATTCCAAAAAAGGCGCCAAATTTATGAATTGTAACTTGCTTCAAATTATCATCCTTGTCACCAAAGATATCGCCGTCCTCCTCTTTACCCTGTAGTTGCGCATACCTTAATCCTGCGCTGGCATAAAACCCGCGTTTTACTTTATTGAAAAACAGACGGTAGTGAATATCCGCCGTTAGTAACTTTTCATTTTCATTCTGATAGTTACGGTAAAAAATCGGGAAGGCAAGTTCGGCCTGAGGCGCCATATTAAATAATGAAAAGCCGCCGGATAAATACAGCACATCATTTCCCAGTCCGGCCAACAAAAGCGCCGGATTGAATTCAATTCCAAAATGTTTTCCCGCCAAAGGATCAACAATTTTTGTTTGTTGCAAAATTCTTTGCTGATTGTCCAGCATTTTTTTCTGGTTATCCAGCAGCGTATCCACTTTTGTTCCCTGTTGCCCGTAAACGCCTCCGGCCAAAACCAGAGCACTCATTACCATTAAAACCGTCTTTTTCATTTTTATTATCCCCTGTGTTAAGTAGTTTATTTGTACATAAATACATCTAATTTGTATGAAAAAAAGTGATTCTGTTCACATTTGCAATTTTTCAGTCTCTTGTAAAAAATTTCCGGATTAGCGATACTGCTTTTTTCTGATTCATAAAATAGGGGCTGGTGGCAATGGTAATGAATTCCGCCGCTTTTATGTACCGTCTGATTTTATCCCGTTTTAGCGTTTCATCAATATACGCCATCTCCTCCGAAAAGATATCCATATCAATATCCAAAACAAAACGCGCCGGCATATCTCGCGTAAAGGTTGTTGAACTATCGATAATCTGAACTTCGGAAAACAGGCCCAGCCTTAAAGCCGGTTGGATAAAAGAGCCCACGTTTAAGGTGTAATTTGTGTAATTAAATATATCCGATACATCTGTTTTTTTGTCCAAGCTAAAACCAGGGTAGATTGGCGGCTCGCGCATATCGCTGTGCTGGTCGATGTGCACAAGCGGCAGACCGGGATTAATTTTGTCCTGCAGGTACCCGGTCATCCAGAAAAAGAAAGCGTGGTTATGGTTATCAAAAATAAAAATATTTTTGTGGTGATACGATAAGTAAACAAAGTTTTTTAGACCGTTACGGTTTTTCTCGACGCCGTCCTCGATTTCGCTGAAAACAATTTTGTCGCCCTGCGTCACATCGGTCAGAGCGCCCGGAATCAGCGGCGGCACCCAGATTGATTTATTTTGGCGCTGCCCGTACGAAAAGGCGTTATTGCCCGCGGGTTCGTTTATTTCAAAACCGGAATAAAAGGATTGTAATAGTTTGATGTTCATTGTTTGCTGTTGGGTTATTGGTTGTTGAGTTACCCAAGTTATTCGGTTATTAAGTTATTAATCAACGAAGGTTTTGATACAAAGCACGAACAGATTTTCCCCTAACAACTTAAAAACTCAATAACCAATCCTTTAATGATGTCCGTAGTCTTTCTCCCCTGCCGTAATTTTTACAGATAAATGATTCCCTTTCGGCGGCAGCGGACAGGTGGCGTACGGCGAAAAGGCGCAGGGCGGATTGTACGCTTTATTGAAATCGATATGGGTATCGCCCTTTTCATCCGGGACGTCTAGTACGAGATAGCGGCCGGCGCCGTAGGTTTCGCGTCCGCTGGTTTCATCGGAAAAATTAAGAAACCATTTTTTATCGCCGCGTTTGCCTTCCGGCTCTAAACGGTATGTTTTGCCCTCTATTTCAAACAGCAGCACGCCCGGACAGTCCGTCTCGGATACCTGCCCCAGCACATTGGCAATTTTCAGTTTTTTGGGTGGATCGTATGGTTTTAAGCGCGCTTTTACCCGCCATTTTTTAGCCACCGGATAGCGCTCGACGCCCGTAAAATTTAAAAGGGCCGGGCTTTCGCTGTCCTTTAAACGAATCAGAAATTTATCGCCGCGTTTAATTACATACCAGCTCAGGCTGCCATACTGTAAAAGCGTGGGCTCGCCGTCCACATCGGGGACAAGTGTTTTTTCCGGAATGGATTTCCCGTCGATGGTTACGCCCGACTCTTTTTTTAGAATCACTTTTACTTTCCCGGCGCGCACATAAAAACCGCCCATGAAAGCCGGCGCCTTTTCGGGAAAAATAATTTGATTGCTTTTATCCGAGCCAAAGGTGTTTTCGCCTTCATTTAACCAGAACAGCCCGGATAGACTCAGCCAGCTATCTTTTTTTGTAAGCGACTGCTCGCGTTTTTTATGCCATTCATTAATTTTCGCTTCGTAGGATTGGGCGGGTTTATTCTGCTTACAAGCTGAAGTCATGATTAGAAGGGCGAAAAGAAAAATCAACGGTTTTATTAAAATTTTCATTGGTCCCCCAAATAGTAGGGAACGCATCGGCGTTCCCTACTATGAATTTTTCCAAACATATTTTTGAGGAAGGCAAATTTGCCGTTCCCCACAAATGATATTAAACATCCAGTTCTTTTACCGAATCAATAAGGGTGCCGTCCCGCCATTCGATAACCGCCACCACCTTGTCTTTGGTTTTAAAAGCGGCCGGTTTGCCGGTAATGGCAATGGCCTTTTCGTGCAGCTCTTCGATACGCACAAGCGGCAGGTCGGAATCTTTCAACCGGTCTAACAAATCCTGCCGATTGGGATTAATGGCAATGCCCGCGTCCGTTACGATAGCGTCGATGGATGCGCCGGGGGCCGTGACCGTGACGACCTTTTCCACTACAATGGGGTTGCTTTTACGGTACAGCGGCGCGGTAATGATAGTCATCTCGGCGTCGGCCGCGTCCTGAAACCCCCCGATGCCGTGCAGCAGCCAACCATCCGAATGGGTGTTCACATTGACGTTAAAATCCAAATCCACCTCGGTGCCGCCCAGAACGGACGCTTTTACCCGCGGAGCAAAGCAGCCTTTTGTGTGATAATTATAAGAAACAAAAGGATTGGTTTCGATGTGGTTAACGTTATCGCGCAGGGAAGCCACGCCGGCCAAATCAAACGACTGTCCGTCGAGAATAAATTTAGTCAGACCTTCATCCAGCATATCGGTGAGGGTTTTGGTGGAACCGCCGCGTACGAAATCGGCCACTACGTTTTTAGCGCGCATATATTCGGCTACGTACCGGATAAAGGCCAGAGACATTCCGCCGGCCCCGGCCTGAAAGGAAAATTCCGGTTCGTAAATCATTCCGCTGTCCCGTACCAACTGCGCGGCCATGGAGGCGATTTTCAAGCGGGTGGGGTCGGTGGTAATTTGGGTGGTGCCGGAAACGATTTTTTGCGGGTCGCCAAGCGAATCCACTTTCACCACATAATCCACATTGCCCCCTTCGATGGACCAGGGAAAGGTGGGAAAGGGCACCAGGTTATCGGTTACAATCACCACCTGGTCGGCATACAGGGAATCGGCTAAGGCAAAGCCCAGCGGGCCGCAGGCAGACTTACCCAGCACACCGTTGGCGTTGCCGTGGGTATCGGCGGTGGGCGCGGAAATAAAAGCGGCGTCGATATGCAAATCGCCGTCCTGAATGGCGCGGTATCGTCCGCCGTGGGAACGCAGAACAGCCGTCTTTTTCATTCCGCCGGTCGTACACAAACGTCCCACCGGTCCGTTCATGGAACCGAGCACGTGGGAAACGGTTCCGTTTTTAATGTGCCGCACCAGCGGTTCGTGCACCGGAAACAGGGCCGAGGGCGCCAGCACAATATCTTTAAGGCCGCGGTCGGCTAATTTTTGTACAACCAAATTAACCAGAATATCCCCGTTTCGCAGATGGTGGTGAAAGGAAATGGTCATCCCGTCAAAAAGGTTCATTTTATTCAGAGCGGCGTCGATGCTATCCAATACTTTACTGGATTTATAATTCGCGCCGCTGGGGATAGGCGCGCCCGCTTTGCGGCCTTTCGGCTGAAATTTACCGATTCCCTGAAAAGGGGTCGCCGGCCGGCCGTTGACTTCCGTTGGGACTTCACGGCCCAAAACGTTTTTTTCTAACTTCATATTTACCTCACGGTTTTCTTTTAAATTCCAAGGTACAAATAGCAAACGGCAAAAAGTCCGTTTTTCATTTGTGTTTTTTACTATTTTAGCTGCTACGTTAAAAAATTTATATAATTTTCCTGCGAGATTACTTTTGTTTCGCTGCCCGGGTAGGCGTTGGTAAAGGTTTTCGAAAAGCGTACCTTTTGTACCGGGTTCCATTTAAATTCGTAAGCGTGCAATATGCCGTCGTATTCTTCGATATAGTCAATTTCCTGACGCATATTGCGGTTTAAAGTCTGTAAGCGGAAAACGATAAAAGCTTTTTCCAGTAAATCGATATAGCGCTCTATGGTTTGATTGTCCGCGCCCACAAACCGTACCAGCTCATTATACGAAACTTCTCCGCCAATCTGCAAAGCCAAAACCTGAAGCAGTTTTTCCAAATAAACCGGCTTTTTTAACTGTTCCACGGCAAACAGGTCTTTATACAAATAACTGCTTGTCAAAAGCGATAAAACATCCTGCTCTTCACCGGCGCTTGTCACCACTTCCGGATAATATCCGTAAATTAAACGGCTGCCGGAAGCCAATTAAATCTCGAAACAGCCATTGTCGATTATATCCGCCTTAAGTCTGTTTTTTCGTGTTTAAAAAAATTTATTTGAATCCCTAAAACAACCTGTTTAAATTATTCACTACCCGGGTAGAGAATATAAACAATTCGGGCCGGAAAGGGCAAGATGAAAAAAATAATTTCTTTGATGCAGAACATCGGATTCACGCAGTACGAGTCTCAGGTCTACCTGGCGCTTCTGCAGCAATCAAAAATTACCGGATACGAATTAGCCAAAATTTCCGGCGTGCCCGCTTCCAAAATCTACCAGATTCTAAACAAGCTCACCGACAAGGAGATGATTCTGGCCATCGATTCCGACCCCACAAAATATGTGCCGTTACCGCCCGAAGAAATTCTGTCCCGTTATAAAAACGATTACCTGCAAACAATGGACAGCCTCAACGAGAAACTGGGCCACCTGTACGCTCAGGACGAAGCTTCGGAGAGTTATATCTGGAATTTAAGCGGGCGCAGTGAAATCATCCGCAAGCTCACCGACTTTATCGGCGAAGCAAAGGAACATCTGTACCTGTCGGTCTGGGATGAAGAGGTGGATGAAATTCGCGAAGCGCTGTTGCAGGCCGACGCCGCCGGGGTTAAACTGACGGTGGTGCATTTTGGCAAAAAGATTCTGGATAGAGGCAATGAATACATTCACGGTAACGAGCATCAAATTCGTATCCAGCGCGGCGGGCGACGTATCGCCCTGATTGTGGACGATAAGAAAGTGGTGTTGGGGCATTTTTTAAAAGACGGTTCCAGCTCGGCGGCCTGGACGTCCAACAAAGGGCTGGTGCTGTTAGCAAAAGATTATATTATTCACGATATTTATTCCATCCGCATGCTGAAAAAATTCGGCAAAGAAGCGGAGGGGATTTTTGATTTAGGTTAAAAATATGTTGCCACAGAGCACACCGAACAGTAGAGAATTTTATTTAAACCGGATTTTGTAATTCGGTGATTTCAGTGGCTAAAGAAAAATAATAATTGGAGAAAAACATGAGTGACCTACACTGGAAATCGGCCATTACAAAAGTAGAGCCGAACAAACTGTCTGTGCGCGGCTATAAATTAGACGAGCTGATGGGCAAAGTCAGTTACGCGCAAATGGTATATTTATTGTTCAAAGGCGAAATGCCGTCCGAAAAAATCGGCAAAATGATAGAAACCATTCTGGTTTCTTCCGTAGACCACGGCACCACCCCGCCTTCGGTTTTAAGCGCGCTTACCGTGGCTTCCACCGGAGCCCCGCTGAACGCAGCCGTTGCCGCCGGCATCCTATCTATTTCCAAATTTCACGGCGGGGCCATCGAAGACTGTATGCTCATTTTAAAACAGGGTATGGAACTTGTAAAAAACGAAAACAAAACACCGGATGAAGCCGCAAAACAGGTAATTGGCGATTACCGAACGGTAAAAAAACGCCTGTCGGGATTCGGGCACCGCGTGCATACCAACGATCCGCGCACGCCTAAATTATTCGGCATCGCCACAGAACTGGGTATTGCCGGCGATTATGTCACGTTGGCTCAAGCGTTTGTTTCCGCGCTCAAAGAAACCACCGGCAAACATCTGCCATTAAATGTGGATGGGGCCATCGCCGCCCTGCTCTGCGAAATGGATTTCGACCCCATTTTGGCCAATGCCTTTTTTATGATTGCCCGCGTGCCGGGATTGGTGGCTCACATTTACGAAGAAAAAACACGGATGAAGCCCATGCGCAAAATTCATCCCACGGACGTGGAATACGACGGGCCGGAAGAACGGGAGCTTAGTTAATTAGTTGTTAAGTTATTAGATAGAATAATCGCTTACAGATATCCGTTAAACAACTCAGTAACCTAACAACCTAATAACTCAATAACTTGAAACCCCAACAACTATAAACTAAAATAATGAAGGGACAACAAATGCGAGAACAAGTACTCAAACTACTTCCTGAAATTAAGGAAATACAGGATACGGAGCTGCAAGATAAGGTCATCGCCTGCTGGGAAGAGGCCATTGCCTACCGCAACTGGACCAACGAAGAGTTGATGAGCATTCCCTTTACCCTGCTGGCCGATAACGTAAACATTATGTTCATCGAGCACGTGCGCACCTGCTGCCGGATGGGCGTAGCCTGCGACAAAGTTCTGGAGGAAGCTTACGGCGCACGCAAAACCAAAGTCAACCGCGATTATCTGATAGCCGGTTCCCTGCTGGCCGATGTGGGCAAACTGCTGGAATTCGCAAAAAAAGAAGACGGTACCGTTTATAAAAGCGATTACGGTAAACACATCCGCCATCCCTTTAGCGGGGTTGGACTGGCCTTTAAACACGGACTGCCTTCGGAAGTGATGCACGTGATTGCCACCCATTCCAAAGAAGCGGCCGGCGAAAAACGGTCACCGGAATCCATCATTTTCCATCACGTGGATTTTATTGATTTTGAATTGGTAAAATAAATAATAATAGCCACCGAAAACACCGAAGGACATCGAATTCATAAAGGATGGAAAAATGATTTATGAAAAAAATTTGTCTGATAAAATTATTGATTGTGCTTTTGAAGTTCATAAAACATTGGATTATGGTTTCCTGGAAAAAGTGTATGAAAACAGCCTAAAATATGAACTTGAAAATGCCGGACTTCAGGTGGAACGACAAGCGGTTATTCAGGTTGTTTATTAAGGAAAAATTGCAGGTGACTATCGGGCAGATTTGTATGTAGAGAATAAAATTATCTTAGAACTAAAGGCCGAAAAGCAACTAAACACAGCTCACGAAGCTCAGTTGCTTAATTATTTGAAAGCGACAAACATTAAAGTGGGTTATTTGTTAAATTTCGGCAAACACAAACTTGAATTTAAAAGAATGGTATTCTAAATCTTTTATAACTTCGGTGTCCTTCCGTGCTTTCGGTGGCCCATAAATTAGGAGGAAATAAACGTGTCAAAAAGAACAATCGTAGCAATGCCCGGCGACGGGATTGGTAAAACCGTATTGGAAGAAGCCATCCGCGTGTTAGACGCCGCAGGCTTTGAAGCGGATTATGTGGAAGGCGATATCGGCTGGGAATTCTGGCGTAAAGAAGGGAATCCCCTGCCCCGTCGTACCATCGACTTGCTTGAAAAACATAAAATCGGGCTGTTTGGCGCCATCACATCCAAACCCAAAGACGAAGCTTTTGAAGAACTGGCGCCTTAACTCAAAGAAAAAAATCTGGTGTATTCCAGTCCCATTGTGGGGCTGCGCCAGCATTTTAATCTGGATATTTGTCTGCGCCCTTGCCGCACCTACAAGGGCAACCCGCTGAATTTTATCCGCCGAGGCCAGGGCAACGCCATTGAAGAACCGGAAGTGGACGTAGCTATTTTCCGCCAGAATACCGAAGGTCTGTATGGCGGTGTGGAATGGAGCAATCCTCCGGAACAGGTACACGAAGCATTACTGACTCATCCCAAATTCGTCAAAAATTTCGGCGATACACCAAAAGAGGAGCTTTCCATTTCCACCCGTATTTTTACCAAAAATGCCACCGAACGGATTGTACGCGCCGCTTTTGCCCACGCTAAAAAATACGGCTATCAATCGGTGACCGTTTGCGAAAAGCCCAATGTGATTCGCGAAACATCCGGAATGATGTACAAAATGGCGCAGCAAATTCAGAAAGCAGACTATCCGGAAATCGAGCTGTGGAACACAAACATCGACGCCCAGATGATGTGGCTGACCAAAAACCCGGAAACTTACGGCGTCATCGTAGCCGGTAATATGTTCGGTGATATCGTATCCGATGGTTTTGCTGGACTCATTGGCGGACTGGGCTTTGCCTGCAGCGCGCAGTATAATCCCGATTCCGGCATTGGCGTGTTTGAACCCACCCACGGCAGCGCGCCAAAATACGCGGATTATGAAACCTCTATCGTCAACCCGATTGCCATGATTGAATCGGCTTGTATGATGCTGGATTTTATCGATGAAAACGAAATTGCTGCGAAAATCCGTAAAGCCGTAGCTGATGTGGTTGCCGAAGGGAAAGTAAAAACTTACGATATGGCCAAAATGTCAGGACGGGCGGACGTGGTTGAAAAGGGCGCGGCGTCTACCAAAGAGATGGCTGATGCTGTTATTGCAAAATTATAAAACTGGAATTGTTTTATAACCCACCCCCATCCCCTCCCTTATGTATAAGGGAGGGGTGCCGTAGGCGGGGAGGGTTATTTAAAATCTATCCAATTCATTCTTTTAACAATAAAAAACAGGAAAACAAAATATGTCAGAAAAATCTATCGCCCGGCAAATGGCCGAATTTGCCGTCGGGCTAAAATACGAAGACTTGCCGGAAAACGTAATTTATGAAGTAAAGCGTTTTCTGTACGATTCCATCGGCTGCGCCTACGGAAGTATGGGTACCCATGATGTTAAATCTATGTTGGAAATTTATCAGGATTCGGGCGGCAAGCCGGAATCCAGCGTCATCGGTTTTGGCGATCAACTGCCTGCCGTAAGCACTGCCCTGATTAACTCGCTGATGATTCGCGCCCTGGATTTCAATGATATCTATTGGAAAGACGATCCCAGCCACCCCAGCGATCTTATTCCGGCCGCTTTGTCTACCGCCGAACGGGTAAACGCTTCAATGAAAGATGTGATTGTAGCCATCGTGCTGGCCTATGAGTTTGAGCAGCGTATGTGTCTTTTTGCCAAACCCGGCGTCCGTGAACGAAAATGGCACCACGCGACCCTTACGCAGTTTGTTTCGCCCATTGTGGCCGGAAAAATTCTTGGTTTAACGGTGGATGAAATGGTGAACGCTATTGGCATCAACGGATCGCACAACCATACTATCGGCTGCCCCACCGCCGGTAAACTGACCATGATGAAAAACACGGTAGACCCTATGGCGGTTCAGTCCGGTGTATTTGCCGCTTTGTTAGCCCAAAAAGGCTACACCGGCACCGAAAAAGTCTTTGAAGGCAAAGAGGGGTTTATGGACGCTTTTATCGGCTGGAACGCCAAGGACGAAACCTTAAAACCGACCGATATGGAAGGCCGTGACGGCGTCTCTTCCTGGGCCTGGGATGTGGACGCCCTGGTAGGTAATCTTGGCGATAATTACAAAATCCTGGAATGCGGTATGAAAGCTTTCCCAACGGAGGCCTTAACCCATACCCATATTTCCTGTGCGCTGAATGTAATGATTAAAAACAAGCTGGATTACAAGGAAATCAAAGAAGTTAAGGTTACCGCTTTTGCCCAGGCTTATGATATTCTGTTTGATCCCACTAAATATCGCCCCGAATCCCGCGAAACGGCGGATCATTCTTTGCCTTATTGTATGGCCGCCGCAATTGTGGACAAAAAGATCACCACACAATCTTTTTCGAAAGAAAAACTGAAGGATCCGGCTATCTTTGAAGTGATTGATAAGATCAAAGGAGAGCCGTCGCTGGAATTTGAGAAGATGTTTCCCGCCAAACAGCCTTCGCGCGTCGTAATTACCACGAATGATGGACGCACATTTGAAGAGTATCTCGAGTATCCCAAAGGCGACCCACGCGAGCCTATGACGCTGGATGATTTGGAAAATAAGTTTAACAGTTTGTCTGATGGTGTGTTAAGTGCAGCTCGTTTATCTGAAGTGAAAGATTTGGTCTTTAGTTGTGAAACGGTTTCCACCCGGGAATTTATGAGCAAACTTGCTGTTAAGTAAAATACACCATATTCATTAGGATTTGGTTCACGAAGTTATCCGCTTAAAATTAAGAATAACCGGTTCCGGGATTATTGTGGAATCGGTTATTTTATTATTGACATATTTCAACACAATACCTACATCCTGTCAAATGATTTGATGGATCGTATGTTTGTTGGGTGTAATAGATGAATTTCTCAAAAATAATTGAACTACACCAATTAGCGCTAAATCAAGTTAAAACCTATTCTAAAAAACGTTTCATTTTTGAACATCTTAAGAAAAAACTATAAAACCAGAAACGCTTTTTAGCGGTAGCCGGCCCCCGGGGGACGGGAAAAACTATTTTACTGCGTCAGTTGACGAGCGAAACAGGCGCCTCAATTTATATTTCACTCGATGCTTTGCCTGAAATTGATTTATTTGAAACGGTAAAACAACTCTCTCAAATTTACAATTATCATTTTTTCTTTCTGGATGAAATTCACTATATCAAAGATTTTGAGAAAGAATTAAAAAAGATTTATGATTTTCTTCAGGTCAAAATTATTTGCACCAGTTCAGCCACCCTGTATTTACACGAGTCCTCTTTCGATCTATCACGGCGAATGGAGTTATTAGAAATCCATTCTTTTTCATACCGGGAATTTCTGTCAAACGGAAATTAATTTTCCCCAAAAAACGGAATTTAAAATTCCCCACTTAGTTTCCATAGTCAACTAAATATTTCATGTTTTTGCAAACAGTCCCATCTTGCGTTTCATGGCTAAACGGTACGATTGCCCCTGAAT
>JAJRSO010000074.1 GCA_024278755.1 Calditrichota bacterium | reverse complement strand
GTCTAAATGTTCTCTCAGGATTCTTACTTTTTGTTCGGCTGTAAATATGCGTTTCGTGCGTGTCATGGAACTCCCTTTCTTTGTTTTGGGTAATTTCTAAATCACATACCCAAAAGTCCAGTTCCATCTGAAGCAAAACAATTATGTGCATCATGCCTAAAAGAAACATATTTTAAAGTCTCCTCCCGAAAAGATATTCTGGTTACGCCGCCGCCTTCCGTACAAACCCACAAATCTCCATTCGCATCAACCAATAAATCCCTGATATTATCCGAACCTATTGCGCTATTTTCCTTAGTCAAATGGTAAACAATATGCATCTGTTCATCAATGCCGTATAACCCGTAAAAAAGCGAACCTACCCAGAGAATACCGGCAGAATCGCTTACGATGGAAGATACGCTATACACGGGCAAAGTTTTAAATTCTTTGGTGAAGGAGTCGAAGCGATTTAATTTGCCGGCTGTGCCTAACCAAAAATAACGACCGGTATTAAAAATATGGTAAACAATATTATCGGAAAGCGTACGACTGTCGTTGGGATCATGTTTATAATTAATAAATGAGTAGCCATCATATCTGCTAAAACCATCCTGTGTTCCAATCCAGATATATCCCTGCCTATCCTGATAAATACACTCAATAGTATTGCTGACCAAACCGTCTGTTGTAGTTAAATGTTCATGCTTAACATATGGTTCTTCATTTGCATAAATCATTGTAACGAAAACCAACAAAATAACTATTCTACTCATTTGATAAAGAAAAAAATCTCCATTCATTCAGCAATTAATTATAAATTGAACTTAATAAAAAGAAAATTCTAAGAGAAACATTGTAATCTTTTTCATAGAGCTTTGCTCCGGCCGTAGCCAAACCCTGCCCATATATTTTAGGATAGTAGGTTTTCGCAAATCCCATTACGGCTGCGATGTGCTCTTATTCCTCTCAAACTGGTTAGCTGTAACAGGTTTTCAAATCATTCCGAATAGATAAGGTTAAGCGGACAATAATACCCGAAAGAAATCTATTCCCGGTTATATTTCTGTATGCGAAATTCCAGAGTAGCAGTTAGTCTGATATAAATCCGGCAAAAGTAGGAGGAAGAGTAGAACACATTGGTATAAGACATTCCCATCTCCAAAAATAAAAAAAGCTCCACAGAACCTCTTCCATGGAGCTTTGCTCCGGCGGTAGGACTTGAACCTACAACCTAGTGATTAACAGTCACCCGCTCTGCCGATTGAGCCACGCCGGAATATTTTCCCGTTCAAAAACGAGATTGCAAATATACAGTACGCCCTGTTTTTTGTCAAGATTTTTTACGCATTTTATAACCATAAAATGCATCTGATTTTAGATTTTGCTTCGTGTTTAAAGGATTGATAAATTACGTTGTAATTAATACACCATAGCAATGATGCCGAGTCCGTATGGAAACCGTTTCAGCCACTTTTTTATCCATCCTGGTGTTTGCAATTGCCGGGATTGTATTTTTCGTTTTTTTACTATTTGCCGCGGCATCCTATTCTGAAAATGAAGCGCGGGCCATGCGGCGTTCCCTGTTTTTAGCCCTGGTCGCACCCGTTGTAGTCTTGAGCTTAAATCTTCTTCCTCCGGCAATACAGGTTCCGCTTACTTACGGTTTTTTAATCAGCATTGTTTTAGGCGGTAGCTCTCTGCTCGTTCCTTTTCATTCTCAAAAAACATTTTCCGAACCGCTTCCCTCCGGTAAAATAGACGAGCGCGACATTATGTTTTCCCGGCGCCTGTTGCAACCCGGCACGGAACGGTATGAACAGTATTATGCGCAAAAACCGCAGTTTAAAATAATTGACGACCAATTCCGTAAGAATCCCGGCCTGCTGGGCGAAGGCAGCACTTTTTACAAACCGCTTTCTTTTAGCGCCGCTGAAGCCAGTTTCGATACCATCAGCGGCCTGCACCATCTTGTTGAAAAGGAACCCGTATCGGAAACCAGATTAGCTTATACGGCAGAAGAATATACAGCGTTCTTAAAAGGCTGGATTAAAAAACTGGGCGCCCATTCCGTAGGAATTGCAGAACTCAAACCTTATCACATCTATTCGCACGTGGGACGCGGCCCTGATTTTGGCAAGAAAGTTGAATTGTCCCATCGCTTTGCTATCGCCTTGACCGTCGAAATGGACAAACATTCTCTCGATTCCGCACCCTATGCCCCTGTGGTAATGGAATCGGCACAGCAATATGTGAACGCCGGGGTGATTGCCATTCAGGCAACGGAATTTATACGGAAACTGGGATACGAAGCCCGGGCACATATTGACGGTAACTACCGCGTTGTATGCCCTCTGGTGGCCCGGGACGCCGGCCTGGGAACCATTGGACGCATGGGTTTATTAATGACGCCGAGACTTGGGCCTCGTGTGCGTATCGCCGTTGTTACTACAAATCTGCCATTAATTCCCGATCCGCCATTTGAGGATTTTACGGTACACACGTTTTGCCTGCGTTGTAAAAAATGCGCGGATGTCTGTCCTAGCCGTGCTATTTCATTTGATCCGCCAACGGAAATTAACGGTGTAAAACGCTGGCAGATTAGCCAGGAAAAGTGTTTTACCTACTGGACCGTTTGCGGAACCGATTGCGGCCGCTGCGTAAGTGTCTGCCCCTATTCACATCCGGACAATTTTCTGCATAACCTGGTTCGTAAAGGATTGCGGCAATCTTCTCAATTTCAGGTTTTAGCATTAAAGATGGACGATTTCTTTTACGGCCGAAAACCTTTGCCTAAAGGACAATCGGAAAACTATGTTCGTTAATGGCAACAATAAAAAAAGCAAAAACTCGGGTTTAATCGAGGTTTTGCTTTTTAATCGAATTATTCTAATGGATAGATGAATTCACTATAAAAACCACGAATTCTACGAATTTACACAAATCTATTCAATGTAATTTCAATAAAAACGATCCGTGTCTTTCTGTGGAAATCGGTGGCTATGCCTTTTTAGACTGGACTCATAGATACTTATTTCACCAGAATCATTTTCCGAACCGCTACTTTTTGATGATTCAGTTCTACTTGCAAAAAATAAATTCCGCTTACTAAATTACTGCCGTTAAACGTATACGTATACGTTCCGTTTGTTTTAATTCCTTTATCAATATCGGCCATTTTTCTTCCGGCGACATCATAAACCTGAATATTGACTAAAGCGGTTTTAGTTAAATCCAGTTGAAAACGTGTTTCCGGATTAAACGGATTTGGAAAATTCGGGCTCAGTGTAAACAATTCGGGTAGACGTTTATTTGGATTATCTGATTCCAGGCCTGTCGGGGTTTGAATGGACAACATACGTTCTACAACCTTCGATTCGATTCCGTCCGCTTCAACTAAAACAGAATAAAAGAAGGCTTCCCCGTCCGGAATGGATTTGATTTCAAC
Organism: Calditrichota bacterium; assembly: GCA_024278755.1. Lineage (GTDB taxonomy): Bacteria > Calditrichota > Calditrichia > Calditrichales > Calditrichaceae > JANTFQ01. The sequence goes on along the minus strand of JAJRSO010000074.1, from coordinate 12,918 downwards.
AGTCCAGCTTGAATCCACATGTTCGCCGGCATTTATATTTTCCCATAATACCGAATCAATGGAGCTCCCTTTTAACGCTAATTCCGGCGGTAAACTAATGCTAGCTTTTGCATTTTCGGCAGAAACAGTTCCCGTGTTAAACAGATCAAAATTCACTTTAAATGTATCAAATTCCGGTTCATTTTGGGCATTTACAAAAACAGTTGTGGGCGCTTCTACGACTGTTGTTAAGGGCGGCAAAAGGTCATCATTGGCAATCAGCGATTTAAATGCGGTATTATTCGATTCATTTGATTCTCTAATCTGATCCCATTTATCCACCTGAACATAAATATTGTGATAGGCAGCATATTCCGGAACGGTCCAGTCGAAGTGTACTTTTTCCGATTCTCCCGGAGCAATTGCAGAAACTATGTACGCCTCAGAAATAGCGATTCCTGCGCCCGGATCTCCATCGTAAAATTGCACCCGTACCTGCTCAGCGGTTTCATGGCCTAAATTACGGACGGTTGCTTGTATCGTTACCAGTTCTCCCGTTATACGTGTTTCAGCTTCCGGTAAAAATTGAATGTCGCCGCTCGATATGGATAAATCCGGTAAACTTAATGCAAAATTCAACGGGACAAAATCGGCCCCCCAACCACCGCCCCAGGAAGAAATGACCGAGACATTTTTAGTACTGGATACATGGTATACGGCACGAATAGGGATAAAACTATAATTTTCATATCGATTGAGCGTATCTGACCAGATAAGATTTCCGGAGCCCATTTCCGTAATCGTGATAATATTTTCATCTGCAAAGGAAAAGACATCAAACTGTCCGTCAATCACCGGCGCATAAAAATTTGTACCTATTCCCAGTCCGCTCTGGTCAATTTGCCGAACAAGATAATAATAACTGCCCGAATACGCCGCATAGGGCGTATTTGAAACAGTCACCGGCAGATCCGTTGTAACAGAATAATAAATTTCATTATAAATAGCTTCACTATAGGTTTCACCCTCATTGATAACTCCACTGGCAACCGTATCTCCGGTAACAGAATTTCGAACCAGAAAATGTGTGCTGTCCGAATAAGCCGTGAGAATAATTCCATTGGGCCAGCCGCCCACATATCCTGAAAACCCATAAAAAAGCGTCCCGGCAAACGTCCCATTTGCCGCCGGGATAAAATAACCCTGGTCCGTATAACTTAACGCCGATACCGGCTTACTGGCTTCAACACCGATAAATGTATTAGAATAGCCGTCTAACTGAAAATGTTCGCCTTCGTTTAAAACGCCGGCCGCAATTACTGTGGATGTCTGTAAATCCTTAATCACAAAATCTGTGGCCGAATGGTATGCAAAAATTATAAAATGTTCGCCGCTTGTATAGTAATCGGGCATATACGTATTAAGTCGGGCTGAAATCGGACTGCCCGATTCATCCACGGCAAAATAACCTAACACACTGCGGGATACCGGATCTCCCACCAAAACTGTAAAGGACTGGGTACATTCTACTCTGTAAACTCCTGTTCCGGTAGAGAATACATGGTACTGATTTTCATTGAGGGTAACACTGTCAATTTTTGCCCCGGCTTGATTGTAGACGTAAAAACTGGATTCGTCAAAATAGCTAAAAACGACTAAATCCGTAAAAGTATAAGTGGTTGTTGAATAAAAATACGTTTCATCGGCTCCGCTAAAAACATTGGTTACCGCCATAAATGATTCGATATTTGTTTTATCCGCAAAGGAACCCGCTCCGGGCGCTTGTCCAAAACCTGAGGATAGGGCCAAGAAAAACAACATACTACTAACTATTAACATCTTTGTCATTACATTCTCCTTATGTTATATTTTTTCTTAGTCGACATAAATAAAAAGAACTTAATCCACAGAAAATAATGAGCGGTAATATATCCATATTTACTCCTGCCTCGCTATGTAGAATCATATGGATAAGATCGTAAATAACAATAACTAACGAAGAAAATAGAAATAAAACTCAAACGACTCGCCCGCTGCTCCCGCCTGCGGTAAAAATATTTTGTCAATTTATCATAACAAATGTTGTCCCATTTTAACACATCGCTACTCTAATAGAAAAACAGTAATTAATCGAAGGAGTTATGAATGGAAAAATCTTATACAAATGACGAAATAAAAGCTATCATCGATACAATTGAACATCCCGAAATAGCGGTAACATTAACCGAACTGGGAATGATACTCGACGTTGCCTTATCCGGTAATACCGTAAACGTGGCTATGGCGCTTCCCATGATGGGGATTCCGGAGGTCGTTCGCAAGGCGCTGGTCGAAAGCATCCGCCAGCCTTTGGCAGAACGCAGCCTTGGACTAAATGTTCAGTTCTTCGAAATGACGCCCGAAGTCCGCGACACTTTTTTTACCTTATCCCGGGCAAACTGGAAGGGTTCCATTTAAGAAAAGATCCGTTGCTTTCCGCCCCTATTTAAAAAATGACCCGGACAGCCGGCACTTTCCGGCAAAATATTTTACAGAAATCAAACAGGTACTGAAGATGGTAATTATTGGAAAAACTAAAGTAAAAGAGGCGTTGGAAACCTATCCCCAACTCAAATCTATTCTGGTGCAGATGTCTCCTATATTTAATAAACTAAACAACCCTCTGTTTTTTAAAACCGTAGCCCGCTGGGCAACGTTTAACGATGTGGCAAAAATGGGCAAGATGACCGTATGCCAAATTCTGCATACCTTAAATAAAGAAATCGGCAGCGAAACGGAACTGCTCAACCAGTTCCCAAACTGTATTGATCAAATCAAACTGGAACGCGAGCACCACACCGATTCATCCCCGGAACAGTTTAATACAATTGTTCCCTTCGACACCCGAACCCGGGAGGATTATTTTTTACCGGATCTGGTAGAACAAATCAAAACACTCAAAAAAGGGGAAGCGCTAAAGAATATTTCCGAATTTGATCCCATCCCATTGAAAAAGATGATTGAATCGATGGGCTATTCATTTTTTACAAAAGAAGTAAATCCCAATCTCTACGAAACTTATATTTTTAGTACGGATACACATCCGTAACTTGAGAAAACGGTTTCGGCAGATGGAAAAATACCGGTTGTAATTCAATCCGCCACACCGGTTACCTACCCGATTATTTTGCGCCTGCTTGAATCGGAGAAGATAAAACAGGCATTTGAAATAAGTACACTTAAAGTATGGCAAGAGACCGAAAAACACCTGGGCTGGATTGTAAACGACAAAGCGGACATCAGTTTTTCCGCCCTGATGTCCGCGGCTAAAATGTATAATAAAGGCAAAGATATCAGGATGCCGGCCATGGTGGTCTGGGATAATTTTAAAATTTTAACCCGGGGCTACAGGGCAAATAGTTTCGAAGATTTAAAGGGCCATAAAATTTATACGCCTCTTTTTATAAACGCGCCTCCTGCTGCCGTTACACACTATCTGATGAAAAAGACCGGATACAATCCGGAAGAGTTTGAATTTATATTTGGCGAACCCTTCGGCCGACCGGAAGAAATGAGGGATTGTTTTGTTTCGGGTAATTGCGATACCGTGATCCTGCGTGAACCGGAAGCCAGCTTTGCCTTGTTCGAAGCCGGTGAAAACGCTTTCGCTTCCATTGATTTTGGAGACCTCTGGGCGAAACTGCATCCCGGCAGTGGAAATTTGCCCAACGCCGGATTACTTTTTAAAGGCGCTTTTGTAAGCCAATACCCGCGCCAGGCCGACCTGTTTATGGAAGAGATAAAACTGGCAACAGAATGGGTTCGGCATAATCCGGTGGAAGCGGGAAAAATATCCGCAGACGCGATGGGCGTCAGCGCCGAGGAGGTTACCTTCTTTTTAAACCGGGCCGCCCTGCAATATAAAAAATCCTCTAATGTTCAGAATGAATTACAGGTGTATCTCGAAGTTTTGAAAGAAGAAGAGGTGCTGAAAACCGAAGATATTCAGAAAACACTGGGATTGTTTGCCTGGTAAAAAAGCAAAATCGGGATAGGATAAATAAAAAAAAGCCTCGGATAAACACGGAGGCTTTTGTACGAGGAGGGAGACTTGAACTCCCACGTCCTAAGGACACCAGATCCTAAATCTGGCGCGTCTGCCAATTCCGCCATCACCGCAAAAATTGAGGCGCTAATTTAGCCTGTTTTGGGGCTGTGCGCAACCCTATTTTAGCTGCCACGTTGTCCGTAGCCGTGTCAATTCTTTATCGTCTTTCCTTCGTTTTAGCTGATGAATGACGGTCATCAAATTTCCACTTTCTTCTATCTGGCTATCCGAAACCACAAAATCACCGTACAAACTTTCGGCGCGAAAATTGATTTCCACATCGCTGATTCGGTATTTTTTCCAATTCTCAGGAGGCGCCGATTCCAGCGCCCAACTCAGATAATGCACACTGTATACATGACGATTTACATCCAAATCACTCTGGCGTACACGAAACTCCTTTTCCATATCCACACGGGTGACTTTGGGCATACGTTCAAACGGGTCTTCCAGAGTACGGCCCGCCTCCTTATTTTCCAGGCCTTCGATAATATCCGGCAAGGCCACCGGTTTACGCGCCTTAAAATCAATCATCATCCAGGAACTACTGGCCACGCCAATTACATTTTGATTACTATCCAGAAGCCTGAAATCGCGAATGGCATACAAAGTGTCTTTATGCGCCGGCCAGGTTTCGACAGTTACCGTTTCCGGCCAGCGCGGGTAGTCACGCATACGTACATGAAAGCGGGAAAGCACCCAGGTTAAATTCATTTTAAACAGACGCTGAACCGAAACATCCATGTGTGCCGCATGATTGGAAGCGGATTCGAGCAAATAGTTAGTAATGGCCTGAATGGTGACCCGGCCGTCTACCCCGGCTTCGTAGGCACGGATTTTAAACGCCTCGCGCCAAAACAGTTTTGATTCCAAAAGGGCCTCCTTCGTACAAATAGTAAGCGGTAATTTAGGCAAAATTTTTTAAAATCAAAATGCAAATTCCCGTTTGCTTTATATCCCGGCAATTCCCTAATTTAAAAGCCAAAGGAGAGTATATGAATGTCAAAATGATAAAAATAGAGCGCAAGCTGGACGATTTTTTTCGTGTGGATAAAGCGTATTTGCAATACGAAAAATTTAACGGAGATTACAGTGAAACCGTTTTCCGTTTTAATTTAGACCGCCGGGAAGCCGCCGCTGTTCTTATTTATCTGGAAGACAAAGACCGCTTGCTGCTCATCCGCCAGTTCCGCTATGCCGATTATACCAAAGGTTTGGGCGGCTGGATTGATGAAATTGTAGCCGGCGTAATGGAAGAAGGCGAAACACCGCTGCAATGTGCCCGGCGCGAAACGATTGAAGAAACCGGCTACGAAATCGACCGGTTTGAACATATTGCTTCGGCCTATTCCTCGCCCGGTATCACCACCGAATTTATGCATTTGTATCTTGGCCTCGCCCACAACAGTGATTTAAAACATCGGGGCGGCGGCCTGGATGAAGAACACGAGGATATTCAATTATTGGAAATAAGCCGTGAAGAAGCAATGAAACGGCTGCGGAATAAACGTATCCGGGATGCAAAGACTATTTTGGCCCTGCAATATTTTTTGCTAAACCATCCGTCTTCCGCTAAATAGAACCGATTCGAAGCGTTTAAAATCATTTAGAATCGTCCGGGTTCCTTCGGCCACACAAAAAAGAGCATTTTCGGGAACGCTAACCGGTATTTTTATTTTTTCCCGTAAGAAGACATCCAGCCCTTTCAGCAAGGCGCCGCCACCGCTTAAAATAATGCCATGGTCAATTAGATCGCCCGCCAGATCCGGCGGCAACTGCTCCAGCGTCGCTAAAACAGCATTGACAATGGTCTTTAAGATCATGGAAAAAGCATCAGTGAAAACAGCCGAATCTACCGTTATGCGCCGTGGCAGGCTCGTTTCGATATCGATTCCCTGAACCTCAAACTTGATACCACTGTAGTCGTTATGCGCAATGCCAAAGTTTATTTTTAATTTCTCCGCGCTTTGCACACCGATGCGTAAATGATAGTGGTTTTTAAAATGGCGCACAACGGCTTCGTCCATCTCATCTCCGGCAATACGCAATGTATTGTCCAGCACAATCCCCCCATAATTAATCACGGCAATATCCGTCGTTCCGCCTCCGATATCGACAATCATTGCTGCATCCTTGTCTAAAACATCCAACCCCACGCCAATCGCGGCAGCCATCGGCTCTGCGATTAAAAAGGCTTTTCGGGCGCCGGCGAGAACCGCGCTGTCAATTACGGCTTTTTTTTCGACGGAAGTAATGCCGGCCGGAACGCCAAGTACCATTTTATTGATAAAGAATCGTGGTACACCGGCTTGTCGAATAAATCCTTTAATCATTTGTTCGGCCGCTGCAAAATCGGCAATAACGCCATCGGCCATGGGGCGTGTCACCCGCAGTCCGCCATGGGTTTTACCCATCATCTTTTTAGCTTCTTCTCCCAGGGCGTGCACTTCTCCCCGCCGGTTAAACGCAATAACCGAGGGCTCGTTTACTACCATTCCGGTTCGGATTACGCAAACAATGGTATTCGCAGTACCCAAATCGATACCCATATCTTTATATATATGAGGGAAAACAGATCGCTTCATAGCCGGCATTCTTTGTTTTTACTAAGGGTCGGCATAAATATGCTTTATATGAAAAAAAAATGCCCACCCGAAACGGATGAGCATTTTATGCGGAGTAAAAAACAGGATTTAGGCGTCTTCTTTTTTCTCTTCCGAAGCCTCTTCCGGTTTTTCTTCTTTTATTTCGGTTTCAGCCGGCGCTTCTTCTTTTACTTCGGCTTCTTTTGCAGTCGCTTCGGCCTTTTTACTTTCGGCTGGTTTCTCTTCGGCTTTTTCTTTTTTCTTCGCCGTTTTCTTCTCTTCTTTATCGAGTTTCACCATATCGCCGATGGTCGTAGGACCGGAATTTTGTTTGTTTAAAAAAGCCTCGTAATCTTCATCTTCTTTTCCCTTAACCAGAGCGTTGATGGAGAGAACGATCTTTTTATTTTCTTTATCAAATTCCATTACCTTGGCTGTCACTTCCGAACCCTCTTCATATACTTCGCCGGCTTTCTTTCCGCGCGGCAAACCGATATGATGGTTGGGAATAAAGGCGTCCACACCAAGCGGAAGGGTTACAATCATACCCTTGTCGATGATGCGGGTTACTTTACCCTGTGTTTCGGTGCCAATGCCATAGTTTTCTTCAAACGAATCCCAGGGATTGGATTCAACCTGTTTGTGACCCAAAGCGATACGACGTTCTTCGCGGTTAATGCTTAAAACAACCACTTCGATTTCGTCGCCTTTTTTAACGATTTCACTCGGATGGCGTACTTTCTTAGTCCAGGACAGATCCGAAATATGCACCAAACCATCGATACCTTCTTCCAGTTCCACAAAAGCGCCAAACTGTGTTAAGTTACGTACCACGCCTTTATGAACGGAACCGGCCGGGTAGCGTTCTTCGATAACTTCCCAGGGATCCGGTTCGAGCTGTTTTAAACCAAGCGAAATCTTTTTGGCTTCGGCTTCGATATTCAGAACAACCGCTTCGATTTCCTGACCGACGGTGAGCAACTGGCTAGGATGTTTGATATGCTGAGACCAAGACATTTCGGAAATATGGATAAGTCCTTCGATGCCTTTTTCCAGTTCAATAAAAGCGCCGTAATCGGTAAGGCTGACTACGCGGCCTTTAATAGTGGAATCAACCGGGTATTTTTCTGCGACATTTTCCCAGGGATGAGGCTGCAACTGTTTTAAGCCGAGAGAGATTCGGTCTTTCTTTTCATTGAAATCGAGGATCATCACTTCCAGTTCCTGATCCAGTTTTACGATTTCGGAAGGATGGTTCACACGGCCCCAACTCAGGTCGGTAATATGCAGTAAACCGTCTACGCCGCCCAGGTCAATAAACACGCCGAAATCGGTGATATTTTTAACGGAACCAATTCGTTTCTGACCTTTTTCCAATGTATCCAGAATTTCTTTTCTCTGTCCTTCCATCTCTTTTTCGATGAGCACACGGGAAGAAACAACGATATTTTTACGCGCGTGGTTGACCTTAACAATTTTGAAATTCCGTTCTTTCCCGAGGAAAGAATCAAAATCACGGATGGGACGGACATCAATCTGCGAACCGGGCAGAAAAGCGTCCACGCCCATAACGTTAACCACCATACCGCCTTTAATGCGACGCTGGATGATTCCCGTAATGGTTTCGTCATTTTCATATTTTTCAACTAATTTTTCCCAGACACGGATAAAGTCCGCACGACGTCGGGAAAGATTCAGTTGTCCGTCGGCGCTTTCTAATTTTTCTAAATAAACCTCAACCTCGTCGCCGGGGTTCAGTTCTTCAACATTATCAAATTCTTCTAGCGGTACGATGCCTTCCGACTTAAAACCGATGTCGATAATCACATGTGAATCGGTGATATTCAGAATACGGCCTTCCACAATTTCACCTTCGGTGATGCTGCTCATCGTACGGTCGTACAAACCCGTAAGCGCTGCCATCTCTTCTTCCGGATATTCGCTCTCTTCTTTGAGGTCTTCTAATTTTACAACGACTTCTTGATAGTCGTCCACAGGTTCGGGAACCGGAGCGGGCTCTTCAACTGTTTTTTCCTCGGTTTGTACGTCTTCTGTTTTGGCTTCTTCGGTTGATACTTCGTTTGTTTCCGTCGCTTTAACTTCTTCTTCGGACGGGTTAGGGGTTTCATAAACTACAGCTTCTTCTTCGGCTGCAATTTCCTTCTTTTCTTCTGACATAAAAAATAAATCCTCCAGTGGATGTTTGATCCGCTGCCGTAACGGCGCGGGGTTAATTAATAAAAAGTTTATTAATGTAAAATAATTTAAACCCTAAAACAAGAAATTTATAATAAAAGCGAAAGGAATAAAGGGAGCATCCGGAGGCGTTCTGCCCTTGCCGGAGCCCAGATATCTGTTCTCAGGAAAACGCCGATAAACCTGTAGGAGGGGGGGGGGAATACCACCGGCCAAAGCGCTATTGCGAGAGATATTTAATCACTACCTGAAACAGAACGGCAAAAACAATAATGCCAAAGGTAATTAAATAGAACTTAATATTTTTAATCTTTTTTCCGTATTTCATTTCCGTACTAAATCCTTTTATAATAGCATCCTGTCAGCGGTTGCGCAGCAATAAATACAAACCTCCGCCAAGCAATAAAATGGGTAAAAAAGGTCCGATAACCAGCACAGGTAACACGATCAGGCTGGCAACTCCGGCCACAACACCCATCGGGATTAACACCAGCACCATGATAAGACCCGACAAACCCAAGGCCAGTAGTTTGAATGGCAGGGTAAGCATAAAAATGCCGGCATGAAAAATAAGCCCTAAAATTTTAAGAAAAAACAATGCTATTAAAATAAACAGTAAAACACCGATTAGTTCCATTTTATCCTTCAAATAATAATAAAACAAAATTATTTTAAAGATACGCAGTTACTCAAAAAAAGGTTCATTTGAAATACAAACAGAGTGATATTTATTCAATCGGTATTCAAAAAGGTAACCACTAATCACCATCGAGAACACTGAACGACGTCATCTGTCGTTTTTCACGGATTCCCACTGTTTGTTTATTGTTTCGTTGGTTAAATTTATTTTTAAACTGCAAAGCGCAACATTTTGCCAGGCAAACTAAAACAGAAAAAACAGAATGCTCGTTTTTTTCCGTATTTTTTCTGTCTTTCCGCCTCTGGCGCGATTGTAATCCGGATCTTTCCTTTTGTTGTATTTGTGAGTTCACTATAAAAACTACGAATTTACACGAATCTATTCAATGTAATTTCAATAAAAACAATCCGTGTCTTTCTGTGGAAATCAGTGGCTATGCCTTTTTAGGCTGGACTCATTTATTTTTACTCACAGGGATCAACACGGAATCAATCTTTTCCTTTAACCAAACGGCCCTTTCTCTATTTATTTATTGTGTTCAACGCCTCCAGTACAATTCCCGGCGTAATAATTTCTGGCAATAATTGCGGCGCGCTGCCTGATTTCCCGGAATATAAAACGTATAGCGGCACACTGTTGCGGTTAAATTTGGCCAGCGCTTTGGCGATGGAAGCGTCCCGTTTGGTCCAGTCTGCTTTTAAGGCAACAATACCCAGTTCTTTAAATTTTTTCTGCACTTCCAAATCGCTGAACGCCACCTGCTCGTTTACCTGGCAGCTTAAGCACCAGGCCGCGGTAAAATCGATAAATACCGGCGTCCCTTCGGCCACAAGCTGCGCGGTTTTTTCTTCGGAAAATTTTTGCCATTCGATGCCTTCCCCGTGCGATAAAGACGCCTGATGTGAGGTGGAATAGGAGTCGATATTCATCAGCACGTAAGCGTTGCTGCCGGCAATTAAAATAAAGGCAAGAATCCAGGCGATAATACGGGTACGTTTTGCCATCATTAAATTACCCCAGCGGCCGTAAATCCAGGCGCCCATCGCAGTGATGAACAGATCAATCAGCACAATAATCACGGCATTGGAACCGGCCTGAATGGCCAGCACCCACAGCAGCCACAGCACGGTGCCCACCAATAAAAAGCCCATAAACTGTTCCAGCGATTCCATCCAGCGACCCGGCTTGGGTACGTATTTCAGCAGAGCAGGAACGGATGAGAGTAGCAAAAAGGGCGCGGCCATACCCAGGCCCAGAAAGAAGAAGACAGTTAACGAAGCCCAGACCGGCTGAGTAAGCGCAAAGCCCAACGCAGAACCCATAAACGGCGCCGTACATGGCGTGGCAACAATTACGGCCGTAATGCCACTAACAAAGGATCCGGCCAATCCGCTAATACCCTGCGTTTTACCGCCGACCGTAGTCATCGAAGTGCCGATTTCATACACTCCCAGCATACTTAGACCGAAGAGAAACATAAAAACCGAAACAACAATGATAAAGCCCGGTGATTGCAGCTGAAATCCCCAGCCCAGCGAAGCGCCGCCTGCTTTTAAAATAAGCAGGATTCCGGCCAGGGCTAAAAAGGAGACCAGAACGCCAACGGTAAAACTGACCCCATGTTTCCATGAAGCGACATGTTCGTCGTGCGCCTGTTTGATAAAGCCCATAATTTTTATGGATAACACCGGTAATACACAGGGCATTAAATTCAAAATAATTCCGCCGAGGAACGAAAATAAAATAGCCCACCAGATGTTCCCTAAACCGCCCAAAGCGGAAGTGTTTTCCGCGCCAAACGGAATGGCAAGTTCCACGGCATGTTCGGATCTGGGCCCGCGCCAGCCGTCGGCGCTCACAAGAACCCCTCGCAGAGTGTCCGGAATCTGCGTATCCGCTACAAGGGTTATTCTAAGTCGGAAACCTTTTCCCTGCTGTTCAAATTGCTCCGGTGCATTATATTTTACCAGATCGGACAAATAAGGGTAAAATTCCGCCCCTGTCACCGCTCTCTTTAGCCATTGCGGCGGTTGCGCGTTAATGGTGATTTGTCCGTTTTCCACCGAAGCGGTAAACGTCCAGTCGGATTTTACAAGAGGCAGATGCGCCCGTGCTTCCGCAAAAATCCGAATCTGTTCTTTCGCCGCCTGAGGCGCCGTATTTTTTACCGGTAATTCTACCGAAACAGTGGTATCGCCGGGAACACAGACTTCCGCACAGACCAGCCAGGATACGGTTGCGCTTAGCGTTACCTTCTGACCGGTTTTTACATTTTTATCGACTGAAACGGGAATCAGCAAATATTGATCGCCATGATAGCCAAACACGACCAAATCTTCTTCCACTATCTTTTCGGGATAGGGCCAGTTTATTTTCCCTGCGCTAAAGCCTTCCGGCAGATTCCATTCCACCGATGTTTCCAGCCCGGTATCGCCCACATTGCGCCAGTACACGTGCCAGCCATCGTCCATTTTCAGTTTTACCGCCATCCAGAAAGTTTGGCCCGGCTGAACAGATGTAACTTCAGAAATTAATTTTGCTTTTGCGTGCGACGGGCCGCCGCCGCCGAATAGCTGCGCGTAGTTGCGAACCGGCAATAAAAAGGTAATTGCCATTAAAAATACAATCAGATTTTTTTGTAGAGTTTGCACGAATTAATCCTTTCCCTGTAAACAAATCGTTTGGATTCGTTCTTTCCAAAAATGTTACATTTATAAATACCGGTGTAAATATAAATATTAAATGACTTACTTGCCAGAAAGTGATTAAAATGTTATAAAAAAGTATGGGAACGTGATTTTTAAGAACAAGTTGTCTGTACTATTTTATGACTCTAATTATTTACTTCCCGCCTGACTGCATTCAGACGGGAAGTAAATGCATTTATCTATTTTTCCGTTAGAACGTTTTCTTTTATCAGTTTTAACTGAATATTCATATCATCCACCATTCCCGGGCCGTGAAATCCTATTTCTTTAAAATAAATTTTACCATCCGGGCCAACAAAGAATTTTGTAGGAATCCCGCCTACTTCAAAAGCCTTTTTTACAGCATCGCCCTTTTCATCCAGCAAAACCTGAAACGTGTATTTATGCTCCGCCATAAATTTTTTAATAGCCTTAATTCGCGCATCCCCCTGTTTTTGTTCGCTTGTATTGATGGCAAACAAGGCTATATTTTTGTCGTTTTGATGTGCTTCCCAGAACTTTTGTAAATAGGGGAAGGAGGCCTTGCAGGGGCTGCACCAGGTTGCCCAGAAATCGACAATGACTGTTTTGCCGCGCAGCGAAGCAAGAGATACTTCTTCGCAGTTTAGATTTTTAAGTGTAAATTGCGGGGCCATTTTTGCATTTGAAATAAATGTTTTGGCGATTTCTTCTTCGCGATAGGCGCCGCTTTTCTTCTTGGCTTCCGCAATCATTTGTTCAGCG
>JAJRSO010000073.1 GCA_024278755.1 Calditrichota bacterium | reverse complement strand
CACCCTCCCTGATATCAGGGAGGGAAGGTTCGGCGGCAGCCGAACAGGGAGGGTCAAACGCTTTGAAGCGCTACACAATGGGTATTGACGATGTTTGGGATCTTGTTCTTTCAAAAATTATTTGTGTTTTGTTATTTTGTTTTTTCCACCCGTATAATTTAAAACAATTTTATTACCCACACAAAACGACATAGGCCCAAATTACTTTACAACTAAGTTTAGACTTTTTCCCAAACCATCTTCAAATAGGCGAAAAAGAGTGGATAATTGAATATCGCTTTTACCATTTTCGACTCTGGAAATATAACTTTTTTTTGTTCCTGTTTTAAGAGCCAGCTCTTCCTGCGTAATATTTGATTTTCTTCTGGTTTCTTTAATCAATTCACCAATCATAAATGCTTTTGATTTTACGTCAAATGCATCACGTCTCTTTGTACCGGGCTTTCCATATTTTGAGAGAAGAAGGTCTTCGAATGTTGAAACATTTTTACTCATTTTATACTACCTTTTTCTTTAAGATAATCGCTTCTTAGTTTTTCTGCTTGTACTATTTCTTTTTTGGGAAGTTTCTGTGATCTCTTTTGAAACCCATTTAATAAAATCACTAATTTATCTTCATCAAAAAAACAAAATATCCGAAAATATTGGATTTAACGGAAATCCGAATTTCATATAAACCTTTCGAACCTTTAATCTTCTTTAAAAATTTAGCCGGAACAATCTCTATTCGTCTAATTAAATCGAGTACAAACTCAATTTTCTCCTGAACACTTTCATTTTATTCGGAATAGAAATCTAAAAAATAATTTCTGTAAAAGTGAATTTCTCTAAACATAACAAAGTTATCTAATAAGTTAACTACGGGCAAATATTTTTAAACCATTTTTTTTGAAGTTAGTTTTCCCTTTTTAACAATGTCAGCGCGTTAAAATAATTTTTTCTTCTGCAAATCGTTTTTGTGCTTTTACCGCTTTACGAAACGACGGCCAGTCTTCGGGCGTGTAAATACGCTTTTTAAAGGTTATATCTTCAAACAGACTGAGATTGCGCCCCTTTAAATCATATCCGCCGCTAAAATCAGCGCCGCTGCCTTTAAACTCTTCTGTTGCGGGAAGCGCCAGCGCTTTTTTGTATTTTGGTAGTTTCACGATTTCACGGAGGACGATTTGTTTGGACGAACGGCTGCGGAAATGGTACTGCTTTTCCTCGTTCGACACATCCATAAAAAGATGCTCATTGATATAAGAATGATTGAATATGTTCGAAGCGACCAACGGAGTGAATATGATTTCCTTTTTCGTGATCAGGGCAAAATCGGGAATCTCATATTCTATGCCGATTCGAATGGGCTTGCTGTAATCATAGGCGTCGCCAAATTCGATGCGCGTGATGCGCATTTGTGGAAACTGTTTCAGCATTTCCGTTTGAATAAACGGCAGCCAGTTGTTTTTAAAGCGTCCCGTAAACATACGCCGGATACGGGCGTCGGACTGACCTTCGGCTTCCAATGTGAATTTTCCGGTCAGACGGCCGTCCGGATGAATTTTTGAGGCGCCCTTAATTTTATAGTAGTGTTTCTCCGGCGGCGAAACGGGTGTTGTGGCCAGGTCGGCGCCCTGCGGCAGGCCCATCAGATATTCCTGCTGCTGTTCGGCGCTGGACCATAATTCGCGCACAAAGGGCACCCAGGTCGGATCCAGCAGGTGGTATTTCCCATCGGATAATTTTACGATAGTTACGCTGTGGTTAAACTGGTCGGCCGGTATTTTGTCAATGCGTGACCCGGCCATTGTCATTGCCGGGTACGATTCAAATCCCGCGGCGCGCAGCATCGTGATCAGCATACCCGCCTTGTCCTTACACACACCGCAGCGATCGCGAAAGGTCATTTCGCCTTTATGCAGGGTGTATCCTTCGCCGGGTCCCATCGTTAAGCCGGAGTAGCGCACTTCATCGGCGACCCAATGGGTGAGCCGGGATATCTTTTCCTGTTCTCCACGGACGCCTTTGAGGATCTCTTTTACTTTTTTCCGGATTTCAGCGGTGGATTCGAAACTTTTAAAATCTTCATTTACATTACAGAACCATTTGGATTTGGCAAACCAGTCCGGACTGGTGGAGATGAGCAGTTTGGGCGCTTCGTCGGAAGTGGCTACCATATTGGATTCACGCTTAAAAGGCTGGATATCCGTTTTGGAAAAGATGTAAAGGGTTTTATCTTTTTGGAAGCGGATGGCGGAGCGTACTTCGCCGTTATACACTTCGTACTGCACTTTTTTATCAGCAGGCATGAATACCCGGTACACTTTTTCCAGGATAGGCTGTGACGACCAAAAGGGAACAATATCATAAAAATGGCCTAGCATAGGGGGGATAAACCGTTCGTCGTCGTTCTCTCCGCCGAGTAGAGCATAGGTAAATCCCTTACGAAATAATTTAACCTCCAGCGCGTCTCCGGGATACAAACGGCCCACTTCCAGCATTTTTTGGCGGGCGCCCCAGT
>JAJRSO010000072.1 GCA_024278755.1 Calditrichota bacterium | reverse complement strand
TGCGGTTGATTGAACTTGACTTTATCTTTGCTGCCATCGGTTCCTCCTATTTTTGTTTTGGCTAAATGAATTTAACCAATTTTTTGGTTCTTGGGGAGGAACCTTTTCTTCTAAATTTCAACTAACTTTAAGATAACGCCTATTTGTTTCCGATTTTTATCTGTTTGAGTGTAATTGATTTAGACGTAATATACAGGATTTTTGAATGAGTTCATATTTTGTTGTCATTTTGTTATTTCCAAAATACTCTGGCCTGACTTGATACTTGATACTTGATACTTTAACTTATAAAACCATAAACAATAACGAGATATATTAGAGGAAATGAAATGGCAGGTAATGTAGTCTCATTTGATGATGAAAAGCTCATTTTGGTAGATGAATACGATAATATCACGGGGTACGAAAGTAAAGATTTCTGCCATAATGGAAATGGTGTTTTACACCGGGCTTTTTCCATCTTTATTTTTAATAGTAAAAATGAACTGCTATTGCAGCAGCGGCATACCGATAAACGGTTATGGGGCGAATACTGGTCCAATACCTGTTGCAGTCATCCACGCAAAGGAGAAAGCTACGCGCAGGCGGTGGCGCGGCGGCTAAAAGAAGAAGTGGGACTGGATGTTCCGCTACACTATTTGTACCGCTTTCAGTACCAGGCGTCGTTTGGGGATAAGGGCAGCGAAAATGAATTATGCTCCGTTTATATTGGCCGTGCGAACAGCAAACCAAAAATAAACGATACGGAAATTATGGCTTGGAAATATATATCCATAACTGATTTAAATCGCGATATGCTACTTAATCCCGAATTATATACTCCCTGGTTTAAAATGGAGTGGGAACGTTTAACGCGCGAGTATCTGAGCGAAATATATTCTCTTTAATAAGTTCGTATTGTCTTATCGTGTCGAATTATACGAATAAAGACCGATTACCACCACGCCGGAGGCGGACAGGCCGAAAAAACCGATTATTAAGCACATTAATAGCTTTAGTTTTATCGTACTTAAAACGCCAATTTTAACAAAACAATATAAAACCGTATTGCTCTAATCCATAAACCAAAGCTGTCCAAAATAATCAAGGCTTTGTATTTTATCAGTTCATAAGTAACAGGCGGGCCGTAATTATCTTATTAAGCAGGTGTTGTGAAAAAAAGCCGCAAAAATATGCTAATGGACGCGAATAAGCAAAAGAAACAATCAATTTAATCAGTGAACATCCGCGTTCATCCGTAGCTAAAAGAAGGTAACAGCTTGTGCCGGAAAGGGTAGGTATTATTACCGGATCACAGTTTTTTAAATTTATTTAATACGGATGTGCCCAGAAGCAACAAAAAACTTCCGGAAAAAATATTTTTTCCCTTTCACATACCAATATTTTTATTTATTTTGTTTACAAAACTAACTAACTACCCACTTTAGTATTTTACACTTTAAAATGAGTTATTGCAGTTTACCAAATCGGAAAGGAAAAACAAATGCGTATTCTTATTCACCAGAATTATGACAAACTTAGCAAATGGGTTGCGCACTATACAGCCCATAAAATAAACGAGGCTGCGCCGACCGCAGATAAACCATATGTACTTGGTCTTCCCACCGGTTCTTCTCCAATCGGAACATATAAAGAACTGGTTAAGCTTCATAAACAGGGGAAAGTATCGTTTAAAAATGTTGTGACTTTCAATATGGATGAGTATGTGGGGATATCGGAAGATCATCCCGAAAGCTATCATTATTTTATGCACCATCATTTGTTTTCACATATTGATATTCCAAAAGAAAATATCAATATATTAAACGGAAATGCCTCCGACCTCCAGGCGGAATGTGCCCGGTACGAAGAAAAGATCAAAGAAATCGGCGGTATCGATCTGTTTTTGGGTGGTATCGGACCGGACGGGCATATCGCTTTTAATGAACCCGGTTCTTCTTTATCTTCACGAACACGAATAAAAACATTAACCTTTGATACCATTCAGGCCAATTCCCGTTTTTTTGACAATGATATAAACAAAGTGCCTAAAACAGCGCTAACCGTTGGCGTTGGGACGGTAATGGATGCCAAAAAGCTATTAATTATTATCAGCGGTTACAACAAAGCACGGGCTTTGCAGAAAGTAGTGGAAGATGGAGTAAATCATATGTGGACGGTATCGGTTTTACAATTGCACAATCATGCCATGATTGTCTGCGATGATGATTCCACTATGGAATTGAAAGTGGGAACCGTTCGTTACTTTAAAGATATCGAAAAAGAAGCGCTCGAAAGCCTGCCGGGGATGTAGCGGTGTCCAGGCTTTTCGGGAAGAGAAGGCCCGAAAGGCCTGAACCGAGTTGTACCGTTCAAAAGGATATCACTTTATCCGATTCAACCGTCCAGCGAGAAAATTCTTCCATTGTACTCAATTCTATTCCGTCCTGAAATGGTAAAGAAGCAATGCCTCTCGCTTCGGCACAAATGCCGCAAGCTTTCACTTCTCCTTCTCTTTTAAGGATATATTTTAGCATTCTTTCTATGTTATAATACCCTTCTGCCGTCCTTTGATTTGTCAGTACGCAAAAGACCGCATCGCCAAGCAGAAATATTTTAATTTTTACATCTTCTTTATGATATTTAATAATATTCATTGCCAGTCTAAAGGCATTGTAGGCTTTTTCTGTTCCGTATGGCGCATCGTTTACGACAAGTAGAATTTTTTGCATTTTACTCTCTTTTATGCTTTAACTAGGATACGAAGTTTTTCTACCCAAAGGTGGAAAAGACAAAGTGAGCGGTTATTATTCGCCGATAATTTTTACCAAAACCCGTTTACGGCGCCGGCCGTCAAATTCGGCATAGTAAATTTGTTCCCAGGGGCCGAAATCAAGTTCTCCGTTGGTGATAGCGACAACCACTTCACGTCCCATAATCTGCCTTTTTAAATGGGCATCACCGTTGTCTTCACCCGTGTGGTTATGCCGATAATGAGAGATGGGAGCATGGGGCGCAAGCTTTTCCAGCCAGTCGTCATAATCCTGAATCAGGCCGCTTTCGGCGTCGTTTATGTATACACTGGCCGTAATGTGCATGGCATTTACCAGACACAATCCTTCACGGATACCGGATTCTTTCAGGCAATTATTGATTTCGGAAGTAATATTAATATACTCTCTGCGCTGCGTGGTGTTGAACCAAAGTTCTTTGCGAAATGATTTCATTGTAAAATCCTCTTGTCAACCTTCTTTAATCTGATAGTTGAGTTTTCCTTTTGCTATGCGTCCTTCGGCAAGTTCGGGGAGCAATTGTTAAGATATATTCTCTGTACTCTTGCGTAATTCCATTGATTTCTGGTGAAATTCCTCTAAAGTCATTACTTTTAAAAATACAAATCCCCGGGTAGAGCGAATACGGGAATCCGAATTCTCATAGAAATAATCTCTGCCTAAAAGGGTTTTCATCTTCTGATACTGGTCAACCTGTATCTTCTGCGCCAGCCCCGAAAAAGGGCCGTCATATTCATAACTGGGGAAAGAGGCATCCCGTTGAGAGCCAAAAGCATGGATAAAAGCATGATCCAAAATAGCGCGTGTATTATGGGTAACCGGAACAAACCGGTTTGCTTCGGACGGATGGAAGCGGTACCAGACATTGCGGTAGCCCCAAATTTCAATTTCCTTATTTCCGTTTTCTTCCTGGTACATTTTTAATGCGGTAGAAACCGCCTGCATTACTTTATAATGCGTATCCGGCCCGCTGCCTTCCGGATCAAAGGCCACCGTTACTACATCGGGGTTTATACGTCTGATGTTTTCCAGAATCGGTAAAACATCCCTGTCCACGGTGGGATTTTCCGTAAAGATATCACCCTTATAAAACCCCAAACGGGAATGGATTACCGAGCTGCTGCTAAATCCGAAATAACCCCATAAAATATCTGCTTCCCATTCCCGTGTCATGCCTTTTAGTTGCTGTATGTAGGCCAGATCCTTCTTTCCCGGATACTGGGTTTCAAAATAACTGCTTAATTCATTGATACGGTTCTGCAGATTATCGAAAGAGTCTTCTTCAAAAATTTCTACCAGGTTGCGCAGCAGTCGTCGGGCGCAGCCTTCTTCCATGGCGTCTTGATTATTGGCAGCTACGCCATCCAGATATTGAAAAATATCCCGGTTACGGTAGTCCAGATTACCCGGCTCAAAATAATTGGATTCGATTAGACGTTTAAATTCCGGCTCTTGCAGATAGCTTTCGGCAATCGCTAACTGATTGGCCATATATTTATTGGTTACGGCATTAAACCCGCTGGTCAGATAATTAAAATAATGGGTGTTGCTCGATTCGCGCATGAGCCGGACGAGGTAAGGCAGGTAACCCAACATAATATCATCGTGGTGGGGGGCCGTATGCAGGAATGTTTTTCCCTTTGGAATGTGCAGCGTCATATTGATTCGGTTAATATACTCTTCCCGTAGTTTTTCGGCCGCTTCTTTATAGGTTTCGCCCTTTCGTTCCAGAATGAGTTTGGAAGAACGGATACTGCGCATGTCGGCCTTAGTGAGGCTGGTTAAGGTTTTTCGTTTATCCAGAGCGAGGTCTGTTAAAATTTGATGGGTGTCTTCCTGAGAAATTATATCGGCCTGTTTTAACTCCTGGTAACGCCGCTCGTTGAGTAATTTTGCCGCGCCTTTTGTAATATAGAAACATGCATTTGGTAAATCCTGCAGGGCAGAGGCCGGTACCTGGTTGTTCTTTTCACACTGGATGGCGTTTTTGATTACCTGAGCTTTGGCCTCGCCGGCGGCGATAATTATGGCGGTTGTTTTAGGATTGTAGGTAATGGTTTTTAAGCCGATTGTGATTACCAGCCGATTACCGGAAATTTCGATACCGCCCAGATCACCGGCAGCGGCGGCCTGCGTTTCATAATTTGTGGGTGTCAGCCGGGTGGTGGCGTAATGGTCCGAACCGCGGACATTGAATCCGATATGCCCGTCCGGACCGATACCGCCGAGGAAAAACCCGATGCCTCCAAGGCTGCGAATCTTTGTTTCATACTCGGTGCAGAACTGATCCACGGCGGCCAGAACATTCTTTTGGCGTTCTTCCAGCAGAGTACGCGGATATTGGGTACGCAGATTCAGGTTTACGATATGCTCGGGCCAGATATCTTCCAAAGTATGCTCCGGGTCAATGCCGATACTATTTGGATTTATCAGTAACGCTTTTTTGGGATCCAACCCCAAACCACGGATATAATACTTATTTACATAGTAGTAAAAGCTGTTGTGCTGGGTGGAATTGATGGGATAAAACTCATCGATCTGAATAAAATGGAAGCTCTTCATATCCGGTTTGCGGGTAGGATTTACGCCGTTTTCTTCGAGAAGTTGCTGCGTTTTTTTTGTGCTCCATGAGTTTAGCAGCAGGGTAAGCCATTTAATAAAATGTTCCGGGGTCTTTCCGGTGGGCAGAGAAATTGTCCAGCCTTCATTTTGCG
Organism: Calditrichota bacterium; assembly: GCA_024278755.1. Classification (GTDB taxonomy): domain Bacteria; phylum Calditrichota; class Calditrichia; order Calditrichales; family Calditrichaceae; genus JANTFQ01. Next base: position 49,518 of record JAJRSO010000072.1, on the reverse strand, counting down.
GTGCCCACTCTAAAAAACGCAGAGCGGTTAGCCTGCCAAGAGCAGGAAAATTATCGACAATCAGCGTGTTTATCTTTTCCGTGGGTGGATATATGATCTGTTGTCCTGTGTTTGTCAGTATAATTTCTTCGACTTTTGAAGGGATATATTTTTTACGCATTTCGGCCTCGATATAAAAACTGTGTTTGTTTACTTTATGAACTTTCTAAACTTACAAAATTTTCGAGAGGGCTGCCATATTTTTATTAAAATCTGCAAAGCGCGAAAACAAGTGCGTAAATATACTTTTTATTTGCATTTTATTGGATAAGTTCTCATATTTGCATTGCTCGCTTAAAATTCACAGAAAAATATTTTTACTAAATAGGAGAATACCAATGACCAAGCAAGACTTAGTTTCAAAAATGGCAGCCGATGCTAATATTTCTAAAAAAGCCGCAGAAGACGCATTAGGCGCTTTTATTAATGGTGTTAAAGAAAGCCTTGGAAAAGGTGAAAGTGTTTCTTTAATTGGGTTTGGTACTTTCAACGTTTCTGCAAGAGCTGCGCGTAAAGGCCGCAATCCTCAGACCGGTGCCGAAATCGATATTCCTGCACGTAATGTACCTACTTTCAAAGCCGGTAAAGGTTTGAAAGACGCAGTTTAAGTTTACACTGTCCATCATCCAAAGGCGGAACATTTGTTTTCGCCTTTTTTTTTGTCAGAATTAATCCCCGCAGGCGCTTATGAAAATTCTTATTACAGTTATTTTGTCGATCGTTGTTTTACAATCATGTGCATCCATATTTACGATGCGCTCACCCGCGACAGTATTACAGCATGAAATCCGGTATTTGCTGGATGACCCCAATCTGGGCAATGCTTATGTTGGCATTTATATCGAATCCCTTAACGATGGCACCATCCTTTTTCATGAAAATGAACACAAACTTTTTGTACCGGCTTCTAACATGAAACTTTACACCACGGCCGGCAGCCTGGTAAAGCTGGGAAAAGATTTTCAGTATCAAACCGTTATTGGTACGGATTCAACAATTGCCGACGGTCTGGTTTCGGGCAATCTGATCGTTCATGGAAGCGGAGATCCGTCTATTTCTGCTCGTTTTCATAACGGAAATATGCGCGCTGTTTTTGAACAATGGGCGGATTCCCTGACAAAAAATGGGGTTCGCCGGATTAAAGGAAATTTAATTGGCGACAATAGCTATTTTGAAACAGATATTCTTGGGGACGGCTGGAATTGGGACGACGAACCCTACTGGTACTCCGCACAGCCTTCGGCCCTAAGTTTTAATGATAACTGCGTTGAATTTTTAGTCGCTCCGGGTCCCCGGCAGGATATGCCGCTTCATGTTTCACAGCTTCCGGGAATTGACTATTTAAGCGTCCTGAATACGGCGCATACTTCTCCGGTGGATTCATTGCCGCAGTTGGATGTTTCCCGTTTGCGGGCCAGGAATATTGCCACAATAAAAGGTTCTCTTCCCGTAGGCGCCGATACGGTGTTTGAAACAATTTCCGTAGAACGCCCGGCTGCATATTTTATGAAAGAGTTGCAGGCGGTTTTACAGGAAAAAGGTATCGCTGTTGATGGTGAAGCTGAAATTCGGTATATTTATACACCTGTATCGGATACTCTCTTTATTCACTTTTCGCCGACACTTGATAATTTGATTAAAACCGTTAATAAAAAAAGCCATAATCTGTATGCCGAGCAGCTGGTAAAAACGTTGGGCGCACATTTTAAGGGAGAAGGAAGCTTTATTAAGGGAACCGAAACTGTTTCCGAATGGCTGCACACCATTGGCGTGGCGCCGTCGGAATTTATTATGGTCGATGGTTCCGGCCTATCCCGGAAAAATTTTGTTTCGCCATTTGCGACCGCAACCCTGCTGAAATATATGTATAATAATCCGGACTTTTTAACATTTTATAACTCATTGCCCATTGCCGGAGTGGACGGAACTTTAAAAAACCGTATGCGAAATAGCTCTGCCGTGGGAAATGTGCGGGCAAAAACCGGATATGTACGGCATATGCGCAGCCTTTCGGGCTATGTGCGCGGCAAGAATAAAAAACCGTATGTATTTTCAATTATGGTAAATAATTATTCGGTACCTACATCGTATATCAACAATCTGCAGGATAAAATTTGTATTTTATTAAGCAATTATAAATAGTTAGGGAGTGTTGTTTGAATAAGTGGCGACATATAAAACAGATCATCTTTGACGCTGATGATACGTTATGGGAAAACAATATTTACTATGTACAGGCGACAACCGATTTTATCGATCTGGTTGAAAGCGGAGGATTTGTACGGTCAGACATCCAAAAAGCCTTTGACGATCTGGAAGTGAGGGTTGTAGAAGAACGCGGTTATGGCAGCCATAATTTCATATATATTCTGGAAGAATTATTTCGTGTTTTCAATAAAAAAAGCAAAACAAGGCTGGATGAAGAGAGGCTGCGTTTTATCACCCGTCGTTTTCAGGAGCATCCGGTCAGTATCCCGCAGTTATTTCCCGGGGTCATCGATACCCTGCGTTATTTAAAAACAAAATATGCGTTATATGTGTTAACAAAAGGGGATTATGCCGAGCAGCAGGGGAAAATCCTGCGGGCCGGTGTGCACGAATGTGTAAAAGAATATTTTATTTTACCGGAAAAGAATGATGTAGCTTACCGGGATTTACTTCAGAAAAATAACTGGATTCCAAGCGAAACCTGCATGGTTGGGAATAGTCCTAAATCGGATATTAACCCTTCGTTACGTCAGGGCATGTACGCGGTTCATATTCCTTATCGGGATACCTGGAAATTAGATGACGAACCCATTGAGGCGCGGGACGGGCGGTTTTTGGAATTGCAAAATTTTGCAGCGCTGCAAATGGTTTTCTAAAAAAGGCAGTGTTCCGAAAAAGGAGCACTGCCTTACTTAAAAAAAACAAATTATTTCTTAACGCCTTTCATAAAACCAAACGTATAGGCCAGGGTCATCAGTAACAACAGCGGGGCAAGAATCATCATTACAACATCGCCCGAGAAAAAGAGCAGTTGTTTTCCGGCTTTTAAAAAGGCCAGCGCCATGCCGCCTAAGCCAATCAAGATACCGCCAACCGCAACCAGACCAAATCCCTTTTGTACTTTATCTCCGTCTTTACAAGCCAAAAAAGGTACGGCAACGATGGTTAAACCAGCAATAGCATGAAAGGCGGGATAAACGATTTTGCCTAAAGAAATCATACCACCATAACGGGTAACAGCGATCAGTATTAAGCCGATGACCATTAATCCCAGATAAGATTTTTCATATTTCGGATAAAACTGGGCAATGAGGCCGGTCGCTAAAGAAAATGGGATTAGACCGGCGACAACGGCAACAAAATTATTAGCGAGAGCGCCCCAGCCGAAGATAATAAGCAGTAATCCGGATACTAAGATTACCAGAAAACCGACCATATAGTAAATATTCCATATCCCGGCTGTGTCGGGATTCTTCTGCCTTTCCATGAAACGATAAATCATGTAGATGGCCGTCAGACCGGTTAGTAATAAAATCAGTCCGTCAAAGTTAAGCATTAGGTTCATAAAACCTCCTTCGTTGAGTTAAGTGGTTGGGTGTGTCGTTGATTAAACTATGGTTTTATCATATTAAGCATATCTTCGGTTAAAGATAAACCGCGTTCGGTAAGGTTAAAGCCAAAATCCGAAAAACGCCAGTTGGACACCAGCGCGCGTATGGCGCCAAAAATGATAAGCGCCAGGTTATCTGCCTTGTATCTGTCCGAAACGGTTCCTTCTTTCTGTCCTTTCTCCAGCATTTCACTAATAGTCTGAATACGTTTGGAAATGGTTTCCTGTATTTGCGAAAAGATATGCGGTTCCATCTTAAAAATCTCTTCCGTGTAGACCAATGCCGCCATTTCCGGAAAATCTCTGAAAAATTTTAAATGGGTATGGATTGTGGTGTGTAGCATCTGAAAAAGATCGTCAAATTTTGCCTGGTTGTGTAGGCGTGTGCCAAGAGTTTGATTAAAATGTTGAATTATTGCATCGAGGATTGAACGTTTATTTTCGAAATGGCGGTAAATTGCCTGCTCCGAAATTCGCACTTTTGCAGCTATTTTTTTTATAGTTAAATTGGCTAAACCGCCGTCACGGATCAATGTCAGAGCCGCATCAATAATTTGCTGTTGCCGGACGACTGTTTTCTGTTTGGCCATAGTCCATAAAAGGTAAGTTAGTATCAACTAACAAAAAATAGGAATGGTTCTCTTCAATGTCAATAAAAAAAATAAAAGAACAATTCGGATGAAGTACTCCGGTAAAACAGCCGCCTGGACAAACGCTGCGGCTAAGTTCTGAATTTTACAATCCGTTTAATACGTTCGCTTATAGAGCGGATTTGTGTGGCAATATTATTTTAACGGTATTCCTGGTTATTGGGTAAGCAACCTACTTAAAAAAACTACCGCGAGTTTATACAGATTTTCGGGGATGCGCTAAAAAGACGTTCAATAAGTGGTTAACAAAACCAAAACAACGGGTCCGGTTAAATTCCATTCGGATGGATTTTATTCTTAGGTCTTGGGTTGTGATAAAGATGGAAGCTATTCCGGATACCCCGTTACTCTGATAGATCGATATTTTAACTTGTTGCGGTTGCTCATTACAAAGGACTGTTAAAAAATGAACCCCGGTAAAGGGCGTTGTTCATTCAACCCTCCCCGGTACCCCAAATGCGAATAGACAAGGATGGGATAAAGCCAAAATTATTAATCAGGCTTCCTGTTAAAAGTAAGTCTTTCAAACTTGATTCGTTTGGTATTTTCTAACACTATTTTTTTAGGCCGTAAATGCGAATTTTTCTTTCCCTCTTTGTTGATATTCACACCATTTGCCATAGATCTATTTTAACGATTAAAAAAGAGAAAAAATCTATTGCATTTACAGAAAAAATATTTATATTATACTAAACAAGTAAAGTATGGTTTAAAAAATGTCTTCACTTATAAAACGGGAGTATGATTATGCCATTCGGATTTGTGCTTATTTAGCAGGCCGGGAAGATAACAATCCCGTTCCTTTACCGAAGATATCCAAAGTCTTATTTGTCTCCAAACCGTTTGCAACAAAAATTGTACATCAACTAAAAAAAAGCGGAATTACCGGCTCGGTTCAGGGGAAAACCGGCGGAGTATTTCTGAAGAAAGATCCGGCAAAGCTTTCTCTGTTTGCTATTTTGGAAGCGATGGGTTTTAATTCATCTTTAAATGAATGTATAAAAAACCACCGGCATTGCCCGCTGATTAAGCTTTGCCACATTCACGATTTTTTTGTGGAAGCAGAATTGGAATTGTTCGGCAGATTTAAAAATAAAATGATTTCAGAGCTTGCCATAAGAGAGCAGGACCTTACCCCCGTTCTCTTATGACAATAATAGCAGTAAAATCACTAAACCGCTAAACCAACTAAACCTAACCTCGCGAAAGGAGGCTTATATGGATGCTCTTATACTGGCACGCTGGCAGTTCGCAATTGTCACAGTGTACCATTTTTTCTTTGTACCGCTAACGCTTGGGCTTTCCATCTTTGTTGCCATTCTGGAAACCATGTATGTGCGTACCGGAAAAGAAGTATATCTACGTATGACGAAATATTGGGGTAAATTATTCCTGATAAATTTTGCCATTGGCGTGGCAACCGGGATCGTACAGGAATTTCAGTTTGGTATGAATTGGTCCGAATATTCCAGATATGTGGGTGATATTTTCGGCGCTCCGCTGGCCATCGAAGCCCTGCTGGCATTCTTTATGGAATCCACATTCCTGGGAATCTGGATTTTCGGCTGGGATAAAATTTCTAAAAAGCTGCATGCCGCCACTATCTGGCTGGTTGCCATCGGTTCCAATTTATCGGCGCTCTGGATTTTGATTGCCAATTCATTTATGCAGGAACCGGTTGGTTTTAAACTGGCCAAAGATGCGGCGGGTAATGTCATCCGCGCCGAAATGACGGATTTTTGGGCGCTTGTTTTTAATCCCCATGTCTGGTTACAGTTTCCGCATGTGGTCACCGGCGCCATTACCACGGCGGGCTTTTTTGTAATCGGAATCAGCGCTTACCATATTATGAAGAAGAGTAAGGAGCAGGAAGTGTACCGGCAATCCATGAAGTTTGCCAGCATTTACGGACTTATCGGCATTATTTTGGTGAGCCTAATCGGACATTCTCAGATGCAGCACATGATAAAAACTCAGCCGATGAAAGTTGCCGCCGCAGAAGCGTTGTGGAATACGGAAAATCCGGCCAGTCTTTATCTTTTTACCTGGGGTGACGAGGAAAAACGTGAAGATGTTTTTGCCATTCATGTTCCGAACCTGCTCAGTGTTTTGTCCTATAATTCACTGGAAGGCGAAGTGAAAGGTATCAATCAGCTTCAGGAAGAATTTCAGGCTCAATACGGTAGCGGAAATTATGTGCCATCTGTATTTCTGTCCTATTGGAATTTTCGATTAATGACCGGTGTGGGCGTACTGATGTTATTAATCGCAATCTTTTTGGTTATTAAAACAAGCAAAGACAATTTCGATTTCAAACCCTGGTTTGGGAAACTGCTAATCTGGGCTATCGCACTGCCGATAATCGGCCATTCCACCGGATGGATATTTGCCGAAGTAGGCCGCCAGCCCTGGGTTGTATACGGCGTTTTAAAGACACAATTTGGTGTCTCGCCGGAAGCGGCGGTCAGTAGCGGAGAAGTATTGTTTTCGCTCATAGGATTCACTCTTTTATATGCTGTATTAATTGTGGCAGATGTGTATTTGATGAAAAAATACGCTATTGCCGGCGCAGCAGATAAAGTAACCGAAGCGTAGAAAGGAGGGAACAATGGACTTAAATACACTATGGTTTGTTTTGATTGGCGTCCTTTTTACCGGATATTTTATCCTGGAGGGGTTCGATTTTGGAGTGGGTATTCTATTACCTTTTATCGGCAAAGACGATAGGGACCGACGTATGGTAATTAACGCAATCGGCCCGTTTTGGGACGGAAACGAAGTATGGCTGCTTACTGCCGGCGGTGCGATTTTCGCCGCTTTTCCCAACTGGTATGCTACCATGTTCAGCGGTTTTTATATTGCGCTTTTCCTGATGTTGGTTGCATTAATCGTGCGGGCAATGGCGTTTGAATTTCGCAGCAAAGATAAAAATCCGCAATGGCGCGCTACTTGGGACTGGATGATCTTTTTTGGCAGTTTTGTACCTGCTCTGCTTTGGGGTGTGGCTCTGGCCAACCTTATCCGCGGAGTGCCCATTGACGGAGACATGACCTATGTGGGCGGTTTTTTTAACTTGCTCAATCCCTATGCTTTAGTGGGCGGTTTAGCGTCGCTTAGTATTTTTACCCTGCATGGCGCTTTATTTCTGAATTTGAAAACCTCCGATGAGGTGCGGGATAAGTCTAAAACATTTGCTCAAAAACTCTGGCTGCCGGCTTTGATTCTGACCCTGGGGTTTGTCGCTTACGGCTATGCTGAAACCAGCATGTTCCTGAGTCTGGGGCTCAATCCGGGTATTATTCCTATTTTTGGCGGATTGGCGCTGTTGTCTGTTTTTTGGTTTATCAAAGCAGAAAAAATTGGTTGGGCTTTTACCATGACAGCCATTACCATTGCTTTTTCGACCATCACGATTTTTATCGGGCTCTTTCCGAATGTGATGATTTCCAGTTTGAACGATGCCTGGAATCTTACGATTTATAATGCATCGTCTTCGCCCTATACGCTGGGGGTGATGAGCATTGTCGCTTTGATTTTTGTCCCCATCGTTCTGCTCTATCAGGGCTGGACCTACTGGGTATTTCGCCAAAGACTTACTAAAAAATCGGAACTTGAATATTAATTGGTCTTAACCGAAATTAAAGCCGTATTCTTTTAAGGAATGCGGCTTTTTTTATAATCCGGTTACTAACCTGAAACAGTTTTATGAATTTAGACAAGCGATTACTGCAATTCTTAAAATATGCCCGTTTACCGCTTAGTCTTACCGTTGGCAGTGCTATTTTTAGCGGATTATCCACTATTGCCCAGGCCTGGGCGCTGGCGCGTATGATTACTCGTGTTTTTCTGGAAAAGGCATCTTTGACCGAAATTTCCGGACTCTTGTTGATTTTTGTTCTGGTAAGTGTGCTTAAAGCGGCGACAAGCGCGCTGAGTCATGCACAGGGGCAGCACACGGCCGGAATTATTAAAAAAAAACTACGCGCAGCGCTCAGTCTAAAAATTGCGCGACTGGGTCCCTTGTTTACTTTTGGCGAAAAAAGCGGAGAAATCAGCAATACCATTCAGGTGGGTGTGGAAACCCTCAATGCCTATTTCAGCCAATACATTCCGCAGCTTTTTGTATCCGCTGTTATTCCGGTTATAATATTAATTGTGGTATTTCCCTTTGATATGCTTTCCGGTTTTGTCTTTCTATTGACAGCGCCTATTATTCCGGTGTTTATGATGCTCATTGGACAGACAGCCCAAAGTATGACCCCAAAACAGTGGAAATCATTAAGCCGGATGAGCGGTCATTTTTTGGATGTGTTACAAGGCATTACAACGCTTAAAATTTTTGGACGCAGTAAACAGGAAGCAGACAACGTGTTTATGGTAAGTGAACAATTCCGGCACTCAACGATGAACGTGCTGAGAATAGCTTTTTTGTCGGCCCTGGTGCTGGAAATGGCCGCCACTATCAGTACCGCAGTGATAGCGGTGGAAATCGGTTTGCGCCTGATGTATGCCAGGATGGGTTTTGAACCGGCTCTGTTTATTTTAATATTGGCGCCGGAGTTTTATCAGCCGATGCGTCAGTTGGGCGCTCGGTTTCATGCAGGAATGGAAGGCGTGGCTGCCGCGCAACGCATCTTTGAAATTCTCGAAGCGCCTGAACCGCAACAGCAAGATATGGAAAAAAAGAAAACCGAATTTGGAAAGAGAAAGAGCGGCGTCCGGATTGAATTTAAAGACGTTTGTTATGGCTATCCAAATATAAACGATTTTGCTTTGAATAGGATTAGTTTTAAAATCCCGCCGAATTCGGTTACCGCCCTTGTAGGTTCCAGCGGCGCGGGAAAATCAACTATCGCCAATCTGTTGCTGCGTTTTGCCGAACCCGTCTCCGGTTCCATAGACATTGGCGAAACGGAATTGCGCGCCATCCCGATAAGCAGATGGCGCGCGCTGGTTAGCTGGATGCCTCAGAAACCGTATTTATTTCATCAGACCGTTGCGGAAAATATTTTGGCGGCCAGACCGGACGCCTCTTTTGATGAGATGAAAGAGGCGGCCCTTAAGGCGGGTTTACATCCGTTTATTAACGATTTGGAAGAGGGCTACAATACGCAAATCGGTGAACAGGGCGCGCGTTTTAGCGGAGGGCAGGCACAGCGCCTGGCGTTGGCTCGGGCTTTTTTAAAAGATGCGCCGCTGCTTATTTTAGATGAACCGGCTGCCAATCTCGATCCCTATCTAGATGCTGAACTACAAAGGACGATTTGGGAATTATCAAAAAACCGTACGGTATTGCTTATTGCACACCGTTTAAATTCGATGCTAAAAGCCGATCAAATTGTTGTGCTGGATCGGGGCAAAATAATTGAGCAGGGACGGCATGTGGAATTGGTGAAGGCAAACGGACACTATGTAAAACTACTAGCGGCATACCGGGGGGCAGAGCAGTGAAGCAGATTTTACGCCTGCTAAAAATGGCCTCGGTTTATAAATGGTGGATGCTGCTGGCCGCTCTGATGGGATTTTTTACCATCGGTAGCGGAATCGGACTGCTGATGACTTCGGCTTATATTATTTCAAAAGCAGCCCTGCATCCGTCGGTGGCCGAGCTCCAGGTTGGGATCGTCGGTGTGCGTTTTTTCGGAATAAGCCGCGGTCTGTTTCGATATTTGGAACGGCTGGTTTCTCATGATACGACCTTTAAGATGTTAAGCAGATTCCGGTTTTGGTTTTATAAAGCGTTGGAGCCCCTGGCGCCGGCCCGTCTGCAAAAATACCGTAGTGCCGATTTACTGAACCGGATTATCAGCGACGTGCAAACGCTGGAACATTTTTATGTACGCGTCATTGCGCCGCCGCTGGTGGCCATTGGTATTACCGTTTTGATGTGGTTTTTAATCGGAAGCTACAGCGTTACATTTGCTTTTGTCTTGCTATTTTTTCATTTGACGGCCGGAATCGGTATTCCGGTTTTAAGCTATTTGTACAGCAAAGATATTGGCGGACGGATCATTGCAAAACGGGCAGAACTGAATGTACTCCTTTTGGATCTGGTTCAGGGATTAAGTGAACTACTGATTTTTGATCAGGAAGAAGCACAGCGGTATAAAATAATGCGGGCCAATGAACAATTGGAAGAGCTGAATCAAAAAATGGCCCACGTGAGCGCCATGCACGAATCCCTCATTGGCCTGCTAATGAATGGCGCCGTGGCGGCAATGCTGATACTGGCCGTTCCAATGGTGCATCAGGGCCTTTTGGACGGTGTCTATCTCGCGGTTATTTCCCTAGGAATTATGGCGTCGTTCGAAGCGTTGCTGCCGCTGCCGGAAGCGATGCAGTTTTTGGAAAAAAATGCCCGGGCCGCTCAGCGGTTATTTGAAATTATTGACGCTCCGCCCGAAGTTTTAGATCGGCCGGAAGCAGCGGAGACGGTCTCCGGGTACGGACTGGAAATCCGCAATCTTACGTTTAAATATGAATCGAAACCCGTGTTGGATGGTATCGACATGAGCTTTCCGCCGGGAAGTAAGACGGCTGTTGTTGGTCCAAGCGGATCCGGAAAAACGACGCTGTTTAATTTATTGCTACGCTTTTGGGAATATAAACAGGGCGAAATTCTGCTGGGCGAAAAGGAATTGCACCTGTTTACACAGGATGCGGTTCGCCGTAGAATGGCGGTGGTTTCTCAAAATACCTATCTGTTCAACGAAAGCTTAAAAGAAAACTTACTTTTAGCTGATCTGAATGCCGACAATCAGCAAATGACAGAAGCGGCGAGGAAAGCAGAGATTCACGATTCTATTATACAGTTGGAAAAGCGGTACGACGCTTCGGCGGGAGAGCAGGGAATGCAGTTCAGCGGGGGGCAGCGCCAGCGTTTGGCCATTGCCCGGGCGCTGTTGAAAAACGCGCCGCTTTTGCTTTTGGATGAAGCGACAACCGGTTTGGATGCACTAACGGAGAAAAATATATTAAATACAATTTTCGAGACCAGTAGAGGGAAAACCATTATTCATATAACGCACCGGCTTACCGGTCTGGAGCAGTTTGATTTTATCTATGTATTAAATAAAGGAAAAGTGGTTCAGAAAGGTAAACACGGGCAATTGGCGGCACAGCCCGGTTTATACCGCGAAATGTTTCGCTTGCAGCAGAATTTATTTTTGGAAATTCCGGAGTAATTTTGGAGTAAATCGGCTGTGTTGATTTATGCATTGACGCAGTCAATGCATTTCAAAGAGAGCTTACGGAGCTAAAGACAAAATCGGCTATTGTATGGTAGGGAGCTGAAACGAAAACACGGTTCCTTCATGCATTTGGCTTTCCACTTTCACCCGGCTGCCGTGTGCTTCGGCAATCTTTTGTGCAATAGCCAGTCCGAGTCCGCTGCCCTGCCGCCCCTTTGTACGGCTTTTATCCGACGTATAAAAACGGTTAAAAATATGCGGTAAATCCTCTTTTGGAATTCCGGGTCCGTTGTCTTTAATCCGGACGGATACGGTTTTTTTCTGTTTACTTAGAAAAATAGAAATGGTCCCTTTTTCCGGGGAGTATTTCAGAGCATTATCAATGAGGTTGGAAAGCACCCGTTCAATCATACCGATATCGCCTGTTACAAGCGGCAGCTTGGCTTTTAAATCGGCTTCCATGATAATCCCGCGTTCATTTGCCTGTGGTTGAAATTTTAGCACCACATCCTGCACAAGTTCCGTTAAAGAAAAGGATTCTTTTTGCGGCTGAATTTGTTTAGCATCTAATTTTGATAGCTCAAATAAATGGCTCACCAGTTGGCTCAGATGAATCACGTTTTTTAAGCTGACATCGATGAGCTCTTCTTTTTTTGACCGGGACAAAGCCGATCTTTTTATCTGGATTGTTTCCAGGCAGCCTTGGATGGATGTCAGTGGACTGCGTAAATCGTGGGAGATATTGGCCGTAAAATCTCTGCGCATCCGGTCATTTTTTTTCATTTTCCGAATGTTCTTCTCAATTGTTTCGGCCATACCGTTAAAGGCGGCAGCCAGCTGGGCCACTTCGTCTTTCCCAGGTTGCAGTTCAATACGTTTCTGATAATTTCCGCGGGTTAATTCTTTAACGGCCATAGTCACTTTACGGATACGTTTTGTCAAAATAAAAAACAGCAGCAATCCGATGAGAGCCGTAAACAGCAAAGTGATAACAATTGCGATGGAACCCGAACGCAGAATATAGCTGCTTAAAATACTATCGGAAGCCAGATCGTAACGGGCGCTGGCCAGAGTTACATAGATGTAGGCGGTCTTTGTTTCGCCGATGGTAACCTTAGCGGCGGAAAAAATTTTACGCCGTCCTTTTACCTGTGGGTCATCTCCAAAGATGGGCAGGTTTGCGTAAGAATTGGCTTCGATAAACCGCAGCACCGGACGCATATCTATTGTTGTTACCTGCAATTCTTCTTTGGAAATGGACGAAGCGATAACGGAGCCAGTGCTATCTAACATATACACTTCGGCGTTAGGATTCATCTCCCGAAAATTCATCACGTCTTTTTTTAAACCGCTGTAATGGATGCTATCGGTTAGCAGTGGCTGGCAGCGACGGGCGAACTGTGCGGCGATGTTATAGTTTAATTTTTGAGAAGCTTCGCAAACATAATTTAAGGAAGAATTAAGAGAGACGAATAATAGCACGGAACCGAGCAACAGAATAAGTAGCAGGAAAATAGAAGCGATTTTAGCATAAAGCGTTTTAAACATTTATACCACCTGGTCTTCGGTAAATTTATAACCGATTCCCCACACGGTAATAATAATCTTTGGATTCGCCGGATCTTTTTCTATTTTAGCCCGCAACCGGTTAATATGTGAATTTACCGTGTGTTCATAACCGGCAAAATTATACCCCCATACTTTATTTAACAATATTTCGCGACTAAAAGCTTTTCCCGGATTTGAAGCAAATAGCGCTAACAAATCAAATTCTTTTGCCGTTAAATCGAGTACGCGTCCGTGTAAAATAACTTTACGTTTTTCCGTATTAATTTTCAGGCTGCCAAAATCAAATGATACTTGTTGACCGTTTTTATCATTCTCTTCTTTGATAGAATAGGTACGTCTGCGGATGGATTTAATACGGGCCATTAATTCACGGATTCCAAAGGGTTTGGTCATATAGTCATCAGCGCCTAATTCAAGGCCCAGCACCTTGTCAAATTCTTCCGATTTTGCGCTAAGCATTAAAACAGGCAGGCTTTTCTTTTGGGCGCGGATGCCTTTCAGTACTTCGAGGCCGTCCAGTCTGGGCAGGTTTATGTCTAAAATGACCAACTCATATTCGTTTTCCAGCGCTTTTTGCAGTCCATTTTTCCCGTCGGTGGCGTTGTCCAGTTCCAGTTCCATATCTTCTAAATGGATTTCCAGCAATTTTCCTATATCCGGATCGTCTTCAATTAATAATACTTTTTGATTCATTTGAAATTCTCCAACGCTACCTTAACTTATTTAAAAAACAGAAGGGTGCATCTCTCCTGTTATTAATGACGTAAAACAGGCTTATAAAATTCCTTTTTTATATTTCAGAATTAGGTTACGGCGCCCTTTGCAGACGATCAATTTCATCCCGCAGAACGGCCGCTCGTTCAAATTCCAGGTTTGCCGCCGCCGCATGCATCTCTTTTTCCAGATGTTTCAGAATTTCTTCTTTATCTTCCAGGCTGCCGTATTCAATTTGCGGTTCGGCAAGTTGGGGCGCTTTTTTATTTACATCGGCGACCGCTGTGGCCTGTATAATCTCTTCTGCCGTTTTAAAAATTGTTTCTGGCGTAATGTCGTTTTGGGTGTTATAGAGCAATTGTTTTTCCCTGCGGCGGTTGCATTCGTCCATCGTTCGGCGCATAGAATCGGTAATGCGATCGGCATAAAAGATAACCTTTCCGCCTGCGTTTCGCGCAGCGCGTCCGGCGGTTTGCATTAACGAAATATAGGATCGTAAAAAGCCCTCTTTATCGGCATCGAGAACGGCCACCAGCGAAACTTCCGGCAAATCCAATCCTTCGCGTAAAAGATTAATACCCACCAGCACATCAAACTCGGCCAGTCGTAAATCCCGTAATATGCCCACCCGTTCCAAGGCGTCAATTTCCGAATGCAGATAACGCACACGGATACCGGCGGCCTGCAGATATTCGCTTAAATCTTCCGACATGCGTTTGGTCAGTGTTGTAACCAGCGTTCGTTCGTTTTGATTAACACGGCTTTTAATTTCGGCAATCAGGTCGTCGATCTGTGTGGCAATGGGGCGAATCTCAATAATGGGGTCGATGAGTCCGGTGGGTCGGATAACCTGTTCCACAATAACGCCTTCGCTTTTTTCAAGCTCATAATCGGCCGGGGTTGCCGAAACAAAGATGGTCTGGTTCAGATGCTGTTCGAATTCCGGGAATTTTAAGGGGCGGTTATCTAAGGCGCTGGGCAGGCGAAAACCGTAGTTTACCAGGTTCTCTTTCCGGGAACGGTCGCCGTTGAACATAGCCCGCACCTGTGGCAGACTCTGATGTGATTCGTCAATGAACATTAAAAAATCATCCGGGAAAAAATCAATAAGAGTGTAGGGCGGTTCTCCCGGTTTACGGCCGGAAAGAAAACGGGAATAGTTTTCAATGCCGGAGCAGTAACCGATTTCCTCCATCATTTCCAAATCAAAATTGGTGCGCATTTCCAGACGTTGGGCTTCCAGCAGTTTGTTTGCTTTGCGCAGGTATTGTAACTGCTGCTCCAATTCTTGCCGGATCTCTTCGCGGGCCTGCTTCAGCTTTTCGGGGGTGGTAACAAAATGCTTGGCCGGAAAGAGGATAATTCTGTCCTGCACCTGAATGGTCTTTCCGGTTAGGGGATCGATAGTGCGGATGGAATCCACTTCATTTCCGAAAAATTCGATTCGAAAAGCCGTCTCTTCGTAAGCCGGAAAAATATCAACCACATCTCCGCGAATACGGAACGTACCGCGCTGAAAATCGAAATCATTGCGCGTGTAATGAATATCTACCAGTTGCAGCAGAAATCCGTTGCGGTTTAAGCGAGCGCCTTTTTCTATGGAAATATGCATCGCTTTATAATCATTGGGCGAACCGATTCCATAAATACAGCTAACCGAGGCCACCACAATTACATCCCGGCGGGCTAATAGAGAACTGGTCGCTTTTAAACGTAACCGATCTATTTCGTCATTGATAGACGAATCTTTTTCAATATAGGTGTCGCTCGAAGCAATGTAAGCTTCGGGTTGATAATAGTCATAATAACTGATAAAAAACTCGACGGCGTTTTCGGGAAAGAAACTTTTGAATTCGCCAAATAACTGTGCGGCCAGAGTTTTATTATGCGAAAGAATTAGGGTAGGCCTGTTCACGGCAGCAATGACATTGGCCATGGTAAAGGTTTTTCCACTGCCGGTAACGCCGAGTAGTGTCTGAAATTTTTGTCCTTTTTGTAGACCCGTTACCAGCTCTTCAATGGCCTGGGGTTGGTCGCCCTGCGGTTTGTATTTGGAGACAAGTTTAAATGTATTCATAATTCTTTTTCTGTTTATTTCGAATATAGGGATTTTAAAATAAAAAAATCCAGTCTTTACCATAAGAAGGTCGATGCAGACTAATGTTTTTTTTAAGTATGACGATTATTCTGTTTTAATTTATGAAATATAGCGTGTTTATAACTGCCCTGAGTCTCTTAAAAAAAGTGAAAAGGTGGGTTAGGCGCGGATAGGTTCTTTCAAACTGTTTGTGACGGATGCATCCGCATGCAACTATAAAAAACGGAATTTAACCCGGACCGGTTTTCTCACGAAAATGAAAAAATTCTCCGACTTATCGATCAAACTGAAACTGCAGGTTATCATAATCGCCGTTTCATTAACCATGTTGATTCTTAGTATTACCGTCGTATCGGTTAAAACGATTTCCGGATATAAACAAGACCTGCAGCAGCAGGCAAATTTTACCGCCCAGTTGATTGCCGAGTATTGCTATGGAGACCTCCTAAACAGAGATAAAAACCGGATTATACAAAAGCTAAAAACACTTAAAAATATTCCGGAATTTATCGCAGCAGGTATCTATACGCGGGGGAAAAGATTGTTTACATTCTATTCGGAAGATTCGTCTGTACTTCCGCCCAAGTATATTACGGCATACTCTCATCAGTTTTATCTAAAAGAATTTTTTTATGTAACCCGGCCGATTTTTTTTAACGGAAGAAATGACGGAGCCGTTTATCTTATTTTTTCAACGGCGACTTTAAATCAGAAAATCACCGGCCATTTAATCACCATGTCTCTACTGTTTATGCTTCTGATGTCCGCCGCTCTTTTTATTTCACTTACCCTGCAAAAATATATTTCCCAACCCATCTTACGGTTAGCCGATACAGCCCGCGAAATTGCCGGTTTGGAAGATTACTCGGTTAAGGTAAAAAAAATGGGGAATGATGAAATAGGTCTTTTGTATGACAGTTTTAATGTGATGCTCGACCAGATTCATCAACGCGAGCTGCAGCGCGGTCAGGTGATGCAGGCCCTTAGCGAAAGCGAAGAGCGCTACCGCAATGTAGCCGAACTTTCGCCAAACGCGATTATCCTGCATAAAGAGGGAATCATTATTTATGCAAATCAAAAAATGGCAGAGCTTACCGGTTTCAGTAAACCGGAAGATCTGATTGGGGTTACCATTTACAACTTTGTGCATCCCGATTATAAAGCCAAGGTATTACAACGTCTTACGGAACTGGAGCAGTTTGGCGGTAGACTGCCTGCCATCGAAGAGAAATATATCCGACGTAATGGTGAAGTGCTGGATGCTCTGGTTGCGGCGGTTATGTTCGGCGGCAAAAAAAATAAAACGGTTCTGACGGTTTTACAGGATATTACGGAGTTTAAAAAAGCCGAGCAAGCCTTAAAGCAGAGCGAAGCGCGTTTCCGCCAGATTATCGAAAAATCGAATGACGCCATGTATGTGATTATTAAGAAGAGCTTTGTTTTGGTGAATCCGAAAATGGTAGAATTATTCGGTTATTCGAGAGAGGAATTTTCGACCCCGGGTTTTAATCCGATGGCTCTGGTGACCGAAGAATACAGACAACTGGTTTTAGACCATCAGCGGGCGTTTGTCAACGGGAAACCCGTTCCAAGTCAATATCAGTTTAAAGGGAAAAACCGTCTCGGCATGACCATTGATCTGGAAGCAAATCTGTCCGAAATAAACTGGGACGGTCAGCCGGCCATTCTGGGAATGCTACGCGATATTACCCGCCAAAAACATCTCGAAGCACAATTGCATCAGTCACAAAAAATGGAAGCCATCGGTACGCTGGCCGGCGGTGTGGCGCACGATTTTAATAATTTATTAACGGTTATTAGCGGACATACGGAGTTGTCCCTGTTAAAACTGTCTGAGGAAGATCCCTTGATCCGCCATATTTCGGAAATTGAAAAAGCCGGGAAACGGGCACAAAACCTTACGCGGCAACTACTGGCTTTTAGCCGCAAACAAATCATCGAACGCAAAACTCTGAACATGAATGACATTATCCGTGAAATGGATAGTATGCTAAATCGCCTGATAGGCGAAGATATTTCAATCCATCTTTTACCGGACGAATCGATTCCTCTCATTAAAGCCGATCCCGGACAGTTGGAACAGATTCTGATGAATCTTGTGATCAATGCCCGAGACGCTGTTCGTGAGAATAAAAAAACAGACGCGCAAAAGCAGATTTTTATTCAGACCGCCCGGGAAGAGCTGGATGCGCATAATGATTTGACTATCTCCATAAAGGAACGCCGAGCATATGTTGTGCTTTCTGTTGAAGATACGGGAAACGGAATGGATGAAGAGACGAAAGAAAAAATCTTTGAGCCGTTTTTTACCACGAAGGGAACCGGAAAAGGAACGGGTTTAGGGCTTTCGACCATTTATGGGATTGTTAAGCAAAATGCCGGCAGCATTCATGTTTACAGCGAGCCCGGCCATGGTTCGGTGTTTAAAATTTATTGGCCCGCCGTAGAAGAGACCGAAGTAGAAACCGATTATAAAACACAACCGCAACAGGATAAACCGCTAAAAGGCGACGAAACGTTGCTTTTTGTGGAAGACGACAGCGGTGTACGTGAATTTGCCGTTTCCGCATTGCGCGCCCTCGGTTACACTATCCACGAGGCCGGAGATGCTTCTCAGGCTTTGCATCTTGTAAACAACGCCAAAATACGTTTCGATTTATTGGTAACCGATTTGGTAATGCCCGGAATGAGCGGAAAGGAACTGGCCGACATACTGGAAAATCAGATGGATCATTTAAAGGTTTTGTTTGCTTCCGGATACACCGAAAGCAATATTGTGCAGGATGGAATTTTACAGGAAGGGATTAATTTTATCCACAAACCGTATTCGCTGCACAGCCTCACGCAAAAAATTCGTTCGCTTCTTGAAGCCCCCCTCAATTAACCTAATCCATAAAGGGGATGGGCCGAAACGGCTTTAACTTATCTTTTTAATTTAACGAATCTATAAAACGCGTGTTTTGATTTTTAAATCCTATCCGGATGGATTCTATTCCTGCTCTTGGGCCGTGATAAAGATTAAGTAATTCCGGATACCCAGTTGGTAGCGCGAGGTTGTTCATTTTTCCGCAACTCCGAAGGAAACTAAACAAAACCGAGAATCAAATAGATGAGCGCCGCAAAGGCTGCGGCTGTCAACGCATAGGGCAATTGAGTTTTAACATGATCGATATGATCACTGGCCGAAGCCATAGATGAAATAATCGTCGTATCCGAAATGGGAGAGCAGTGATCGCCAAATACGCCGCCGCCCAAAACCGCGCCAACGGCCAGTGGAATGCTAATTCCCATGTTCTGGGCCATGGGGATACCCACGGCCAGCATGATGGCAAAAGTACCCCATGAAGTCCCGGTGGAAAAAGCCGTAAAGCCACTAAGCAAAAAAAGCACCAGCGGCACAAAATGCGGGTTTAACCATGCGTTTGCCAGTTCAGCCGCGTAAAGCCCGGTGCCCAGTTCCCGCGATACCTTGCCGATGGCAAACGCCAGCATCATTAAAAGCGCCAGCGGAATGAGACCGCCGATGCCCTTAAACGCCAAATCGATAATTTCTTTTAACTTAAATATCTTTTGACTACGGTATAAAATAGCTGCGCTGAGGATGGCGGTTAATACGGCCCATAAAACCGCGGTTGAACCGGAGCCGCTGCTTAATGCTTTAAAAACCGCTTCGAAAGCAGGCAGGGAATTGATATTTTTCACCTGACTCCAACCTGAAAAAATAAGTCCCGCCGGCATCATGAATACCATGATAAAAATAGGAATGAGCATATTGCGTGCCCGGGCAGGAACGCCCTCTTTTTTTGTCAGCGAAACAACTTCGGTCGAAATCATGGGCACCGAACCGTCGGCGATTACTTTTCCTGTTTCGCGAGCCCGTTTTTCCGCTTTGCGCATAGGGCCGAAATCACGCTGACTAATGATAATAATAACGACCATCAGCATCGCTAAAATAGGATATAAATTAAGCGGATAGGCCTTGATCATGATGGTCAGCGGATCGGTAAGTCCTTGCGCCACAAGCAATCCCATAATATAGGCGCCCCAGGCATTCAATGGAATTAAAATACAGGTAGGCGCAGAAATGGAATCGGCAATGTAGGCCAGCTTTTCCCGTGGGATATTTAAGCGGTCAAAAATAGGACGAAAAATAGTACCCACGGTAAGTGCGTTAATGCTTGATTCTACAAAAATAGCCGTTCCGGTAAGCCAGGCCAGAACCTGTACTACCCGTCTGCTGCTGCCGCCCGGCCGGGAGTCGATTTTTTCGAGAAAACGGTTGATATATTTTACAAATCCCTCCACACCGCCCGAATGCTGGATAAAGGCAATCAGGGCGCCTACGAGTGAACTGAACATGATGGTTCGCGTGTTCCCCGGTTCTTTAAAGACATCCACTAAGGCCTGAATAGAGGCAATGGTGCCATCCAAAAGATTCCAGCCGCTTAATGTTACCCAGCCAATCCAAATACCGAAAAAGAGCGATAGAAACACTTGCCGGGTTTTGATAGCTAAAACAATGGCTAAAACCGGGGGAAACAGTGACCAAATTCCATAGTGTTCCATAGTGTCCTCTTTTTATTTGACTGTCTGGATGAAGGCTGTTCCGGAAAAAAACGGAACAATTAAAAAAAAGGCTTTACAGAAAATGCCGCAAAGCCTTTATGGAAATCGTGTATTAAAAAAATTATTTTTTGCCGGGAACAGGATGGCTGATTTTTGCAACCATCTTTTTAAAATCAAAGGGCTTGAAGAAAGGATTTTTTTTATTATGGCATTGAACACAGGTTTTTTCATCCGGCATGTTCAGGCCGTTTGCCAGAGATTTTTTGTGGTCCTTCATAATGCTTTTTTTCTTGTAAGCGCTGCCCGGTCCATGGCAGGACTCGCAGGATACGCCTTCGTCCACCGTCATTTTTGTTTTGGGATCCAGTAATTTATGATCGATAGTGGCATAGGTTGCGTGGCAATTTAAGCATTTTGCATCTTTGGAAGGATCGGCAATGCCGTTCTTTTTGGCATACTCCAAAGCCTTGGGGCTGGAAAGCGATTTTAAGGCATTGGCATGTTTGGCTTCTGACCAAATTTTATACTGATTGCCGATTTTTTTTGACTTATGACAGGTTTTGCATTTTTTTACGCCGACATATTTAAAATCTTTACCGTACGATACGGTTGTCATCGAAAACAAAACGAGCACCAATACCGCTGATCTGAAAATCATTCTTACCATAATACCTCCGTTTTGTATAAAAAGTTTAAGTTCGCGTTAAATTTCATTTTGAATTTACAATTTGAAAATAATTCAGGCAAGTAATAAAACAGAGAATTCGTTTTTTGTTTGCATCGAATTAGTCTCCGGAAAAGATAAAATCAAATATTCTTTTTATTGCTACTCTTAAAAAATAGTGATAACTTGCCATCTGTTTTATTAAAAATTTTCGAGCTGTACGTCTCATGTCTGGTCAGAAGTGGAAAAGCCTGATAGGCGGATTAAATCTTCAGTTTATCGCCTATTTTTTATTGTTTGCCTACCTCCCGCTGCTCTCTTTCAGTATTATCGGGTACCACCTCAACAAGCGTCTTATCCGGCAGATGCATGAACAAAACATCGAAATTCTCTGTAAAAAAACCGGCCGCCACCTGCTGGATTATTTTGCGCTTAAAAAAGAAAAAATACGACAGCTTTACGACATCGGACATTTGAAGAGTCAAAAGGATCATTTGCCGGAAATTTTGTCTGCCGCTCTTTGGGAAAAAGATCGCTTAATTCCGCTTAAAAATATATCCGATTCGCTGGCCTGGAAACTGAAAAAAAAATCGGATGCAGGTGAAATTTTATATTTTGACGCTAAAAACGGCCAACTCTTTTTTAATAGTTCCCCCGCTAAAAAGGCCTTGGTATGGGCCGCCTTGCCGGTAAACGTAATCCGCAGGCTGCTGCGTTCGGAAGACCCGCATACAAAGTTTTGTATTAAAACGAATTCCGGAAATACGTCCATAACCGTAGAAGGCGAACAGGTAATCAGCAATGTTAAAGAAAAGCGATCTGTCTTTTCCATCCTGCGCAACGATGAAAATTTTGAATACCGGATTCCACTGGTACAAAACTGGACGGTAACCGCGGTGCGCTCGGCACAGGGCGTATACGGTGAACTGGAACATTTTTTAATGTATATCTTTGTGGCGAATATTATTATAGGATTACTGATGTTTGCCATTGCCGTATTTCTTGCCAGGCGCATTGCGGGGCCCATCGAAGAGCTTGTGGTTGCGGCCAATAAATTTAGCGAAGGCGATTTAAGCTCGCCGGTGGCCGTGAAGGGCAGTGAGGAAATTAATATTTTATCGCGGGAGTTTGAAGTAATGCGCCGCAAACTGCTGGAATCGTATTCGAACCTTGAAGAAAAAATCGAGGAACGTACCGAAGCTCTGCGTAAGGCTCAGTTTCAAATTTCACACCAGGAAAAAATGGCCAGCCTCGGTTTGCTCGCGGCCGGAGTCGCCCACGAAATTGGAAATCCGCTTACCGGAATTTCTTCTATGGCGCAAATAATTAAACGCCGGATAAAAGATCCGGAAATCGAAGACTATATAAGTACCATTTTATCCAATATCGATCGTATTTCGCGCATCGTGCGCGAACTGGTCGATTTTACCCGTCCCTCCAGTTACGAAGCGGCAAATGTGGATCCTAATGAAGTCATTAAAAGCGCCGTTGGTATTGCCCGTTACGATAAACGAGCTAAAAATATCGATCTGCAGATGAATTTGGATAGTGATTTACCGGCTCTTTTTCTGGTGGAAGATCAACTGTTGCAGGTATTTATAAATATTCTGATAAATGCCATGGATGCCTGTTCCGAGAATACCGGCCGTTTGAAAATCCGTTCCTTTTCGAAAAACGGTAATGTTTATATTTACTTTACCGACAATGGAACGGGAATTCCCGATGAGCATCTGCCTAAAATATTCGAGCCTTTTTTTACTACCAAAAAAGTTGGTAAAGGCACCGGGCTCGGCTTAAGCGTGAGCTATGGTATTATAAAAAATTTAAACGGAAGGATTATTGTGAAAAGCCGACTTAACGAAGGCAGTACCTTTATAATAGAAATACCGGTTAACACAGCGGAGCAGAACGATGAAAGCTGATATATTAATTGTTGACGATGAGCGGACAATCCGTGAATCGCTGGAATTAATTTTAAACGAAGAAGGATATAACACCGTTACTGCCTCCAATGGAAGAGAGGCGTTAAAAGCGGCTTCCGAAAAGGCTTTTGACGTGATAATTACCGATCTTAAAATGCCCGAAATGGATGGCATGGCCCTGCTCCATAAATGCCAGAAAATTTGTCCGCAAACATCGGTAATTATCATTACCGCGCACGGCAGCCTGGATTCTGCCATAGAAGCGCTGCGCCAGGGCGCGTATGATTATATTTTAAAACCGTTTGATTTTGATGCGGTACTTTTAAAGATAAAACGTCTGCTGCAGCATAAAGAACTTGCCATGGAAAACCTGGCGCTGCGTCGTGCGGTGGATCAGAAATTTGATTTCAGCAATATTATCGGTCAGAGTCCGCAAATGAAAGAGGTGTTCCGGCTGATTGAAAAGGTGGCAAAAACAAAAGGCAATGTGCTGATTACCGGAAAAAGCGGAACAGGAAAAGAATTGGCTGCCAAGGCCGTTCACTATAATAGCGATCGGGCGGGAAAGCCCTTTATTGCGGTTAATTGTGGCGCTATCGTCGATACGTTAATGGAAAGCGAATTTTTCGGCCATGTTAAAGGCTCTTTTACCGGCGCCGTGCGCGATAAAGACGGCCATTTTAAACTGGCTGACGGTGGCACACTGTTTTTAGACGAAGTGGGGGACATTCCGCTTCATTTGCAGGTAAAGCTGCTACGGGCGATTGAGGAATCGGAAATCCTGCCGGTGGGCGGTACCCAGCCCATCAAAATAGATGTGCGTATCATTGCGGCCACTAACCGTAATCTGCTTAAAGATATGGAAGAGGGAATTTTTAGGGATGATTTGTATTACCGCCTTAATGTAGTGGAAATTAAACTGCCGGCGTTAAGCGAACGCAGGGAAGATATTCCGCTCTTGGTAGAACATTTTATCCGCCGTTACAACCGCGAACTCAATCGCCGCGTTGTAAATGCCGATAACGATACCATGCGTATATTAATGAATTATCCCTGGAAAGGCGGTATCCGCGAGTTAGAAAATATCATCGAACGCGCTCTGATTTTATCCGAAGGCAATTATATTACATATGAAGACCTTCCTCCGAACTTTATTGACCGGGAGTATAGCAGTCTGATTCCGGATAAATTAAAAGAAGCCACCGCGGTATTCGAAAAAGAACATATAACATCGGTTTTAAAACGGACGCTTAATAACAAGGAAGAGAGCGCCCGGATATTAGGAATTAGTTTGTCGTCTTTATATCGTAAGATGGACGAGTTACAAATAAAATAATTATATCTCAAAAGGAGAGAAAAATGATTCGCAAAGAAGATGCCCTGCGCTACCACAGCGAAGGCAGAAAAGGGAAAATTGAGGTGGTTGCCACCAAACCCTGTGTAACACAACGTGATTTGGGGCTGGCCTACACGCCGGGCGTCGCCGATCCCTGTATGGAAATTCATGAGGATGTAAGTAAAGTATATGAATATACGGCAAAAGGAAATTTGGTCGCTGTGGTTTCGAACGGCACCGCTGTTTTAGGTTTGGGAGATATCGGACCGGAAGCCGGAAAGCCGGTAATGGAAGGAAAGGGCGTTTTGTTTAAACGCTTTGCCGATATTGATGTCTTTGATATCGAAGTGAATACCAAAGACCCGGATGAAATTGTTAATTTTGTTAAGCTGTTAGAACCAACGGTGGGCGGCGTAAACTTAGAAGATATCAAAGCGCCCGAATGTTTTTATATCGAAGAAAAACTGATAGAAATGATGGATGTACCTGTGTTTCATGACGATCAGCACGGAACGGCCATTATTTCCGGGGCGGCGCTTATCAATGCTCTGGAAATTCAGGGTAAAAAAGCAGAGGATGTGAAAGTAGTTTTCAGCGGCGCCGGCGCTGCCGGAATCGCCTGTGCAACCCTGTATATCAGTTTGGGTGTTAAAAAGGAAAACCTGTATCTTATCGATTCGAAAGGTTTGGTGTATAAAGGCCGTAAAGAGGGGATGAATCCCTATAAAGAACGGCTGGCAAACGGAACGGAACCTGCTTCGCTGGCAGAAGTAATGAAAGGCGCCGATGTTTTTGCCGGTGTTTCGGTTGGCGGACTGGTAACAAAAGAGATGGTCGCCGATATGAATGAGAAGCCGATTATTTTCGCAATGGCAAACCCTACACCGGAAATTTCGTACGAAGAAGCCGCCTCGGTGCGCGCCGATGTGATTATGGCAACCGGACGGTCGGATTTCCCGAATCAGGTGAATAATGTATTGGGGTTCCCTTTTATTTTTCGCGGTGCTTTGGATGTGCATGCCCGTACTATTAATCAGGAAATGAAAATTGCCGCTGTACAGGCGCTGGCAAGTCTGGCCAAGGAAGATGTGCCGGACTCTGTGCTGAAGGCTTACGGCGGCCAACCGATTCATTTTGGCAGTGATTATATTATTCCTAAACCCTTTGATCCCCGTGTTTTAACCTGGGAAGCGGTGGCTGTTGCCAAAGCGGCCGTAGAAACCGGTGTGGCCCGTAAACCGATTACTGATTGGGAGGCATACCGAAATGAACTGGAAGGCCGTTTGGGTAAATCCAATTCCATTATGCGGGGTATTATTAATAAGGCTAAACTGGCCAAAAAACGATTGGTGCTACCCGAAGGCGGTAGTCAGCAAATTCTGAGAGCCGCGCAGATTTTATTGGATGAAGGCATTGCGGATGTAATCCTGCTTGGAAACAAAGAAAGCATATTGAAACGAGCCGAAAAAAACGGTTTACATATCGAAAAAGCGGAAATTGTGGAACCGGCTGAGTTTGATAAAATGGAGGCCTATGTAGATGAACTGCATCGTCTCCGTAATCGGAAAGGGATTACCCGCAGGGCGGCCAGACAATTGTTACAAAGCAACAATAATTACATGGGTGCCATGATGGTCAAAATGGGTTTTGCCGACGCCATGCTTTCCGGTGAAAGTCATTATTATCCTGAAGTTATCCGTCCGGCTTTGCAGGTTCTGCCCAGTGAAGATGAAAAACGGGTTGTAGCCGGGTTGTATGCGGTAATTTTAAAGACCGAGATGCTGTTTTTTGCGGATACAACGGTAAACGTGGATCCGTCCGCCGAAACCATTGCACAAACCGCTATTTTAACGGCGGAAGAAGTTAGCCGTACGTTTGATGTGGAGCCCCGTATTGCCATGTTATCTTTCAGTAATTTTGGAAGCTCGATAAACGCCAGCTCTAGGAAAATGGCCAAAGCCACCAAGATAGTAAAAGAATTGCGTCCGGATTTAAATATCGACGGTGAAATGCAGGTCGATTTGGCCCTGGATGTGGAACGCCGAACAAAAAATTTTGGATTCAGCAGCCTGAAAGGCCGTGCCAATGTGTTTATCTTTCCGAACCTGGATGCCGGAAATATAGCCTATAAACTGATGGGCCAAATTGGCGGCGCCGAAACGATTGGCCCTATCCTTGTGGGAATGGGTAAATCCGTTCACGTACTGCAACGCCGATCCGATGTGGATACGATTGTACGTATGGCCGCCATTGCTGCGGCAGACAGCGATAAATAAGGAAAATACAGGCCCGGAAATATATCTTTCCGGGCTTTTTTTTCTTTATGAAGGAATTATATAGCATTGAAATAAGCAGACTAAGCTGCCTTGACAGTAACATAAAATGACAGCGGGAAAAAATATGGCTTTAAAAGATTTTAAACAATTGTTGGGACTGGTTGGTAAGCGGGAAAAACAACGCATTGCCGTTGCAATGGCTCAGGATACGGATGTATTGATGGCTATCGATGCGGCCCATTCGGCGGGACTTGCCGATGGAGTTTTAATCGGTTCTAAAGAAAAATTGCAAAAAATTGCAGATGCACAGCAAATTTCTCTTAATAATTACGAAATTATCGATGTTGGGGATGAATCGGAAACGGTACGGAGGGCGGTTGAAATTGTCCGCTCGGGCGATGCCCAGGTTATTATGAAAGGTTTGTGCAGTACCGCGACTTTTCTGAAAGGAATTTTGAATAAAGAAAAAGGGTTGCGTTCGGCAAAAGTACTTTCTCATCTGGCCATATTCGAAAGCGCCAATTATCATAAACTTCTGTTTATGTCTGATGCGGCCATGAACATTGCGCCGGAGCTGAATGATAAAATTGCTATTACCCAAAATGCCATTTCAGCGCTCCATGCCCTGGGATATAAAACGCCTAAAACAGCTATGATTTCTGCTGTGGAAAAAGTTAATCCGGAACTGATGCCGTCGACGGCAGACGCCGCTTTGATATCCAAAATGGCCGAACGGGGACAAATAAAAAATGTACTCATTGATGGTCCGCTGGCCCTCGACAATGCGCTTTCACCCAAGGCCAATGAAATAAAGGGGTTAAAATCATCTCTTAACGGAGACGCCGATTTGTGCATTGTTCCCAATATCGAAACGGGCAATGTTTTTTATAAATTACTTACTATTCTCGGTAATGCTTTGGTTGCCGGCGTTATTCTGGGCGCATCGGTTCCTGTTGTTCTTACCTCACGGGCCGATTCGGAAAACGCAAAGTTTCTGTCCATTGCGGCCGCTCTGGCGGTTAGCGGAAAGCGGAGATAGTGTTATGCCTGATAAAGAATATATGATTTTAGTGGTGAACCCGGGTTCCACATCTACAAAGATTTCTGTATTTATGGATGAAAAAGAGATATTTTCGAAAAATATTAACCATAAAATCGAAGAACTCTCTCGTTTTAACAAAGCCTCGGATCAGGATATTTATCGAATGGGGATTCTCGTCCGGGAGCTGCGTGAACAAAATATCGCCGTGGAAAAACTGGATGCCGTGGTGGGGCGCGGAGGACTATTACGCCCTATCGAAGGAGGAACGTACACAATAAATGAACAGATGGCCGCCGATCTTAAAAAGGGGATTTTGGGCGATCACCCTTCAAACTGTGGCGGACTGATTGCCTCAACGCTCAGCAAAGCATTGGATTGCGCCGCTTTTATCGTGGATCCGGTGGTGGTGGACGAGCTGGAACCCGAAGCCCGGATTTCCGGAATGCCGCTCATCACCCGGAAAAGTATTTTCCATGCCTTAAATCAAAAAGCGGTTGCCCGTGACGCCGCTAAACAACTGGGTAAAACATATTTTGAATCCAGTTTGATTGTCGTGCATCTGGGTGGCGGAATTACCGTTGGCGCGCATAAAAACGGCCGGGTGATTGATGTGAACAACGGGTTGGACGGTGACGGTCCGTTCAGTCCCGAGCGTTCCGGAGCGGTACCCATCGGCGATTTGGTTAAAGCTGCTTTTTCGGGAGAATACACGTTGCCTGAAATGAAAAAACTAATCAAAGGATTGGGTGGTATGGTTGCCTATCTCGGAACAAATGATATGCGTGAAGTGGAAAAGCGAATTAAAAAAGGAGATGAAAAAGCGGCGCTTATTTTTAATGCAATGGCCTATCAGGTGGCAAAAGAGATTGGCGCGATGGCCGCGGTATTAAGCGGAAAGGTCGATGCCATCGCCTTAACCGGCGGAATTGCTTTTAGCGAAAGATTTATAAACCGGATTAAGACCCGGGTTGATTTTATTGCGCCTGTTCTTATTTTCCCCGGTGAGCAGGAAATGCGCGCCCTGGCCCTTGGCGGGTTGCGCGTGCTTAAAAAAGAAGAAAAGGCAAAAGAATACCGGTTTTAAATCCTATTAATAGATTTCTTTCTTCGGTCTTTGGATCGAAATAAAAAATCAATCTGAATGCTCCGCTGCTTACGGCGGGTTGTTCATACTGTATCATTCGGATGTAAACGTCATCTAACTCTATTTTATTGGAAATTACAGGAAAGGAGAACCATGTCGAAACATAAAGCGAAAGTTGTGAATATCAAAGGAGTTACATTTAACGGGCTAACCGACAGTAACCACTGGGTGCCTATGGACGGTCCGGAACAGTTTGGTGGTTCCGAGGCTGCAATCCGTCCCAAAGAGTTACTGCTGCTCTCATTAGCAGGTTGTACCGGAAGTGATGTGGCTTCTATTATGACTAAAATGCGCGAACCGTTTACGCGGTTTGAAGTGCATGTAGACGCCGAAATGACGGAAACCCACCCCAAAGTCTATTCGTCTATTCATCTTACTTTTAAAGTATGGGGAGAGGGTATCAAAGAAGCCAATGTAAAAAAGGCAATGCAGCTTTCTGCCGATGTATATTGCGGTGTTACGGCAATGTTAAAAGATTCGGTTAAAATTACGGATTCGCTTGAAATTAATCCTGCAGAATAAGATATATTTGTCTTTGTTTACGGGCAGGTACAGCTGTGCATTCTTTTGTATCTGCCTTTTTTATTCTAAACATTTCTAATTTCCAGCCGAGTAAAATCATACATCTTTATATTTAATCTTGAGGGGCCCATGGGAAATGATTTAATAAACTATGAAAGTGCATTAGACCGTTTGGGGGGCGATACGGATTTTTTACACGAACTGTTAGGCGAGATGCTTGGGCAGATTGATTCGGATATGGAAACGCTTATAGAAGCTGTAGAAAATTCGGATTTTAAAAATGTACAACGTATTGCGCATGGTTTAAAAGGCGCTTCGGCAAATTTGGATATTACGCGTCTGTTTCATCTGTTTAAAAAGCTGGAGGAACAAGCCGAAAGCGAAACGGTAGATGGCGCCGAAGTTTTAATTTCCGAGATACGCACCGGTACGGATGAATTACGAACTTTTGTTGCTAATCTCTAAATTTTTTATTCCTGCACGTTCCATATTTTTTTGAAAAATACCTACAGGTGTTGCCAGGGCGCCGATATCGACACGTTTTGCTCCTGCCGCTTTTAAAACCTGCGCACAGGCATTTAACGTACTTCCTGTTGTAATCACATCATCAATTAATAATATATTTCGGCCATTTAAATTTTGGCGGCAAATAAAAGCATCCTTCATATTTTCGATGCGCTGTTCGCGATTTAGTTTTGTCTGAGATGGGGTGTTTTTGATGCGTTCTATCAAATCCGCACTAAACGGCAAAGCGCGTTCCTGTGCAAAATATCCGGCAATTAACGCGCTCTGATTATAGCCCCGTTCACGAAGCCGTACAGAATTAAGGGGAACCGCGCTGGTAAAATCATACTTTCCGGTGATTTCGGTTAGCAACGCCTTTGCCAGTAATCGGGAAATATCCGTAAAATGCTGATATTTTAGTAAATGGATCAATGTTTGGAAAACGGTATCAAACTCATATATGATATAAAGTTTATCAAAATAAGGTGATTTAATTTCTTCTTTAATTGCGCAGACGTAACCCGGGTCCAACAGAGTTAAGTCGTTTAGACAGGTTTTGCAAAGACAAGCGTCATTGTTTTTCAGAGGAGTGCTGCAAACGACGCAGAGCGAAGGGAAAACAAAGGAGAGTAACGGGTCGAGAAGATGTTGTTTTAGAAATAACAAAGACGGTTGCCGTTCCATATTGCAGACCAATGGTTTTTATTAAAGCTTCCGGGCGTGTTAAACCCGGAAGCTTTAAAGAGCGCTAAAAAGAAAAAATTAAAAATTCATAGAAAATGAAATACTGGGCTGAAAGCGTTCTTGCGGTTTATACGTTTGTTTTTTTGCATCCCATACAAAGTTCCAGCGGTACTGAAGCGACAGGTAGATAAACTGGTATGTACGGTATCCGAATTCGGCAATGGCCAGAGAACGGTAATCAAGCGTACGGGCGTCGGTGAATGTTTCAATGCCTACCTTATCGTAAGCGTATTTCATCTGAACATTGGGAATCAAATCCACACTTCGCGCTTCGAGGTGTAAAATGCCGCTGTTCTTAATCCCGTTGGAATGTTGGTAATTTCCCGCGAGACGAATTTTACCGAGAATTTGTCCGGCCAGTTCACCAAACACACCTTGCGCCGCTTTAATATATTTTAATGAACCCTCTTTCGTAAGAGTACCAAGAGCGCCGTCAGCAAATCCGTAATGAGATGCGTCCAGGGGGCCCCGTTCCAGTTCATACATGGTGTTATAATAATTGGCAATAAAATTATCTCCCAAAAAACGTCGTTCGAGTTTAGCATAAATACTAAAGATACCGAGGAAACTTGGTATCTCAGCTCTGATTCCGGCAGCCATTCCATGGCCGTGGTCGAGTATCTGGGCAAAATCACCATAAACAGTCGTATTAAAAAAACTGGTTTTAATGATGGGCAGGCCCACATCAACACCCCACTCGGCAACGGCGTCGTCTGTTGCCCGCGAATCATCGGGGTCTACGTCGGTTACATAGCTGGCGCCGAATTCCAGGTTTTTAAATACGGGGAGGCCTGAGCCGCTTAAAGGACGGTAGTATAGACGACCGCCGATAATTTCCAACCGTCCCAGATTGCTGGTCATGGTTTCGATGCCAAAACTGTTAAAATCAACATCCACTACCAGGCCGATTTTACGATAATCATAGTTTACTTCATTACTATAATACCCCATAATAAATCCATTGCCAATAAGCGCTGTTTGCAGGGAACCGACGCGAATATACAACGGGTCGTGTTTTATTCCCCAGCGCAGATAGCGAATCATACGCAGGGCGCCGGCGCCGGTTTTCCAGCCATCGTCCCGGAATTTAAAGCCTTCCGAATTATTAAAGAGAAGTTCCAGGTTTAAACCCATACCGAATTTTCCAAAAGCGAATTCCGGAGAAATAGTGAGGGTTGTATAAGCAGTGCCGTTAATCCAGGTCATCCCCACACCTCCGTTTACACGGCTGTTATTTTCATCGCCAAATGGGTCCAGCCCCTGGGCAAATAATATTTGCACTAAAAACAGGCTGATAAGAATCGTTTTTAACATTTTCATAGTAGCTCCTTCCGGGTCAGATATAGTTCATCTAAGATTAGTAAAAACAATTGATTTCTGCAAGATAAAAATAGAAGGGTTATAAAATAGTGCCGACGGTCATACTGGTAAAAACATATCTATGGTGAAAAATTATACAAAAAATAGTTGAAAAAGAAATCAATCCGGATGTTTTATAGGGAAATTTTTTCTCCTTTTAATGGTCGGGAAATAAGCGTAACCTACTGATATTAAAGGTATTAAATGTGATTTTTAAGAGGGGTACCGGATTTTGGCACAGTAGATGCAAATAAGCGAGCCGTAACCGCAGTAATTCCATCAATTAAAGTTAAAGTGAGGATGCCATGCAAAGAGCTGTTGACCCAATCTGGTTTGAATACAAAAACACCAATAGTATTCGTCATCGACAAGCCCTGATGCTGAAATATGTCGGATTGGTGAAATATGTGGTACGAAAGATGATAAAAAACTATCCACAGGCTCTTGAAGAAAACGATCTATATCAGATTGGCATTCTTGGTTTATCCGAAGCCATCGAACGTTTTGATCCGGAATATGGAATTAAATTTGAAACCTATGCCATTCCGCGTATTAAAGGCTCCATAATTGATGAATTGCGAAAACTGGACTGGATTCCCCGTTCTCTGCGCGCTAAGCTGAATTCCATGCGCGATAAATCGATCCAGTTGGAACAAAAGTTTTCGGGAAACTATACCGATGAAGAAATGGCCGCGGGTTTGGGTATTGAAATGAAAAATTTGAATAACTGGAAGAAAAATTATAATTCGGCAAATCTCTATTCATTAGACCGTCCGCTTGATGAAACAAGTAAGCAAAACTTGTATGATGTTTTGGAAGACGGTTCTTATGTTCAGGCAGATGATAAAATCGAAGAAGAGGAAATGAAACGCATTTTGTTAAAATCTATTAAAAAGCTTCCGGAAAAAACAAGGCTCGCCATCACCCTGTACTATTACGAAAAGCTTACCTTTAAAGAAATAGGCAAAATACTCAATGTTTCCGAGTCCAGAATTTCTCAGATTCATTCTGAAACAATGGCCCGGCTCAAACGTGAAATTAATAAAATGACGTATGCCTAAATCATACAAAAATAAAATTTTGTTGCGTTCTTATTTTGTATAAAGGTATATTGAATCGGACTCAAGAACAGGCCGTATTTCTTCCCGCAAAGAAAAGGATAACGATGGTTTCGGAAGTTAATAATCCTAAAATCCTCATTGTAGATGACAATAAAGAAAATATCGATTTAATTGCTTATTTTTTAAAGCCTCAGAATTATCAAATTTATACAGCCACAGATGGTGTAGAGGCTTTAACGCAGGTCGAAAATACAAAACCGGATATTATTTTACTGGACATCATGCTTCCCAAAATGGATGGGTTTCAGGTTTGTGAACGGATAAAGAAGAATGCCGAGACCCGTTTTATCCCGGTCATTATGATTACCGCTCTTAAAGAATTAAAGGACAAGATCCGCAGCTTGGAAGTGGGCGCCGATGATTTTATTTCGAAACCTTTCGAAAATGTGGAATTACTGACACGGGTTAAATCACTTTTGCGTATAAAACGCTACCACGACCAGCTGGAAGAAAAAAACCTCGAGCTAGAAGAAAAAAATAAAGCGTTATTAAAGATGGATCAGTTTAAAGAAGAACTGAACCATCTGATTGTTCATGATATGAAGAACCCGCTTTTTGTAATCCAGGGGAATTTACAAATGATGGAAATGGGTCTTGGAGATTCCATTTCGCCAATGGTTCAGAAATACCTGGGCCGTATTGATCGCAGTACACAAAACTTATTGCGCATGGTGCTTAATTTAATTGACGTTTTTAAAATTGAAGGCGGTTCCATAGAACTGAGTAAAGAGCTTATTGGTTTGAATGAATTGATTGAAAAAGCTCATGAACGGAT
This sequence comes from Calditrichota bacterium, assembly GCA_024278755.1. Taxonomy (GTDB): domain Bacteria; phylum Calditrichota; class Calditrichia; order Calditrichales; family Calditrichaceae; genus JANTFQ01. Next base: position 15,664 of record JAJRSO010000072.1, on the reverse strand, counting down.
AATGGATTATCCGGAAAATGAAAAGAAGCAGATAGAACTTATACTGGCCGATAAAATGCCGTTTATCAAACTGGATACTTCCGTTATGGAACGGGTGTTTGATAATATGCTGACATTTGCGGCTTCTAACGTTGGATCCGATGGGAAGATTGAAATACAAACGTTTATAACGGAAACCGAAGTTGGAGTGATACTACACGACTTTGGTATTCAGATTCCCATAAAATACAGTGAAAGTATTTTTGATAAATTTAGCCAGGTCGAAATTAAAAACGAAGGTTTTCGCCTGGGTCGTGGATTGACATTAACCTTTAGTAAGTTGGCTGTGGAAGCGCATGGCGGTAGCTTACAGGTTGATGCGGACAATAAAGTTGGCAACCGTTTCATTATGAAATTCCCCCTCTCCTGATATATTGGTTATTTTTTACCTCTTTCTTTACCTGTATTAAAGTTTGTATCAAGCTATCCGATAGTTTTGTTAATGAGAGTAGAAAACAGTCAGCTAAACTATACAGGTAGCCAGGTGCAAAACAAGGCTAAAACAATAAAAACCAAATCCGCTTCTCAGGGTATTGAGGCGCAGAAATTGGAGTTGGTTCGTATGCGTATTCGTAATAAATTTTACGAAAGAGACGAAATTTTACGTAAAGTCGTACAGGAAATGTATGAACATGATGTACGTTATAAATAATATTTTATAGAAGTTACCCCCCCTTTAACACCTTCCTAACATATTTTTAATAAAAAATATTTGACATACATCATATATTTGCGATACATTTGCATCCTGATTAAGTGATCAAAAAACGACCCGATTCATTTAATTTTCTCATATTAAAAAATAGTGGATAGTGCGAATAATGATCGTTTGCTCGTTACATACGGACAAGAACTTTGCTTGGCATCAATCGTCCCGTACATTTAATACATTCCTATATTTACAAAAAATCACTAACTCATATAATTCACTAACCGTTTAATTAAATGGAGGCAGTATGAAACAAATCATACTTTTTATTTCAGTCCTTATGTTTGCTGTAAGCAGCGTGTTTGCAGGTAGTGTAGCCGGTAAGGTTACAGATGCGGCGACCGGCGTAGCTTTGGCAGGCGCTAATGTTTTTGTTGAAGGCACATCAGTAGGCGCGGCAACCGACGAAGACGGTATGTTCTTCTTTGAAATTGACGATGGAACATATACATTTGTATGTTCATTCGTTAGTTATAATGAAGTTCGCAAAAGCGTAACCGTGTCCGGAGCAAAGACAGTGGTTGATTTTGCATTAAAGGCCAATATCTTAAAAACGAGTGATATTATCGTAGAAGCCAGCCGTGCGAAAGAACGTGAGACACCGGTTGCTTTTACCAATATTACAGCCGATGAAATTTCCAAAGGTTTTACCGTACAGGATGTTCCACATCTCTTCGTAAATACACCGGGTATTTATGTTACTTCCGACGGTGGAAGCGGCCTGGGTGACTCTAAAGTGTATATCCGCGGTTTCGATGAACAACGTATGAGTGTAATGATTAACAATATCGAAGTAAATGATCCCGAATCGAAAAAAGTTTACTGGTCAAACTGGGGCGCACTGCCCAGTGGCTCCCAGTCCATTCAGGTACAGCGTGGCGCAGGTTCTTCATTATACGGCGCCGGCGCTTTCGGCGGTTCCATTAATGTTTTAACAGCAGACGCTCCGGCTGTTTCGAGTTTTAAAATCAATACGACAGCGGGTATGTACAATACTTATAAACTGGGTTTTGATTACAACACCGGTTTATTTGCTGACAATAAAATGTCTTTTTTAACCCGTATCAACTATATGAATGGAAACGGCTGGAGAAAAGACACGTATTACCAGGGAATGTCATATTACTTTGGCCTGTCCTATTTTATGAATGAAAACCACACCTTCCGTCTGGTTCTGCATGGCGCTCCTCAGTTCCACGCCTATTCATACTATTCGAATTCGGCAGATACTTACGCCAAGTGGGGACGTGATTTCAACAGCCATCCTTATGTTGCCGATAATGACGCCGGTTTAACCAGCCGTGAAAAAGACGGTACCAGCCTGATAGATATGCTCTATTTTGGCCATGTTGATAAGGACAAGGGCGGTGAAGTTATCGGAAACGGCAATGTTTCTTTTGATAACAATGTTTTTCATAAACCGCAGTTAGAGTTGCATTATACCTGGGATATCAATAAAGACAGTTATCTGCAAATTAACTCATTTGGTACAATGGGACGCGGATATGGTGAAAATATCAGTAATGCCTGGGCTTTTACCAGTATGGGCTACAGAGATGCCAGCGGTCAGATTACGATGCAGGATATTGTAGATATGGGCGCTAATTCTACTTTTGCCAATGGCGGTTATAACTTTCTCAGAAAAGGTGTGTATCAATACCGTGCACATTCCATCCATAACCAGTTTGGCGCTGTTGCCACGTATAATACCAAATGGAACAATCATGAATTTTCAGTTGGTGCCGAAGGCCGTTACTGGTGGGCGCGCCATTACGGTTTGATAATCAATACGTTTGGAAATAAAGCCGATGCCAATGTAGCGCTTGATAATGCGCAAATCAAAGTCGGTGGAGCAAAATCCATTTTTCGCGAAGGTGATGTGTATTATGATAACACCAATACCAAACCGAATTTTTCGATATTTGGGCATGCGCTTTGGAATTTTGGCGATTTGAATGTTATGACGGATTTGCAGTATTCATTACGTATGTATCATATTAAAGAAGACTTCCCGTCCTCAAACAACCGTCCGGTTGCAGACGGAACGTATGTAATGACTCAGAATCTCGAAGGTGGAAATAACGATGGTTTTGTGAATAACGCCAATGTGAAATTTAATCTGGTTGATTTTACAAAAAGCTATCAGTTTGTTTCTCCTAAATTGGGCGCAAACTACAACCTGACAGACCATTTGAATGTATTCGCAAATTACAGCCGCGTATACAATGAACCCCGCGTAAAATATTTCTTTAACTATGGCCAGCCTAATGATGAACTGGATATTGAAATTTCTGATGATTTTGAATTGGGTATGGGCTTTGCGGTTGCTAATTTTAACGCTAAACTGAACTTATACAATATTGAATTCCAGAATAAAGCGTACAGAATTACGGATCCGACCAAAGCAAACGAGCCGGGTTATGATTATAAAGGACGTCGTTATATTCCGGTTGGAGACGCTACCTACCGCGGTATCGAATTTAACAGCAATATTATGATAAGCAAACACTTAAAACTTGGCACTTCTGTTTCCCGTATGGAAAACTCCTGGAACGGCGGCGTTTCCGAAGAAGCAAAAGAACAGCTTGGTATTAAAAAAGGCAATATCGAACCGGGCGCTCCTCAGTTTATGATGTCTAATGTTATTAGCTATAATAACGGCCCGCTTTATGTTTCGATGGCTGCCCGTCATTATAAAGATTATTATATTCTTCCGGGAAATGAATTTGTAGGTTTGGAATATGATACACAAACTGAAAACTATGTAAAAGAAGGCGATGTTCTTCCGGCATGGTCAGTTGTTGATGTGATTATCGGCTGGCAGCAAAATGTTGGTATGTTTAATCTGAATGCTTCTTTACATATCAATAATGTTCTGAATGAAGAATTCTGGCAAATCGGTAACGAATACGGTTTATTGCCCGGAGCGGAAAGAAACGCATTGTTTAACTTAGTCCTCGGTTTCTAATCCGTGTTTTTTAGTTCTAAAAAAGGCCGTCCGTTCCGGGCGGCCTTTTTTTGTTTGTATTTAAGAGCGTTTTTTAGGAGTGTGTCGACTGTGTCGATACAGATGAATTAACATAGTTAATTCATTCCTAAATTCAAAGGGTATGAATAAAGACAGCGAATGCTTCTTAAATTAAAATAAACACAAGCAAACAGTTGCCCGGATTCTGTTTTTTTAATAGCTTACTACGTATGAAACTATCTGCAAAGAAAATATCAAAAGATTTTGCCGAAAAGGCGGTTTTTAAAAATCTTACGTTTGAAGCCGAAAGCGGCACTTGCCTTGCTGTCCTCGGGCCAAACGGATCGGGCAAAACCACTTTAATGCGTATCCTCAGCCATTTAATTTTACCTACCTCCGGTACTATAGAATATTTTGAACATGAAAGGTCCATTCCCGCGGAACGGATCTTTCAGCATATCGGTTTTTTAGGCCCCTACCTTGAATTGTATCAGGATTTAAGTGCGATGGAAAATTTACAATTTTTCTCTAAAATCCGGAGTATGAAAAATTTTGAACCCAAAATTTTTAAACTGATGGAACGTTTCGGTTTAAAAGGTCGCGAAGAAGACGCCGTAAAAACCTATTCTTCCGGAATGAAACAGCGTTTGAAATATGTGTTTGCGTTGCTGCACGAGCCTAAGATTTTGTTTGTGGACGAACCGCGCTCGAATCTGGACGAAGAAGGAATTCGCCTTGTGTACGATGTATTGCAGGACTATAAAAAAGATCGTTTACTAATAATGGCCACTAATGATATCGATGATTTGAAACTGGCGGATATGAGAGTGCAGGTAAATGTATAAAGCGTGGCTTGTTTTCAGAAAAGATATACAGCAGGAATTTAAAACGCGCTATGCTCTGAATGCCATTTTTTTGTTTGCCATTGTAACGCTTACAGCGGTTTCATTTTCCATTGGCGCCTTTTCAGCCGGCCCCGAAATACTCTCCGCACTGTTGTGGATAATTTTGTTTTTTTCTTCCATGTCCGGTTTGGCGCATATTTTTGTACGTGAAGAAGAAACACACACAGCGGATACGCTTAAACTGGTTACGACCTCTTCCAGCGTTTTTCTAGGAAAACTACTGTTTAATATTATACTGCTCTTTTCAGTGGAACTACTGGTCGTTCCGCTTTTCATAGGTGTAATGAATTTTGTTGTTTATGATGGTCTGGTTTTTGTGCTCAGCCTTGTTTTTGGCAGCTTTGGATTGGCCGGTGGGGGAACCATCGTTGCGGCAATAATTTCTAAAAGTAATACAAAGGGAGCTTTGTTTACTGTTCTGGCATTTCCCATCCTCCTGCCGGTTATCGTAAGCGGAATAAGCGCAGCAAAAAAAGCGGCAACCAATGCGCCTTTCGTATCGGCAACTTCCGAGCTGCAGGCCTTGTTTGCCTTTGCGGTGGTTATTATTACCGCCGGTATTTTGCTTTTTGATTTTATTTGGAATGAATAAGTCTAATGAATAGTTTAAGATGAAACAGAAGCGTCGGATTTTTTGCTCTTTCCTCAGGGATACAGTAAATTTACACTTTTTGAAGGGGAAAAAATGCTAGTAAAACTACTTAAATTTATCTTGTATTTTGTACTGTCTTCCGTCATTTACGGAGCCTTTTTTTATGCGCCCCTGGCCAAAGGTTTGGGCGAATATACTCGGGTGCTTTACTTCCATGTGCCAACGGCCTGGATAACGGTTATCGCATTTGCCGTGGGCGCTTTGTTTAGCGGTCTCTATCTCAGAAAGAAAATTCTTAAATATGATTTATGGGCGGAAGCGGCCAATCAGATAGGTCTGCTTTTCGGCGTTTTGGCAACAATTACCGGTTCTATCTGGGCCAAAATGAGCTGGGGCTCTTTTTGGAACTGGGATCCCCGCGAAACGTCAATATTTATTCTATTGCTCATTTATGCAGCTTATTTTGCCTTGCGCTCTGCCGTAGAGCAGGCCGACCGCCGTGCCGCGCTTTCGGCCGTGTACGACCTGCTCGCTTTTGTAACGGTGCCTTTTTTTGTATTTGTCGTACCGCGGATTTATGAATCGCTGCATCCCGATCCTCTGGTAAATACCCAGGGGAAAATTCATATGGACGGGAAAATGCTACTGGTCTTTTTAAGCTCGTTAGCGGCATATACAGCCGCTTTTGTCTGGCTGTTGAAACAGCGCATTGATATTATCCGAATCCAATTACAATTAAAACAAATGGAGAATTAAAATGCAGCCGATTTACGTTGTATTAGTTATAAATTTGATTATCTGGACAGGCATTTTCAGTTATTTGCTTATAACCGATAAAAAGATTGAAACGCTTAAAAAAAAGCTAAATAAAATATCCGAAGAATCGAACGGATAAGAAACAAATAATCGGAAAGGAACGCATGATGCGCTCTAAATATATAATTGGTGGTATTATCATCATAGTTTTTACCGTGTGGGCGGGTATTTCTTTTAATGCCACCCTCACACCATATGTATCAATCGCCGATGCTAAAGCCTCTTCTTCCACCGTACAGGTTAAGGGAGAGCGTCTTGGCGAAGGGGAATTCAATGTGCAGAGCAATCTGTTTGTTTTTAAAATTCGGGATGAATTTGGCGATGTTGTTAAAGTTGTTTACGACGGCGCTAAACCCGGTAATTTTGATCAGGCTGTTCAGATCGTATGTGTTGGTAAATACAAAGACGGCGTTTTTTATGCAAAAGACCTGCTGGTGAAATGTCCTTCTAAGTACCAGGAGGAAGGGGCCGGCGTATGATCATCGGCCTTGCTGCAACCGCGCTCACGTTTACTGCTCTCATTATTAGCATTGTTTCCTATTTTTTATATTATCAGCGTAAAAGTGAAGATCTGCTTACCTTAGCGCGCTTCAGCTTTTATACATCCTCTTTGCTTATTGTTTTGCAATCGGCAATGCTGATGTGGGGGATCTTAACGCACCATTTCGAATGGTCCTATGTCTTCAGCTATTCGTCGCGCGATTTAACTCTTTACTATTTAATTTCCACCTTTTGGGCCGGCCAGGAAGGCACTTTTTTGTTATGGACGCTGATGGGTTCGCTTTACGGCCTCTTTATCATTCGTAAAAAAGAAGAAGACGAAGCGCTAATTATGAGCTTTATGAGCCTGGTGCAGGCTTTTATTGTGATGATTCTGATTAAAAAGAATCCGTTCTCTTTTGTATGGCAGGTTAATCCGTCTGCTTTTGCACCGGGTATTATTCCGCCGGACGGAACCGGACTAAACCCCTTGCTACAGGATCCCTGGATGACGATTCATCCGCCTATTCTGTTTGCCGGATATTCGGCTACAATGATCTTATTTGCTTTTGCCATGACGGCGTTAATAAAAAAAAACTATTCCAACTGGATAAAACCGGTTTATCCGTACGTTCTGTTTACCAGCGCCATGCTGGGAACGGGGATTATCCTTGGCGGATACTGGGCTTACACAACTCTGGGCTGGGGCGGATTTTGGGGCTGGGATCCGGTGGAAAACAGCTCGCTGATTCCCTGGGTTACTTCTCTGGCGCTTATTCACGGAATTGTGATCCAGCGAACCCAGGGCGGTGTAAAAAAAACGAATATCTTTTTAGCCCTGATTACCTTTGTTTTGGTACTCTATGGTAGTTTTCTTACCCGTAGCGGTGTGTTAACGGATTTTTCCGTTCATTCTTTTGGCAGCTCGGAATTAAATCTCTTTTTAACCGGTTTTGTGGTTTTATTTCTGGCCATCAGTCTGTTAACCTTTTTGTTCCGCATCAATGAAGTTAAAAGTGAAAAAGTACAATCGGCTCTTTTTTCTAAAGAATCATTTATCCTGTTCGGCGTATTAGTCCTATTGATTTTTGCAATCCTTACGTTTCTCGGCACCTCTTCTCCTATTATTTCCGGGCTTTTTGGCAAGGCATCCAATGTTTCGACGGATTATTATAACACTCTGGCCGGACCGCTGGTTCTGTTAATGGGTTTATTAATCTCTCTTGCTCCACGCATGACCTGGAAACGAAACAGCGCTGAAAAGCTTAAACAGATTGTCTGGCATGCCGCTGGAGCCCTTGTACTTGGCGTAATCACAATATTTTTTGGAAACACACATCTTATTCCATTGTTAATTACAATCATTGCCTTTTTTATGATTCTGGTAAACGGTGAACTGGTGTACCGTATGCTGCGCCGTAAAAACTATAAGTTCGGCGGCTACCTTACCCATACCGGATTGGGATTAATGCTTATCGGAATAATCACCTCATCCGTATACGATAGTGCACAACGGGTAACTTTACCCATGGATACACCCATAAAAATTATGGATCATGTTGTGGAATATAATGGAAAAGTGCCCTCGCCCGACGGCAAAGATAAAGTTTTATTGATGGTGGATAACAAACGGGAAATTGCCAAATTCTACTGGAGTGAATACAGTCAGGCCTTCATGGTTGGTCCGGCGGTTCAAAATACATTTATGCGTGATTTTTACATATCGCCCATCCAGATTATTCCGCCGGAAAAAAGCTGGACCAATACGGCAGAAATAGAGCTGAGAAAGGGTCGTACGGTCTCTTTTGGCAAGTACCAGTTCGAGTTTTTAAAGTATGATATGGGCAACCATGGTATGCAGGCCGGTGATATTCATCTCGCTGCGGAGATTAACGTGTATGACAAAACCGGAACCAGTCTTGGCCTTATCAAACCGGCTATGGTTATGCGCGGCCAGAAAAAAGAGATTCTTGCAGCCGATTTGCCGAATAAAAAACAGAAGGTAATGATTAAAGGAATTAATGTGGATACCGGTTCGCTTACGCTTGCCGTGACCGGCGAAAGCACCCCCAATGATATATATGCGGGAAAAGAATTATTAGCCGCAGAAATTTCGGTTAAACCATTGATCAGCATTTTATGGTTAGGAACAGTCCTGCTGGTTATGGGTTTCCTTTTAACCATTTATCAATACCGGCGAAAAAGAATCACGGAAACAACATAGCCTGTTTTAGCCGAGTAAAAATAATCTGCCATCAAAATCCGTTTGTTCCGTTTTTGAAAAGAGCATACAAAGATCAAAAAGTATAAAACTATCGTAAAACCGTCGCATTTCCGGCGGTTTTTTTTTGAAAGTAATTGAATATACAGTACTTAGGGGCGAATGGCTCAACTTGAAATGAAATTAAGAATACTGTATATTGAACACTATATTTTAAATATTAAAGCAGATATGCAGCGAATAAAGCTTGTTTTGGAGTATGACGGTAGCGGATTTAGCGGCTGGCAAATACAAAAGGGACAAATCTCGGTACAGGAAGAACTTGAACGCGCTCTGTTTGTACTTTTTAAACAACACATCCGTGTTACGGCTGCAGGTCGTACCGATACAGGGGTTCATGCCCGCAACCAGGTAGTACATTGTGATATACCGGACTTTGATATATATAAACTAAAGCGTTCTTTAAACGGCATACTTTGCAGAGCGATAGCGGTAAAAACAATTACCACGGCAAGCGCTGGTTTTCATGCCCGTTTTGATGCCACAGCGCGGCGATACCGCTATACCATTACGACCGACGTAACCGCTTTAAACCGCTTCTATTCCTGGACTGTCCACTATCCGTTGAATTTTACCCTCATGCAGGCCGGTGCAAAACTTGTTTTGGAATATGAAGATTTTAAGGCTTTTTGTAAAGTTAACAGTGTTGTAAAACACCACCGTTGCAATATACTAAGCAGCCGTTGGCTACGGACAGGAGACGTTTTTATTTATGAAATAAAGGCCAATCGCTTCTTGCACGGCATGGTGCGGGCCATTACCGGTACGCTAATCGAACTTGGACGCGGAAAAATTACTTTGTCTGATATGCGTCGAATAATTGAATCCGGTGACCGTCGCAAGGTGCCCCTGTCCGTACCGGCAAAAGGACTGGTTCTGGAAGAAGTAAGTTATTAGAAAAATTTAACCAGCTATTAAAGTAAAACAAATGAAATTTTTTATTGATACCGCCAATCTGGATGAAATTCGGGAAGCGGCCAGTATCGGCATTCTGGACGGAGTTACCACAAATCCCACTTTAATTTCCCGCGAAAAGGGCGATCCAAAAGAAATTTTTAACGCCATTTGCGAAATCGTGGACGGCCCGGTAAGTGCCGAAGCGGTTTCATTAGATTGGGAAGGAATGGTTAACGAAGGCCGTGAACTGGCAAAAATACATTCTAATATTGTTGTAAAAATCCCCATGACCAAGGACGGATTAAAAGCCGTTAAGCAGTTGGCGGAAGAAGGAATCCGAACCAATGTAACCCTGATTTTCTCACCGATTAAGGCCCTGCTTGCAGCGCGTGCGGGCGCTTCATTTGTAAGTCCTTTTGTGGGCCGTCTCGATGATATCGCCACGGAAGGAATGCAACTGGTTGAGCAAATACAGCAGATATTTGAAAACTATGCCATTTCAACCGAAATTATTGTGGCCAGCATCCGCCATACCATGCATGTGGTCGAAACAGCGATGATAGGAGCGGATATTGCTACCATTCCTTTTAAAGTGATTGAACAGATGATGAAACATCCTCTGACCGATAAAGGAATTGAAAGTTTTTTAAAGGATTGGGAAAAAGTTAAAAACCGGTAACAGATTATGTCAAAATTAGTACGACCCATTTTAACTATTATTATCGGCATTATGGCCGGTATTTATCTGTATCAGGAATTTGGTCCGCATACGCGACAACAAACAGATACGACTACGGTTGCAGCTGTATATGCAAAACCGGTTCAGGAAACACAAATTGCGACCAGCCGCAGCAACGCCATTACAGAAGCGGTAAAGATGGTTCGGCCCGCGGTGGTATCTATTAATGTAACAAAAGTTAAAAAGTATATTCAGCGTTCTCCATTTGGAAACGATCCCTTCTTTAGCCGTTATTTTCCGGAAATCTATGGTGATCGCATTATTGAGCAGCCCATCCAGTCGCTTGGCTCCGGGTTTATCATTTCCGAAGACGGATATGTAGTGACCAATGAACATGTGGCCGGCAACGCCGAAGAGATTATTGTCGTTATGAGCGACGGCACACAGCTTTCGGCAGAACTTATCGGCAGCGATCACGTATCGGATATTTCTTTATTAAAAATAGATAAAAAAGGATTGCCATCGGTAAAATTTGGGGATTCGGATAAGATGCTGATTGGCGAATGGGCCATTGCTCTCGGAAATCCATTTGGCCTTTTTGTAAATAATTCACCCACGGTTACGGTAGGGGTAATCAGCGCGATAAACCGTGATTTTTCACCGATGGAAGGCCGGGTATACGAAGATATGCTGCAAACGGATGCCGCTATCAATCCGGGAAACAGCGGGGGGCCGCTGTGTAATGCCGCGGGAGAAGTGGTGGGGATGAATACGTTTATTTATACCGGTTCGTCCGGTTCGTCCGGCTCGGTAGGCGTGGGCTTTGCCATTCCTGCCAATTATATTGAACAGGTTATTAAGAAACTTAAAACCCGGGGGAAGGGTGACGCCGAAATTTGGATTGGCCTGTACGGAACCGATATAAATCCGTATATCGCCCGTATGATCCATTATAATTCCACTCAGGGTGTTCTGATAAAACGGATAGAAAAGAACAGCCCGGCCGAGAAAGCCGGAATTAAGTTGGGAGATGTGCTTTTAGCCCTAAATGGAATAGACGTTTCCAATACGCAGGCGGTGGGGTATGTTATTCAGTCTTTGGAACTGCTGGTGGGAGACAAACTAAAGGTTAAGATCTGGCGGAATGGAAAAATACAGGAAAAATTAATCATACTTGAAAAATATCCGCATTAAATAAATATATGGAACCGGGAGGAAGTGCGTTGGCAGGTGAAACAGTGTTGTTTGAGGGCACTACAAAAAAGGTACTTCAGGCAGAAACGGACAATCAGGTTGTTTTAGAGTTCAAGGACAGCAAGTCCCTTTTTGACGGAGAAAAGCGGGCTGAATTTAAGGGAAAGGGAGCCGTTCGTCTTGCTTTAACCAAGATTGTTTTCGAATATCTTGAAAGTTATAATATCCCTACGCATTGGGGTAAAATTCTCGGAGAAAACCGGGTACAGGTTAAAAAGCTGGAGATGCTGCCCATCCGGGTTCTAATCCGCAATATTGCCGCCGGCAGCTTATGCGAACGATTTAATCTTAAAGCAGGAACTCCGTTAAAATATCCTGTGCTGGAATACTATTTAAAAGACGAGTCTTTGGGAAATCCGATGATTTCCGAATCCCATGCGTATGCTTTTGACCGTTGCAGTCCCGATGAGATGAAGCATATTTCACGATTGTCTTCCAAGGTAAATGCCGTTTTAAAAGCCTTTATGGAACGGCGGAAATTGAAACTGGTTGATTACACTCTGGAATTCGGACGTTTGCAAAATCAGATTTATCTTGCGGATGAAATTTCACCGGATAATTCCCGGCTATGGTATATTGAGGACAATGGCGCACTAAAGCAAAATTATTTCCGACTGGCAAATAATAAGGCGGAAGAATCCTTTCGTGCGATTTTAAAACATCTTACCGGGGACAGGAACCTATAAATGATTACAAAAGACGGCTATAAAATTATCTTTTTCACGGGACTGCTCGAAGCGCTTTTACTGGCAGCCTCGTGCATTAAACCTTCTGTTGCTTTATGGATAGTAACGGGAATTATTGGCGTTTTGTTTATTTTTCATTTTTTTTTCTTTCGCGATCCGCAACGTAAAACGCCTGACGGAGACGCCCTAATCATCTCTCCGGCAGATGGCACCATAATTAAAATTGATGAAATCGAAGAACCCGTGTATCTTAAAGAAAAAGTTCGGCGTGTGGCGATATTTATGTCCGTATTCAATGCGCATATCAATCGAAATCCTGTAGATGGAACCGTAGAGTTTTTGGAGCATAAAAACGGGCAGTTCCTTGCGGCGTTTGCCGATAAAGCGCTGGATGTAAACGAACGTACAGAAATTGGCGTCACTACCAAATTCGGAAAAGTGTTCTTTGTTCAGATTGCCGGCCTCATTGCCAGACGCATTGTCTGTCGCCTGAAACCCGGCGATACCATCAAACCTGGCGAACGTTTTGGGATGATTAAGTACAGTTCGCGGGTGGACTTGTTTCTGCCGCTTTCCGCAAAAATTAATGTGTCGTTAAAAGACAAGGTTAGAGCGGGGGAAACCATTATTGGAGAGTTTACATCGTGATTAAAATTCCCCGTTCCATCATGCCAAATTTTTTTACAATGGGCAATATGTTCTGCGGTTTTATGTCTGCGGTTCTGGCTTTGTATGTTAAAGATTTTACCTTTGCCGCCTGGATGATTCTGCTGGCTTCTTTTTTTGACGCCATGGACGGAAAGGTGGCCCGGCTGGCGAATGCTTCCAGTAAATTCGGAGTGGAATACGATTCTCTGGCCGATAATATCTCCTTTCGTCTGGCGCCTTCTGCACTGATTTATGGTTTCTTTTTTTATAACTGGGGCAACGCCGGAATTTTTATCAGTTTTTTTCCGCTCTTATTTGTCAGTATTCGTTTGGCCCGTTTTAATGTTCAGCTCGAGGGTTTTGATAAGAGTGAATTTGTAGGCTTACCTTCACCGGCTGCCGCTATTACGCTTGCCACCTATGTGTTGTTTGCCGGAATGCATTTTCCGCAGGGGGAAGTGTTTCCACGGGTATTGCTTTTAGTTACCGTTACCGTTTCGGTGCTGATGGTCAGTACCATTCGATACGATGTGTTGCCGCCTTTTACATTTAAAGGAGGGGGCTTGCAGGCAGGTTTATTTGTGTTGATGATTTTAATGGCCATCAGCGCGATTATTTTTCCGAAAACATTATTGTTTCCATATATTTTAATCTACGTGCTTAGCGGGCTTGGCCGTTTTATTTTTCGAATTGGTCTCGGAAAAGGACTTCGGAAAACGTAATTCGGAGGGACCTGCAACATAATTTGCAGGAGTTTATTATGACAAAAAGAGGTTGGATTTATTACATTGTGGTACTGTTTCTCGGTGCTTTAATCGGCTCGGTTTTAGGAGAGATAGCTGCGTATATTATTCCTGCCGGAGTTGTGCAGCAGTTTTTTTTAAAATCTGCCACCGCTTCTTTCGGTCCGGGAACCGTGAATATTATTATCCTTAGCCTTACGCTGGGATTTACGATTAAAATAAATATAATGGGTGTAATCGGCGTTTTAATTGCCGCCTATGCACTGCGCTGGATGAAATGATTTTTAGAAAAGAGGGATAAAATGTTTGGAATCGGCACAACAGAATTACTGGTTATTTTGTTTATTATTTTACTGGTATTCGGTTCAAAAAAATTACCCGAATTAGCACAGGGTTTGGGCCGGGGAATCCGGGAATTTAAAAAAGCCACCAATGATATTCAGGAAGAACTGGATATCAATAAACCTTTGTCCGAGCCCAATAAAGAGGATAATAAAACCGAACCCAAAGCCTGACAGCATCGGTTTTATTATCGCTTTGGCGTATTTCAAAGGTAAAGAGATGAAAACAAACGGCAGGCCGGCGTTCTTTATTTTATTGTTATTCACTGCTCAGCTCCTTGGCGCCCAGCTCGGCAATCCGGGATTTAAAGGGGCAGCCGGAGTGAAAGATTCGCTTTTCTGGCAACCGAATTATCTTATTTTGGGCGCACCAGATTCATCTTCTTTCAGTATCGAAATAACGGCGCCTTCCTCCTTTAAAAACAAACCTGCCTACTATGATTCCCGGGTAGCAATACCCAAGAACAGACTTTTTCTTGATACGCGCAGTAGTTCTTATTATGTACCCCGGCAGGTCGGCGATAAGCTGACGCATATAATGAACCGGCCCTCTTCCAATGAGGTTGCGCCTGTTTTTACGGCGGCAGTTCTGGCTGCCAGTATTGCCATACAGTATATGAATAGCGGCCATATGCCGGAACGTACAGCTACGGATTATCTGGTTAATGAAAACTTTTTCCCCATTTTAAAAGCCTTGTGGCAGCGTGCTCCACAAACCGCCTTTCAGTTGTATGAAAACGCAGCCATTAAAAACGGCCGAACGGTTGTTATTTTACAAAAAGAGCTTTCGGCGCTTACCGATTTAAACATTTTAAAAATAAAAACGCAAGAAAAAGCGCCGTCTTTGTATTTCCCTGCCGAAAAAAAGGAAAAAGTAAAACAGCTTTTATCGGAGTCTTTGCACAACGAGAGTTTTACATCGGGAAACAAGCAAAAATTTCGCATGCTAATACATATTATCGATTCTCTGAGGTAAAGCATGCTGTTGGCCTTTTTTAAGATAATCCGTCCGTTAAATGTAACGCTTACGTTTATAAGCGTTTGGCTGGCTGCGTTTATTTCCCCGCAATTTTTTGTCACGCCTCTGTTATTGCCGGTTGCATTTTCCGCCGTGCTTATTCTGGCGGGCGCCAATGTGATCAATGATATTTATGATGCCGAAATCGACCGTGTCAATCGTCCCAAACGTCCCCTGGCCTCCAAAGCGCTTAGCATTAAACAAGCCTGGCGCTGGTTTGCATTTTTATATTTAACGGGCTTATCGCTTTCGCTGGTTGCAGGCCTCCGTTTTTTTTTGATAGCTGTACTCATTGCCGCTCTGCTTGTCTGGTACAGCGCTCATTTAAAACGCACGGTTTTACTGGGAAATCTACTGGTTAGTTTTGCCGCCGGACTTACGTTTATTTACGGTGCGATGGCCGTATTCGACTGGCAGGCGGGAATCATTCCCGCAGTGTTTGCGTTTTTCTTTCATCTTGGCAGGGCAATTATAAAAGATATGCAGGATATGGAAGGGGATTTGCAAAACAATGCCGTTACCTTTCCCGGAAGAGTCGGATTAAAACCGGCGATCGTACTGGTAAATATTTTATTTGGAGTGTTGCTACTGCTTACCCTTATGCCGTA
>JAJRSO010000071.1 GCA_024278755.1 Calditrichota bacterium | reverse complement strand
TGGATTCCCACCTTCGTGGGAATGACTTTTGTTTTTAAACTTCAACACTTCTTCAATCGTTAATCAATGCCTGCCAATACACGAAAAGCACGAAGCCACACGAAGCAGCCAAATAGCTTAATACCTCTTATTTTTTAGCGTCGAATTTATAAATCCCATATAAAATCAAAAATCATTAATCAAATCTTCGTGATGCCTTCGTGGCCCTTCGTGTAATCCTATTCCCCGGAAAGACTTTTATTTTCTTTACGTGATTGTTCACTGTTCAATTTCTGTGTGTTTATAAAAGAAAAGATAAAAAACTACATCGATAAGTCCAAACCGGAAGGTTTGACAGAAGAAAGAAGGATTAACGAAGGAGCGTCATTTTACGTATTTGGATAAAAGAACCGGCCCTAAGCCGATAAAAATAAATGCCGCTTGGCAGCGAACTCCCATCAAAGCGAACACGATACATTCCGACCTCCTGTCTCTGATCCACCAGGGTTTGTACCTGCTGCCCTAAAGCGTTAAAAATACGAAGTTCAACATAATTGGCAATTGGCAATTGGTAATTAATAATGGTTCCCGGATTAAACGGATTAGGATAATTTGGCCTTAATTTAAAATCATTAATAATATTCTGCCGGGGAAAGGCTATGGAGGTCGTTTCTTTATATTCAAAAGCGCCGAGGTCAATTCTGCCGCCGGGAAACGCCGTACCCTCTGCCGGGTCGCCCATATCAATGGCCGGGCTTGCGCTGTTAAGATGATAATCTTGCTCCGCTTCGTCTAAAAACATCGGGTCACTACCGTTTGTATCGTGCGAGCCGGAAATCGTCTCCACACAATTAAACCAGCCGTTATAATCGATACTTACCATACCGTCAAAATCGGATGTGGAACCTTTAAAGGTATTGCTGTTATAAAACAGATTATTCTTTATATTTAGATTGGTAGCCCCGCCGCTGGCAATCCAGAACAGGGGGCCGGGAATATTGGCAAAGGTATTGCTTTTAAAAATCACATCATTCACACCGTCAAACTGCACGCCGTAACCGTATTTGGAACTATCCCCGCCGTCCACATGTAAGTCATGTATTACATTAAACTGAATGGTAATGCGATCCATTTCGCCGCCGGTAATACGAATACCGCCGTTGGATGCGTAGATATCATTTTTCTCCACCAGAATATCATCGGAATTTTTATTGATCTTAAGCGCTACGCCGTCGCTGTCGTCGGCATCATGAAAACCATGCATTTTGTTATTGCGAATGGTACAGCCCTGGGTGCCTTTTATATCAATGGCGTTCTCGCTGCCGTTGCCCATTGTCGTATACAAATCGTTATCTTCAATCACGGTATCGTAATTCTGATCGGCCTTATACAACTGAATACAATCGCCTTTGCAATCATAAATCGTATTACCGCGAATGGTGTTGTTATGTCCGCCGTTTAAAATAATACCGTGAGCGTCATACCGATCAGAGCGGTCGAAGCC
This sequence comes from Calditrichota bacterium, assembly GCA_024278755.1. Taxonomy (GTDB): domain Bacteria; phylum Calditrichota; class Calditrichia; order Calditrichales; family Calditrichaceae; genus JANTFQ01. The sequence goes on along the minus strand of JAJRSO010000071.1, from coordinate 3,348 downwards.
ATGAATGGTACAGTTTTCAATGAGCAGATAATCGGTCATATTCGTATCAAAACCGTCGCGCTGCCCGTTACTGATTTCACAATTGCGAAAAGTCAGATGATCGCCTCTCGGTTTAATAGCGTCGGATGTTTTGTTGTCCATATCAAAATGAAGACCGTTAAATTCCCACCAGTTAGCATAGATATTCAGTGATCCGCCTAAAACGATTTGAACCTTTTCATCCTTATAGTTTATTACAACAATCGGATTTGCTTCCGTACCGTTGGGATCGGAATCGCTAAGAGAGAGGTTTTCGTCATATACACGGGAAGCGTCACCCGGATTTCCGCGTACAAATAACGTGTCGCCGGCATGCAGGGCATTCATCCCTGCCGAAATCGTCTGAAAGGGATTGGAAAAACTGCCGTCTCCGCTACTTGTATTTTGATTATCCGTATAATAAATTTTCCCTGCAAAAAGAAACGAGGTGAAGATAAATACGAGTGTCGCAAGTTTTAACATTTTTACTCCGGTCTGTAAAATTTTTCTACATTATAAGAGGGTTTAGTTTTCTTACCGCTTCCGTGCAACAGAATGTTGCCGTTTCTAAATAAACCGCTAATTTTGCTAAGAATCGCAAGGTAAACTAAAGATAAGGCTTTATTTCTTGCTTATTTTTTTTGTTTTCCTTCGCATTCTTTGCGTTTACCTTTTCGGTTTACAATAAGTTGATAAGCGGTAAATTATTTTCTGTAATTGCCCATAATCATAACAATTCTTATGCCAGATAGTAGATATTCCCGGCAGGAATGAGTTTTTCAAAAATATCATCGTTATGCGAAATAATTAAGAAAGCGTTTCCCGAGCGGCGCTTTTCTTCCAGCAGAAGCAGGATTCGCTGGATGCTATGAAAATCGAGACCATTCAGCGGCTCATCTAAAATAGTGAGTTTTGTGCTTAGCGCCAATGAACGCATAATATTGATACGCTGTTTTTGTCCGCCGCTCAGTTCAAACAATTTTTTCTTTAGAAAAGCAGCGTCCACTTTTTCGGCGAATATGGGATCCAAAAGTGCGGCCAGTGTGTCCGGGGTTGGTATTTTAATCAATGGAAGCGCTGCGAATGTCTGGTAAATGTCGGCTTTTAAATTTAAACTTTCATCGGCATGCTGAAAAACCATACTAAGTTCTTTGCCCCAGATTTGTTTTGGCCAAAACGCAACCGGCGTCGTTTCGTTGAACCGGCGCCCTTTTATTTGAGCGGAGAACTTTTCCGCCTTTATCAGACCCATTGTTATTTTTGCGAGAGTGGTTTTCCCGGCACCGCTGGGCGCTTTTAAATAGGTGAAAGAACCGGGATAGATTTCTAAATCCACCGTCTCACGATGTCGGGCATCGCGGTATATGTGCAGATTCTTACCAAACACCGAAAAAGAACTGCGTATCGAAAATACAGCGTTGTCATTTTTAACGCTCTGCACGTGCGGGGTCAACCGCTGCTCCCAGCGCAGGTACTGTTCCGCGGAAAATGGGCGTAAGGCGGTTTGGCCGGATTCCTGCCGAAATAATTCTTTAAATTCCATACGCTCCGTTAAATCCCGGTGTTGCGTAAAAATTTCGTGAATAATGGAATAATCATGCGTAATAAACAACAGGGTAAAGGATTTGTGCCGGAAAAACTGAAAAATAAGTTCCATTACCAGGTTACGGGAATGGTTATCCAAATTTCCCGTGGGTTCATCCAGTACAAAAAATGAAGGCTGCCCGCTTTTTAGAAGCTGAATCTTTTTGAAGGCCATAGCCAGCAGAATGCGCTGTTTTTCTCCGCCGCTGGGACGGTAAGGACGCGGAAAAGTGTTAAGTATCTCTTCGATCTCGGATGTTTCCGAATCCTGCCATAAGTGGTTTAATATGGGCGCTTCAGCGCTGCTTTGCGCCAGCGAGCCTTCCCGTAACTGTTCGCGTAGGGAGAGCAGGGGGTTGAGATGCGACGAAGGTTCCTGAAATACAAAAAAACTGTTTTGCTGTATTTCCTTTGCTGTACCGCTTTGCAAATAGGAATGATAAGCGCTGTGATTAAACGAAATATCCAGCAGAGCCGGGTCCAATAGACCGTAAACCGCTTTGGCCAGCATCGTTTTACCGATGCCCGATTCACCGAATAAAAAGGTGATTTTATGTTCTGCAATCTCAAATTTATCGATGGAAACCAGGTTGCGGCTGCGATCCTTAATGCGGATATGAAACGGGCCCAGGCTCATAAGCGGTGCCTTTCGGCAAATCCATTGGAAATTTTAAAGATACTGAATAGGCTGAACACGATGTAAAATGCGGCGCTGATGCCCTGCAAATGGACAAAAAAGAGTTTTGGCAGATAGCTGAGATGGCTTAAGGAATAACCGATGGCCAGGATATCCTGCTTGCTGTCGGTTTTGGCCAGCAGACTTCCCAATGTAACCGGCAGATTGACCGCGCTGATTTCGGTGGAAAGTCCCACGGAAAGGATAAAATCCACGCTGCACTGCAGAAACACAGCCGTTCCGAAAATGGCGACCAGTTTATTTATAATATGTACTGCGCTATTCTTCCACAGAATATCAAAATTGATAATGCGCTGTTCCGAAATCCCGTTAACACGCATAGCGGCGTAAAAATCGGATTGTTTAAAAAATGCAATGCGTTCGCGCATCAGATCCGTTAATTCGAGAAAGATGAACAAGGTCATCCCGGAGCCCATTAAAAGAATAACGTCTGCCGTGCCGCCGGTCTGACGGGTAACGATAAAATAATAGACGGCCAGGACGCCGAGAATCTGGGGTACGGAACGTAAAAGGTTCAGGATAAAAATCGCCAGGGAGTGCAGCGCTTTAAGCCGTCCTTTTTCGGAAATAGTCAGTCCCCAGGCCGTAAGCCAGGCAAACAGCAGGCTTAAAAGGCTTACCAGCGCCGCAATGGCAAAGGTATTAAAAAGGCCCGTTTCAAGGCGGCGTAGCGCCGAAGCGTTCAGGAAAAAGAAATCCCACAGCCAGAATAGCAGCATCCCGCCAATCCACAAAAGCAGCCGCCATTTGTCTTTTTGACGGTAGATGTTGTTAAAGTATGCTGTCATAATTGGTTTATTTCTATTCGTCAATTCGATTGGTTAATCATAAATCGCCCTTCGACTCCGCTCAGGGCGCGGCTTATAATTCTTTTGTTACGCATAAAATACGCTTCGCTTTCCGTCAGGGCCGAAGCCCAATTGCTCCTTAACCGTCATTCCCGAAATTTTTTATCGGGAATCTATCTTGTAAAACCACTGGATTCCCACCTTCGTGGGAATGACTTTTGTTTTTAACCTTCAACACTTCTTCACTCGTTAATCAATGCC
>JAJRSO010000070.1 GCA_024278755.1 Calditrichota bacterium | reverse complement strand
ATGAAACGTTATCATCGTAATAATACGGAAGATGTGGGGCTTGCTTTAAATCGCGAACAGATGGCTGCCCATTTTGAAATCATCGAATCCGGGAAGCCCTATCCAATTTCCGAGCAGATACTATTTTTAGGCCAGATTCCACGGTTGAATGATTTTGAAGCGCAGCATACCGATTTTGTGGATGCCCAGGGCCGGGATGATTTTGTTCCGGACGATTCTGCTTTGGCGGTGATTGAAAATGATGAGCTAATAGTGGTAAGTGGATGTGCGCATGCCGGGATTTGTAATATCGTAGAATATGCAAAAAAAGTGAGCGGTATAAATAAAATAAAAGCGGTGATTGGCGGCTTCCATTTAAAAGAAATCGATGTTCAGACCCAAAAGACCATTGCCTATTTCAAAGAGAATCGCGTACAGCGTCTGTTGCCGTCGCACTGTACGCAGTTGCCGGCGCTTTCTGCATTTTATCAGGCGTTTAAAATAGATCATGCCAAAACGGGCATGGCATTTGAGTTTTAGCTGTACCCGTTTGGCATTGTATCGGGTTTGGAGGCCGGACATCTAAAAGAATATAGCCGTCCGGCAATTTAAGGAAGGTGAAAATAATGGAACAATTTCAAGCGAATGTCTTCTGGCTGCAAAAAATGCTGCCCGCTGGAATTCCGTTTCCTTCCACTACTGTTATTACCGGCCCCGGCGGCGCCGGTAAGCCGCTCATTGGAGCAATACTCGTAAATTCGTGGCTGGAACAGGGAGGCACATTGGTGCATCTGCTGATCAATTTTGACCGAACTTATTCTGAAAAATTGCTCCGGGATTTCCAATTGGATTTGGGAAAATATGCGGATAAGATTGTCTTTGTAGAATTTGATCCTGAATTGAAAGGTATTCGGCAAAGTAGCGAAAATATGCTGCAGGCCAATTTACTTAAAGCCGAAGTCTTTCAGGATGCAATCCGACAGGCAAAAGCGCTTTTGCCGAAATCGGATTTGGGCTCCCTTGTCTATGGTTCCGCTTTAAATATGCTACTCTTTTCCCCGACTTTTAGCGTCTCCATTCATCAAAAGATTAAAAAAATAGTACAATCCGGTGAAAACTATCTGTTTACGATTGCCAACAATACCTTTAATGAGCAGGCGACGGTTTGGGAAAACGAAGCGGACAATCTGTTTGCCACTCATGTAACGGGAATCATGCGGTTGGGTTTTAGAGTATTAAGATTATGCAAAGGAGATTTTAATACGAATGAAACGGCTGTGCCGATAACTGAAAATGAATTGCGCAGAATACGATTGGAGGCGGATGCAGCGCGTAAAAACTTGATTCCGATGCTTAGGAAAATTTAGCGCTTTTTCAACATTCCTTTTTTTCAGGGAAGAAGTGAAGCGACGGGAGGCGATATATCCTTAATATCGGCGGGAGGTTTTACATGACTAAAAATAAAGAGTACCAGATTCTTTACCATTTTAGCGCCATTGGTAAAAAAACAATACGGGCCTCAAGTTTTGAAGAAGCCAGACAAAAGATCGAATCGAATACGTTTGTGCAGCCGGATGAAATTATTAAGATATTGGAACCCTGTAAAGTATATGAAGTGCATCCCTCAAAAATTGAAGGGTTGGATTTGGATGAGCACCATAAGATTGATTATAAAAGCTGGGGTTCGGAATAATGCAGTGATTTAACTGAGATTTTATTAATTAATGTAACCAGCAATAAATTCAGGAGGATGTTATGTTAGACGAAATTATTAATTGTAATTCGTTAGAATGGCAGGATGCAGAATCCGGTTTTCCGGAAGGAACGAAGGTTAAGGTGCTTCGGGATGATGAAGGCGGCCGCACCGTTATTTTAAGACTGCCGAAAGGTTTTAAGATGGAAGGACACACGCATATTAAAAATGAACAGCATTTCATTTTAAAAGGCCAGTACGAAATGAACGGCGAAGTATTCAGTCAGGGCACTTATCAGCTGATTCACAAAGATATGACCCACGGGCCGTACACATCCAAAACGGGAGCGGAAGTATTGGTCATTTGGCAGTAAGGTTAGAACGGACGTATTATGAATAAAATCATAGTTTGATTCCTAAAATCTCAAAGTACAAATAACAAAAAACGTTCGGCTGAGCTCACGTCGAAGCCAAATAAATCTCAAAAGAACAATAACTTAAATCCCAAATAGCGATGCATCCATTAGGTGCAAGTTTTGAATTTTGAATTTGGCGGTATTAAAAATGAAAACAGTATTAATTACCGGTTCGACAGACGGAATCGGAAAACAAACGGCTTTTGAGCTGGCCAAGAGAGGTTGGCGGGTCATTGTTCACGGACGTTCAGAAAAACGTTGTGAACAGACGGTGTCTTCTTTTCGGTCTTTAACCGGGAATACGGAAATTGACTTTGTGTGGGCTGATCTGGCTTCTTTTACCGCCATTAAAAAAATGGCCGGAGAAATTCTTAACCGCTATGAACAATTAAATGTTTTACTTAACAATGCCGGGGTTTTTGAAGCGCAGAAGAAATTCAGCGCGGATGGAATTGAATATACGTTTGCGGTGAATCATTTAGCTCCTTTTTTGCTCAGCGGTTTATTGCTGGATCGTTTAAAACAAAGCGCCTCCGCACGGATTGTAACCGTCAGTTCCATGGCGCATGCATCCGCAATTGATTTTAACTATTTAAGCCGGCCGGTATCCTATTCGGGATATAACGCCTATTCTGTTTCTAAATTAGCTAATATTTTATTTACGTTCCGTCTTGCCCGAAAATTAAACGGAAGTGGAATTACGGTTAATTGTCTGCATCCGGGCGTTATCAGCACAAAATTGTTACAGGCCGGCTGGGGAATGGGCGGCGCCTCCGTAAAAGAGGGAGCAAAGACTTCGATTTACCTTGTGTCTTCGCCCGAAGCGGAACGGATTACAGGGCACTATTTTAGCGACTGTCATACGGCCAATCCCGCTCAAATTGCGCATGATACCACAGCTCAGGAGCAGTTGTGGCGGCTCAGTGAAATCCTGTGCGGTTTTTCCTATTAATACATGAGTTCACTATAAAAACCACAAATTCCACGAATTTACACGACTCTATTCAATGTAATTTCAATAAAAACAATCCGTGTCTTTCTGTGGCAATCAGTGGCTATGCCTTTTTAGACTGGACTCATACATTTAAAAGAAAGTCCTTAATTTCGGATTTTTTTAATCCTCCCCCAGTTTCCCCCTAATCGGATTAGGGAGGGGGAACTAAAGGGGTTAGGTAAATTAAAAACCCGGGAATATTTTAAAACCTATTTTAGGCAATCATGAAAGAACGTATAAAATGAATATAATCTATGGCCCGGTACCTTCCCGCCGTTTGGGGCGCAGCCTGGGTATTAATAATATTCCCGCAAAGCATTGCAGCTATGCCTGTATTTATTGCCAATTGGGAAATACGCTAAAAATGCAGGTGCGGCGGCAAACATTTTTCAGATCGCAAGAAGTATTCAACCGGGTTAAGAATCATATTGAACAAGTTCTCCGAAGGGGAGAACAAATCGATTATCTGGCCTTTGTCCCGGACGGCGAACCGACTTTGGATATACATTTGGGCCAAACGATCGATCTGCTGAAACCATTCGAGATTCCCATTGCCGTAATAACAAATGGTTCTTTGATGGCCGATGAAAAGGTGCGCTTCGATTTGGCCAAAGCGGACTGGGTATCGCTGAAGGTTGATGCGGTAGAGGAACATATCTGGCGGCAGACAGACCGTCCGCACGGTTCCTTAAAGTTAGAGGCAATTTTAGAGGGAATGCTCGATTTCAAGGAGATATTTAGCGGAATGCTGGTTACCGAAACGATGTTGATCAAGGATGCAAATGATGGGCAGGAAACAAGCGCGGCTATCGCTATCTATTTAAAAAAACTTAATCCTAAAATGGCTTATCTTTCCATTCCCACCCGTCCGCCTGCAATGCCAAATGTTTTGCCCGCAGAGCCGGATAAACTCAACCAGACCTTTCAGCTTTTCTCTGAAGCGGGACTTCAGCCGGAACTTTTAACCGGATATGAGGGAGACGCGTTTGCAGGAACCGGTGACGTTCCGGCCGATATATTAAGCATCACTTCGGTACATCCCATGCGCAGGGAAGCAGTGGAGAAGATGGTCTCCCTGAACGGTGGAAATTGGAAAATGATTGTGCGGCTTTTGGAATCCGGGGCCTTGACTGAAACGGAATTTGACGGGCATACATACTACCTGCGAAATTTTCGGGTTCAATAAATATTACTAACCGCAGTTTAAATAAGTGTAATTTGTTTTTTGTTCATTGGAATTTATATCTTTTAAATGGGAGTTAAAGATGGGTAAGAAAGTAAAGGTAGGAATTATTATTTGCGACCGTTACCGCAGTTGTGCCGGCGGTAAGTGTTTCCGCGCCATGGCCGAAAAAGCAGGCGGTTTTGACCGTTACAAAGAAGACAAAGAACTCGAATTAGTAGGATTTACAACCTGCGGCGGTTGTCCGGGCGGCAATATCGAATACGCCCCTGAGGAGATGAAAAAAAACGGCGCCGAAGTGATTCATCTGGCAACCGGTTTGGTCGTCGGCTATCCGCCCTGTCCGTACATTGAGCAGTTCCAAAAATTCATTCCGGAAAAATACGGTTTAAAAGTAGTGGTTGGCACCCATCCTATTCCGCAAAAATATTATATAACACACCAGAATTTAGGCACTTGGGAAGCGGAGGAATGGAAACCTCTGATTGCGCCAACGCTCGCAGATGAGCAGATCCGCCTGGATTACGACTAACGGAACGAAACTATAAAAAAAGCCGTCCCCTAAAAAGAACGGCTTTTAACATGAAAATTCTGACAGAACGAAATGAATTAAATCAAAATCTCATCGGCATGCAGAATATCCGCAAAGACGCCGTTTTTAATGGTTTCGGCATTCTTTCGCGCTTTGGCTGCCGCGCTCATAATATAGCGGTTGGCGATAAAGACCTTGCGCGGCTCTATCTGCGCTTCATCTAACAGCAAATATCCTACAAACAGATAACTGTACAATTCCACCAGTTCTTTCGCGGCCACATCCTGAAAATTCTTATCGTTTTTATCCTGTACATATTTCAGATTGTCCAAAAAGAGTTCGCGAATTTCCTTCAGTTGGTCGGCCAGTTGCTGCAGGTTACCTTTATATTGCTGCTGTTCTTTTTCCTCAAAATGTTCTTTTAAGATATCGTTTATCACGCCGCCGATAGCCGCGACCACCTGTAACTGGGTGGTGCCTTCATAAATATTGGTAATGCGCGCGTCGCGGGCCAGACGTTCTACCTTAAACTCGCGCATATAACCGGTACCGCCGTGAATCTGTAAAGAGTCGTAGGCAATTTTATTGGCGTTTTCGGTAAGGGTGTATTTGCACATGGGCGTCAGCAAAGCCGCTACTTTGGAATGATATTTTTGACGTCGCGTTACATCCGAACTGTCCCGGCCTTGCGCTTTTAAGTGTGCGGCGTGCTCTTCTAACTTGTCGCGCATATCCACCGATTGTGCGGTGGCATAAAGCAGCGAACGGTCGCTTTCCAGCGCTACGCGCATATCAATGAGCATATTGGCAACCACAGGCAGATCGTAAATAGCCTTTCCAAATTGCTCGCGGGCTTTGGCATAAGAAAGCGCCTCTTCGTAAGCGGCCTGCGAAATCCCCAGGGCCTGGGCCGAAACGCCGAGACGGGCGCCGTTCATCAAATCCATTACATATTTGATCAGGCCGAATTTGCGCTTACCCACCAACTGCGCCGGCGTATCGTTAAATTGCAGTTCGCAGGTGGGCGAACCGTGGATGCCCAGCTTGTTTTCGATACGACGTACTTTTACGGCTTCGCCGCCGTAGCAGACAAACATGCTTAAACCGCGGCCGTCTTTAGTGCCCTCTTCCGAACGGGCCAGTACCAGCAGAATATCGCCGTTACCGTTGGTGATAAAACGCTTCACGCCGTTTAAACGCCAGTTGCCGTTTTCATCCTGGGTGGCTTTTAAATTAACGGCCTGCAAATCGGAACCGGCGTCCGGTTCGGTAAGCGCCATCGCACCGGTCGCTTCGCCGCTGGCAAACTGGGGCAGGAACTCTTCCTTTTGTTCGTCGTTGCTAAATTTATTAATGGTTTCGGCAATATCCTGCAATCCAAACAGGTTCATCAGTGAGGCGTCTGCCCGCGAAACCATTTCGATGGCCATGGTGTAAATGGTCATGGGGCAATTTAAGCCGCCGTATTTGCGGGGCAGGGTAAACCCCATTAGCTCGGCCTTGGTCAACTGGTCCAGCGCCTGCTGGGTGCCTTCGGCATAGGTAACGGCGCCGTTATTAAAATGAGCGCCTTCCAAATCCACATCGCTGCCGGTGGCGTCGATGATATTGCCGGTAATGTCTCCGGCGATTTCCAATACTTTGCGGTAATTGTCCATAGCGTCACTGTGGTCAACCGGAGCATAATTATACTCTTTGGCCTGCTCAAAGCCGTCTTCCATAATTTCCACGACTTCTTTTAACTTCAGATTTTCAAACTGAAAAACCAGGTCTTTATTATCGGTAAAAAAGTTTGGCATAATTTCCTCTGAGAAATGTTAAATTTTGGATTTTAAATGTTGAATGAAACTGATAAGAATCATTTAAAATCTATAATTCAAAATTTATAATTATTATTTCAATTTGTGTTTATAAACATCAATGAACTGTGGAATGATTTCCATGGCGTCGCCCACGATTCCATAGTGGCAAATATCAAAAATAGGCGCCTTGGGATCGCTGTTGATGGCAATAATTTTATTGGAATCATCCATGCCGGCCCGATGCTGAATGGCGCCGGAAATTCCCACGGCGATGTACAGCTTGGGACGCACGGTAACGCCGGTTTGTCCCACCTGACGGTTATGTTCCACAAAGCCGGCGTCTACCGCGGCGCGGCTTCCGGCCACTTCGCCGCCGATGGTATCGGCCAGGTCTTTCAGCAGTTTAAAATTTTCGATGGTACCCATGCCGTAACCGCCGGCCACAATAATGGGCGCCGCTTTTAAATTGACTTTATTTTCTTCGTGATGCTGCTCGATGATTTCAACCAGTTTGTCGGTCGGGTCGGGTTTGTAGGCGATTTCGGTAATTTTTCCCTTAACCGCTTTTTCCAGCGGCGCCAATTCCATTACGCCTTCGCGTACGGTGGCCATCTGAACCGGGTTGTCCGGCGTAACGATGGTGGCCAGGATGTTTCCGCCAAACGCGGGACGGATTTGCAGAAGCAGATCCGGATAGTCTTTGCGCAGATAGGTGACGTCCGAAATTTGCAGTTCGGTACAATCGGCCGTTAATCCGCTTTTTGTATACGAGGCCACCCGCGGCGCCAAATCACGTCCGATAAAGCTCGCGCCAAACAGAACGATACGCGGCTGATGTTTATCGATTAGTTCACTCATTATGCGTGCATAGGGCAGGGTGTTGTAAACCGCGAGGTCCGGATGGTCCGCCAGCAGGACTTCCGTAGCGCCGAACTGGTAAGTCTTTTCCGCGATTTCTTTCATTTCGTGTCCAATGACCACCGCTTTTAAAACGCCTTTAAGCGATTCGGCCAGCTTTCTTCCTTTCGAGAGCAGCTCAAAACTGACATCGGCCGCCTTACCGGCGCGCTGTTCTATAAAAACCCATACTTCGTGTTGTTTCTTTTTCATAAATATTTCCTGTCATCTAATTTCGAATTGAATATGATTTTGGAAAAATTTCAAATAATTAAGCCCAAATCACAAATAAATTACAAATACAAAATTCAAAACGTTTCGGAAATTGGATATTGAGAATTGTTTGTAATTTACCATTTGAAATTTGGTGTTTATCCAAAAATATGATCTTCCATCAGTTTACCGACCAATTCACCCAGGCCTTCTTTAGTGGGTTCTATTTGCACATGGTCGCTGCTGCCCAGTACCACCGATTCCACCTTATGTACTTTGGTGGGTGAACCGTGCAGCCCGCAGCGTTCGGTATCCACATCCAGATCGTCGGCCGTCAGTGTTTGGATAAAAAGGCCTTTGGCAACATATTCTTCTTTAAGCTGTTCGGTGACAAGCAGGCTGTTGTCTTCGGCCAGCGCTTCCAGTTCCATCAGTGTCTTGGCATTTTTATAGGCCATGGCCCGTTTGGCGCGGAATGGACGCGGAATGGCGGCGTCTTTGATAACGGTAATTAACAGCGGTGTTTTACCCTTAACGATTTCATAGCCGCCATCAATTTTACGTTTAATGGTAACGGTGTCTTTTTTAATATCAATCACCTCTTCGGCATAGGTGATTTGAGGGATATTCAGTTTTTCAGCCGTTTGCGGCCCTACCTGGGCGGTGTCGCCGTCGATGGCCTGCCGTCCGGCAAATACAAAATCAAATTTGCCCAGTTTCTGAATAGCGGCCGCCAATACATAGGAAGTGGCCAGGGTGTCGGCTCCGGCAAATTTACGATCGCTGATTAAGGTGGCTTCGTCCGCCCCCATATACAAACATTCGCGCAGCAATTCCGATGCTTTGGGCGGGCCCATGGTCACTACCTTTACAGAACCTCCGAAACGTTCCCGAACCTGGAGTGCCAGTTCAAGGGCAACCTTATCTTCGGGATTAAAAATCGCGGGTAATTTGGAGCGGTTTACCGTTCCGTCCGGCTTCATTACATCGCCGGAAATATTGGCGGTATCCGGTACCTGCTTTACCAGCACAAGTGATTGATAGCTCATAAAGATCCTTTTTATTGATTTATGTTCAAAATGGGAAGGTGGAATTTATAAAAAAGAGTTCGTTTTGGCAAGCGGGATAAAAATACCAATCGGGACAGGTCGCTAAAAGAGTGTTTAGTACTATAAAAATTTAAAACGGATATTCCGTTTTTTATGAAACGAGTCCTTCTAACGAACAAGAGATTCAATAAATTTACTTTTGTAAATGAAAATAATTGAATAATTTTTATTTGCGAAATGAAAATAATTAAATATATTTGCTTTTGTAAGCAAAAGGAGTGGATATGATTAAACGAAAACTTTTCGATCAATTAGTTCATGATCTTGCATCCAACCTGTTTATTGTTATCACTGGTGCGCGGCAGGTAGGAAAGACAACGTTGCTAAGACAGTTTTTAGAGTATCTTCGTGAAAAGAATTCGCAGGCTTTTTACATTAGTTTGGAAGATCCGGATTTTTTGAATTTACTGGATAATCACCCTAAAAATATTTTCTCGTTGTATCCTGTGCCGAAGAAGGGAAAAGCAATTTTCCTGATAGATGAAATACAATATTTAAAAAATCCGACTAATTTCTTAAAATATTTGTATGATGAATTTTCGGAGCGATTACAATTATTCGTTACGGGTTCTTCGGCTTTTTATTTGGATACCAGATTTAAAGATTCTTTGGCTGGCAGAAAAAAGGTTTATACAATGAATACACTTCATTTGTCCGAATATCTGCAATTTAAAAACGAGGAAAAGCTGGCACAATTAGTTAAATCTGTTACGTATGATCATTTGTCAATGGATAAAATACCGGCTGCCTATGGAAGGGAACTGGAACAGCATATAAATATGTATATGACTTATGGCGGATATCCTGCTGTTGCGTTAGCGGAAACGGAAGAAGATAAACAGGAAATATTACGTGAACTGGTTCATTCATATATTAAAAAAGATGTTCTGGAATCAGGAATTAAAAATGACCAAAATGTTTTTAATTTGCTAAAAATTTTAGCGAGTCAATGCGGCGGTCTACTCAATATTAATAGTCTTGCAAAAGTGCTTAGGGTTTCTAATACAGCTATTGAAAATTATCTTTATATATTGCGGAAATCATTTATTTTATATTTTATTCAACCCTTTTCAAAAAATATCCGCAGTGAGATTAAGAAAATGCCCAAAGTTTATTTTGCAGATTTAGGCTTGCGCAATGTACTATTAAAAGATTTTCGGCCATTGGATTTGAAACAAGATAAAGGCCAGGTGTACGAAAATTTTATTTTCCGGCAATTTTTAGACCGTTTACCAAATGAGGAAATAAAATTTTGGCGGAATCAACAAGGCAGCGAAGTGGATTTTATTATTCAGGATGCTTTTGCGTGTGAGGTTAAATACAATCTGGATATGGTAAATCCGAAAAAATATAATCTGTTTAAAAAAGGATATCCCGAAGTTCCGTTAAAATTTATTTTCCATGAAAAGAGAACACCACAAAAAAGCAACAAGGATTATTGGTGTTTATAAAAAGAAAAACCAGAGTGAGAAAGGTTGCCTATCCGATTACAAAAAATTCCTTTTTGGCAAACATCGCTTCGATATCTTTTTTCTTTTGCTCGTAACCTTTACGATCCATTAAGGCGTAGGTGGCGACTTTCCCCTCTTCCACACCGGGCTGATTAAAGGCGTCGATGTTGAGCAGAGCGCCGGCAAAAGCGGTGGCGGCTTCTAATAAAAAGAAAAAAGCGCCGATGTTTTCTTCGGACACATCCTTCATTTTCAGCGTGAGATTCGGACGTGCATTATTGGTAAGCGCCAGCTCGGTAGCGGCCTTTTCGGCATTTAATAGCTGACCCAGTGTTTTTCCCTGCAGGTAGTCAAATTCGGGAATGTACGTGAAATGGTTTTTAAGTTCCGCGTCGTGTTTAAACTGTTCGACTTCGAGAAAAGTGATGACCTTATCATTGGGTCCTTCCACATAAAGCTGAATCTGTGAATGCTGGTCGGTGGCGCCCAGCGCGTTTGCCGGCGTCTGCCCACATTCGATTTTTTCTTTATTCAGATCAAAACGTTTACCCAGGCTTTCGGCCCAAAGCTGCTTGTACCAGTCGGCCATATCTTTCAGCTTATTGCTGTAGGGCATCATAACGCTGATGTTTTTATTTTTTTGCATATACAAATAATGAATAGCGGCAAACATAAAGGCCGGATTTTTAAGCATGTTTTCATTGTCACAAACAGCGGCCATTTCGGCGGCACCGGAAAGCAGTTTTTTAATATCAATCCCGGCAATTGCCGCGGGAACCAGACCAACGGGCGTCAGCACCGAAAAACGGCCACCCACGCCGGGAGGAATGCGAAAGCATTTTATCGGGTATTCCCGGGCAATCTGATTTAACAATCCGGCGGCGGGATCGGTGGTAAAGACGAGATTCTTGTAAAAATCATCATCCAGTTCATTTGTTAAAAAATCCATAAAATAGAGCATGGTGGCCGCGGTTTCGGCCGTGGCGCCGGATTTTGAGACGACATGAAACAGGGTTTTACTCACATCTATCTGGGCGGCCAATTCGTGCAGCCAGTCCGGATCGATATTATCCGGAAAATAGATTTTAGGTTTGTGACCGGAATTATATTGACTATCCCGTAGTGATGTTTGTAGGGCAATCGATCCTAGCGCGGAACCGCCGATACCAATATGAACAAAGTAATCGAAGCGCTTACGCACGGTTTCGGCATAGCTTTCAATCTCATTGCAAAGGGCGTCCTGATTGGGCAAATTATAAAAACCCAGTTCCTCTTTCCCCGCTCTTTCGCGCAGTTCTTTCAAAGCAGACAGACCTCTGCCGGAAAGCGTTTTAATGGTTTCCATTGACAAGCCGTGGGCGCTGCCGATATTGGCGTCCATCACATTCGAAAAGTCCAGTTTAAGCGTCATATTTAACCCTTTTTTTGCAAGCACATAAAAAAGCCCGTGTGAATTTCACCTGGGCTTTTTGGAACAGCTTATCGCTGCGTCCTAATATAGGAAATATATCCGAAAATAAATAAAGAATTTATTTTACGGGTAAATCTTTTTTGTCTTCAATTTCGGAAAAACCGAGTTCGTTTTTGTTTTTCATCTTAACCTGAATCGTGCATCCTTCGTGAAACGTGCCTTTGATGATTTCATCGGCAATGGGATCTTCGATATATTTTTGAATGGCTCTTTTAAGCGGACGCGCGCCATAGAGCGGGTCGAATCCCTTGTCGGCTAAAAATTTCTTGGCGCCGTCACTGAGCTGGATGGCAATAGCGCGGTCTTTTAGTTTAACGCGCAATTCTTCCAGCACAATATCGATAATTTTAACCGCGTCATCGGAAACAAACTGCTGAAAATAGATAATATCATCCACGCGGTTTAAAAACTCGGGATTAAAAGCGCGTTTTAATTCATCGGAAATTTTATTTTTAATATTGCTGCTTTTATCATCCGTAGCGGCGTTTGTAAATCCAAAAGAAGCGGCATTGCGGATATCGCGGGCGCCGATATTGGAAGTCATAATCAGGATCGTATTTTTAAAATCCACTTTATGTCCAAGGGAATCGGTTAAAATACCGTCGTCCATTACCTGTAACAGGATATTAAAAACATCCGGATGTGCCTTTTCGATCTCATCCAATAAGATTACGGAGTAGGGGCGCCGCCGCACTTTTTCGGTGAGCAGGCCGCCTTCTTCGTATCCCACGTATCCGGGAGGGGAGCCCATCAGACGAGAGACGGTAAATTTTTCCATATATTCGCTCATATCCACGCGGATCAAAGCATCTTTATTCTCGAATAAATACTCGGCAATCTTTTTGGCCAGGTAGGTCTTGCCAACCCCGGTAGGTCCCAGAAAAATATAGGAACCGATGGGACGGTTGGGGTCTTTAAGGCCTGCCCGCGCCCGGCGGATGGAGCGGGTAAGATTATCAATGGCGTCATCCTGTCCGATGACGATTTTTTTAAGATTGACGGCCATGTCGATCAGCTTTTCATTTTCACTGAGCGTCACCCGCTGAGTCGGGATGCCGGTAATCATGGCGACCACTTCGGCAATATCTTCTTCGGTCACGGCGGTAATACGACTTTGCTCGGAGGCTTCCCACCGCTCCCGCGCTTCACTTAGTTCTCCGCTCAGGCTGTGTTCCAGATCTCTTAAACTGGCGGCCTGTTCAAAATCCTGATGTTTTGCCAGGGCTTCTTTTTTGGAGCGGATACGCAAAATTTCGGCTTCCAGATCCAAAATTTCCTGAGGTACGAAAATATTTGCGAGGTGCACCCGTGAGCCGGATTCGTCCAACACATCGATGGCCTTATCCGGGAAAAATTTATCGGTGATATAACGCTCTGCAAGTTTAACGATAGAATCCAAGGCATCGTCATTGTATTTTACATGATGATGCGCCTCGTACCGATCTTTCACAGAATATAAAATTTCACGGGTCTCTTCGGCGGTGGCCGGTTCGACGATCACTTTCTGAAAACGTCTTTCCAGCGCGCCGTCTTTTTCGATAAACTGCCGGTATTCATCCAGCGTGGTGGCGCCGATGCATTGCAGGTCGCCGCGGGCTAAAGCCGGTTTGAGCATATTGGATGCGTCAAGGGAACCGGATGCGCCTCCTGCACCGACAATGGTGTGTAGTTCATCGATGAATAAAATAATATTTTCCGCTTTTTCCAGCTCGGTCATAATGGCTTTCATGCGTTCTTCGAATTGGCCGCGGTATTTAGTGCCGGCCACGATGGAACCCATATCCAGAGCGACGACACGTTTATTATGTAATACGCGGGAAACTTTCTTCTGGACGATTCGCAAGCTCAGCCCTTCGGCGATGGCGGTTTTACCTACGCCCGGTTCACCAATTAAAACCGGATTATTTTTTTTCCGGCGGGCAAGAACCTGGGCAACTCGCTGAATCTCTTTGTCGCGCCCAATGATTGGATCAAGCTTATCTTCCGCTGCCGCGGCGGTCAAATCCCGTCCAAAATGATCCAGCGCCGGTGTCTTTGTTTTTTTAGGCGCTTGTTTTGGCGCCGGGGAAGTGGGCTTTCCTGCTAAAATGTTTTCCAGCTCGTTGTAGCAGTTGGTGTAATCAATATTAAAAGTGAGTAAAATCTGAGCAGCCAAACTGTCTTTTTCTTTTAAGATAGAAAGTAGCAGGTGCTCGGTGCCGATGACATCGTTTTTGAAATTTTTAGCTTCGATGTAAGTCATTTTAAGCGCTTTTTCCGCTCGTTTGGAAAGGGGTAGGTTGCCAATGGTCATCGTTCCGCCGGAGGGGGCCGTGGCATCTTCCACTGCTTTTTGCAGCTTGTGGAGATCGCACCCCAGGTTTAATAAAATTTTTATGGCTATCCCTTCGGATTCCTTAATGACACCCAGTAAAAGATGCTCGGTTCCTATATAGTCATGTCCCAAACGCATCGCTTCTTCTTTTGAAAAGCGGATGACTTTTTGGACGCGGTTTGTAAAATTATTTTTCATATATTTCCCTGACGTTGAAATGTCTTGTTTCGGTCAAAATTAACCCGCATTGATAAAGGTGTCAAGTTATAACGATTTTATCTGAATCGTTATTTCAATTTACTTTTATTGGTCGGTAGATAAACACTTGACATTAATCTTATATGCATATTATTTTGAATTGTTTCAGAAAGCCAACTTAACATGGGAAGAGTGTTATGAAAAAGAGTATTCTTGCGGTTTTAATAATGGCGGCGATGACGTCTGTCCGCGCTCAAAACCCTATTGCACAAAGTTTGATGCTTGTGGATTGTCCTACAGCCGGAACTTTAGCCCGCGGTAGTTTTATGACCTCACTCCATTCCTATAATAACGGCGGACTGCTGGGTATTGTACAGGTCGGTTTATCCGACCGGATTATGTTCGGTATTTCCTACGGAGGAACCAATATTATCGGTACCGGTCCGGTAACCTGGAATCCTAAGATCGCAGTGAATGGCCGTTATCGGGTTATTGACGAAACCGAAGGGATGCCGGCTTTCAGTATTGGATATGAAGGTCAGGGAAGAGGCGTTTTTAGCGATTCGTTAAACCGCTATTTGGAAAAATCCAAAGGGATTTATATTGTCGGCAGTAAGAGTTTTAAATTCCTGGGGTTTTTAGCGTTGCACGGCGGACTGAATTACAGTTTTGAATCGGATGACGGTGATAAAGACCTGGACGGTTACGTGGGGATCGAAAAGGGACTTAACGAAGAGCTTAGCTTATATGCTGAATATGATTTGGCAATGAATGATAATTCGGGAAGAAGTATCGGCGACGGTAAGGGGTACCTGAATGCCGGCTTTCGCTGGTCGTTTCAGGGTAAACTGCTAATTGACTTTGTTTGGAAAAATATCTTAAAAAATAATAAGACCCGTCCCTATTCCAGTCGGGAAATACGGTTGAATTATGTAGAGTATTTTTAATTCCATCGCAGGGTTTTTATTTCCCACCCCAGAGCTGAAAGAATGATTGAATAGTATTTGGATTACCCGTTGCTTGCGGCAGGATTATTCAATACTATCCGGATAGGCAGAGTAGAAGTGTTAGCGATGAGAGAAACGAAACTGTTTTCCGTTTCTCTTTTTTATTTATGGGAAAAATAAAAGGTATTTATATATTAAAATGGGATAAATAAAAAACTAAAAAAATAGTATAAAAATACTTGCGATTTAATCAGGTCTCTGTATATTAAGCGCCCGCATAAAAAAAGCAGCGGGTTAAAAAACTCTCAAAAAACATTTGCAATTAAAAAAAGAATATATGTATATTATCTGACGCGCTTGAGAGAGGCGTGTACGTTCTTTGAAAAGAGAAGTTGAAGTTTGTAAAGAAGAAAAAGAGTTCACAAACGCGAGAAATACTTCTAGTAAAATAGAGACAATGAAGAGTTTGATCCTGGCTCAGGACGAACGCTGGCGGCGTGCCTAACACATGCAAGTCAAGGGGAAAGTTTTCCTTCGGGAGAGCGATTATACTGGCGGACGGGTGAGTAACGCGTAGGCAACCTGCCCTTGTGACGGGGATAACCTCGAGAAATCGGGGCTAATACCGGATAATACTTATTATACGCATGTATAAAAAGTCAAAGGTGCTGCAAAGTACCACACAGGGATGGGCCTGCGTTCCATTAGTTAGTTGGTAGGGTAACGGCCTACCAAGACAGCGATGGATAGCTGGTCTGAGAGGGTGATCAGCCACACTGGGACTGAGATACGGCCCAGACTCCTACGGGAGGCAGCAGTGAGGAATATTGCGCAATGGGCGAAAGCCTGACGCAGCAACGCCGCGTGGGGGATGAAGCACTATGGTGTGTAAACCTCTGTAGACAGGGAAGAACAGCAGAGCTTCGTAAGGGGTTTTGTATGACGGTACCTGTAAAGTAAGCTCCGGCTAACTCCGTGCCAGCAGCCGCGGTAATACGGGGGGAGCAAGCGTTGTCCGGAATTACTGGGCGTAAAGGGCGTGTAGGTGGGCTGGTTAGTCAGATGTGAAAGCCCGCGGCTTAACCGCGGAACTGCATTTGATACTGCCGGTCTTGAGTTCGAGAGAGGGTAGTGGAATTCCCAGTGTAGCGGTGAAATGCGTAGATATTGGGAAGAACACCAGTAGCGAAGGCGGCTACCTGGCTCGCAACTGACGCTAATGCGCGAAAGCGTGGGGAGCAAACAGGATTAGATACCCTGGTAGTCCACGCTGTAAACGATGGGCACTAGGTGTTGGTTCCGCTTGCGGAATCGGTGCCGCAGCTAACGCATTAAGTGCCCCGCCTGGGGAGTACGATCGCAAGGTTGAAACTCAAAGGAATTGACGGGGGCCCGCACAAGCGGTGGAGCATGTGGTTTAATTCGATGCAACGCGAAGAACCTTACCGGGATTTGACATCATAGTGAAGTTTGCAGAGATGTAAATGCCTTTCGGGGCACTATGACAGGTGCTGCATGGCTGTCGTCAGCTCGTGTCGTGAGATGTTGGGTTAAGTCCCGCAACGAGCGCAACCCTTGCCTTTAGTTACCAGCGAGTAATGTCGGGGACTCTAAAGGGACTGCCGGTGATAAACTGGAGGAAGGTGGGGATGACGTCAAGTCCTCATGGCCCTTACATCCCGGGCTACACACGTGCTACAATGGCCGGTACAACGAGTCGCGATACTGCAAAGTGGAGCTAATCTCTAAAAACCGGTCTCAGTTCGGATTGCAGTCTGCAACTCGACTGCATGAAGTCGGAATCGCTAGTAATCGCGGATCAGCATGCCGCGGTGAATACGTTCCCGGGCCTTGTACACACCGCCCGTCACGCCATGGAAGTTGGCAGTACCCGAAGCCGGTGTTAAAGCCGTCGAAGGTAAGGCTGATGACTGGGGCGAAGTCGTAACAAGGTAGCCGTACCGGAAGGTGCGGCTGGATCACCTCCTTTCTAAGGAGTTTCTGGCTCACAGAAACTTAGCGTGAACGCTTTCTTTACAGGTCAACTTCTCTTTTGAAAAAACGTATGCTTTTTTCGGTCTTTTGATATATAGGGGCCTGTAGCTCAGTTGGTTAGAGCGCACGCCTGATAAGCGTGAGGTCAGTGGTTCAACTCCACTCAGGCCCACTTAGATAAACAAGTGCTTTCGTAGTGGGAAGCATTATTTGTCTAAGACCTTCCGGGGCTATAGCTCAATTGGGAGAGCACCGCCCTTGCAAGGCGGGGGTTTGCGGTTCAAGTCCGCATAGCTCCACAAGAAATAGTTTTATATGGAGGTACGGCTTAAGTCTGTATAGTCCTCCAGTGGCTTTGTGAAAAGCAAAGAATTAAATAGTTCATTGACAAGAGAATTAGTTAGAGTCCGTATCTACCGTAGAGGTAGTAAAAGATTTTGGTTAAGCTAAAAATGGCATATGGTGGATGCCTAGGCACGAGGAGGCGACGAAGGACGCGGCAAGCTGCGAAAAGCCACGGTGAGGTGCACACAACTGTAGACCCGTGGATATCCGAATGGGGCAACCCGGCTCGAGTAATGTCGAGTCATCCCGAAATATCGGGAGGCAAACCCGGAGAAGTGAAACATCTAAGTATCCGGAGGAAAAGAAAACGAAGTGATTTCCTTAGTAGCGGCGAGCGAAACGGAAAGAGCCTAAACCTTGATGCATGTATAAGCCTGTAAGCGTTGTGCATCTGGTGTAGTGGGATTTATGTGTCGGGAGTTACAGATTCCGAGTGAAGTCAAAAATCTGTACTATAGTCGAACTGTCTGGAAAGTCAGTCCAAAGAGGGTGAAAGGCCCGTAGGCGAAATAGTGCAGACTTCATTGCATAAACACCCGAGTACTGCGGGACACGAGAAATCCTGTGGGAATCCGCCCAGACCACTGGGTAAGGCTAAATACTTCCTTGTGACCGATAGTGAAATAGTACCGTGAGGGAAAGGTGAAAAGCACCCCGGGAGGGGAGTTAAAAGTACCTGAAACCATATGCTTGCAATCAGTTGGAGTTCCGGCTTGTACCGGAATGACAGCGTGCCTTTTGCATAATGAGCCAGCGAGTTGCTCGTACGTAGCGAGGCTAAGGATTTAAGGTCCGTACCCGAAGCGAAAGCGAGTCTTAATAGGGCGAATAGTTACGTGCGGCAGACGTGAAACCAAGTGATCTACCCATGTCCAGGATGAAGCGGCAGTAAGATGCCGTGGAGGTCCGAACCAGGAGATGTTGAAAAATCTTTGGATGAGATGTGGGTAGGGGTGAAAGGCCAATCAAACTTGGAGATAGCTCGTTCTCCCCGAAATAGTTTTAGGACTAGCCTCGATTGAAAGTGTTGCGGAGGTAGAGCACTAATAGGGTTAGGGTCCTCACCAGGATACCGCCCCCTGTTAAACTCCGAATGCCGTAAACATGTTAATCGGGAGTCAGCGTGTGTGGGATAAGCTTCATACGCGAGAGGGAAACAACCCAGATCGTCGGCTAAGGTCCCCAAGTTATAGCTCAGTGATAAAGGATGTTGAACCGCTTAGACAACCAGGATGTTGGCTTAGAAGCAGCCACCATTTAAAGAGTGCGTAATAGCTCACTGGTCAAGTAGTTTGGCGCCGATAATTTCCGGGACTAAGTTATACACCGAAGCCACGGGATGACGTATTAATACGCCATCGGTAGGGGAGCATTCCATTAACCGTTGAAGGTGAGCCGTGAGGTTTGCTGGAGGAGATGGAAAAGAGGATGCTGGCATAAGTAGCGATAAAACAGGTGAGAAACCTGTTCACCGAAAATCTAAGGTTTCCTGAGTAAAGTTAATCTGCTCAGGGTTAGTCGGCCCCTAAGGCGAGGCCGAAAGGCGTAGTCGATGGGAAACGGGTTTAATATTCCCGTACCGGCTTTAATTTGTTTGAATGATGGGGTAACGCAGAAGTGAAAGGTCATCCGTCTGACGGAATAGGCGGTTTAAGTAAGTAGGGAGAGGATGTAGGCAAATCCGCATTCTCATTTAATCCTGAGATACGAATAGGAGCCCGTAGGGCACAAACTGACCCTAATCCTGCTGCCGAGAAAAACCTCTAAATGAGAATTAAGGCTGACCGTACCGTAAACCGACACAGGTAGATGAGGAGAGAATCCTAAGGTGCTCGAGAGAGACCTGGTTAAGGAACTCGGCAAAATGACTCCGTAACTTCGGGAGAAGGAGTGACCGCAATGGTGATAAGACTTGCTCTTAAAGCTTACGCGGCCCGCAGTGACCAGGCCCAAGCGACTGTTTACTAAAAACACATGTCTCTGCGAAGTCGTAAGACGACGTATAGGGACTGACACCTGCCCGGTGCCGGAAGGTTAAGGGGATATGTCAGTGCCGACTTGTCGGCATGAAGCATTGAACTGAAGCCCCGGTAAACGGCGGCCGTAACTATAACGGTCCTAAGGTAGCGAAATTCCTTGTCGGGTAAGTTCCGACCTGCACGAATGGTGTAACGACTTGGGCACTGTCTCAACCAGGATCTCGGCGAAATTGTGATGCCGGT
>JAJRSO010000069.1 GCA_024278755.1 Calditrichota bacterium | reverse complement strand
TTACACGAATGGTTCTGTCTATTCTTATGAAACGGTTTTAACAGGAATAGGCGATGATTACACTTATTATTTTGAAGCGCGGGATTCTAAATATTCCCCTGCAACGGGTTTACCCACCGCCGAACAAAATGGCCCGGTAGTTCTTAATTCCTCTCAAGCTACAATTCCAATTGGTGATTCTTCGCCGATTACTTTTAATACTACTGATGTTGTAATGGATTTTTCTGACTCTCCTGGTGGTTCCGTCACTGTTATCAACTATGAAAAGGTTTCTCAAAAATGTGATACATTGGCACTGAATACCTATTGGGATATTACCAGTGATATGTCAAATGGCACTTTTCTGTTAGATTTGGAACTTAGTTATAGTGAAAATGATCTTACAGCAGGTTTAAAGGAGGATATGTTGGTTCCGGCTTTTTATGATACAACTCAAATGAAGTGGGTGCTTTTAAAAGACTATACCAGGGATATTACGGCTAATACTGTCACTGTCCATAATCTGGATCACTTCACCGAATTTACACTTGGTGATCAATCTATCTTCATTCCTCTTGATACAATAGATAGCCTAATGCTGTCTATTGTTGATGATGATCTGAATTTGAGATGGAACAATGTTCAAGCAGCTACAATTTATGATATTTTCCGAGACACTGATCCGTATTTTATCGCTGACACCGTTTATAAAAATGTTTCAGATACTTTTTTCACTGACATTGGTATCGCTGCTGATGAATCCGTTGATTATTATTATCAGGTTCGGCCAGGAAATGCTTTACATAATGGAAGCGTTTCACCTAGTTATGGTTTGTATCACTTACGGTTGTCCAAAGGTTTTAATATGGTTAGTATACCGGTTTTAAGTAGATTTAATGTATTGGATAGTTTGTTTTGCACCCAACTTACAGGAGCAAGTAGCCCTACTGAGTCAGATCGTCTCTACCATTATAATGGTAGTTATTATTTGGATGCCTGGAAGTATAATGGTGATAATAAATGGTATGGTAGTCTTAAAGGTATCGATCCGGATAAGGGATATTGGATTGAATTAAAAGAAAACAGCCCGGATTCTGTATTAACCTTTACGGGAAAGGTTGCTTTAGGACCAAGGACAATTCCATTAATTGCAGGCTGGAATATGATAGGTAGTAGCTATCCACGTTCTGTCCTATTAGAAGAAAGCAACATTATCGAAAGCGGTTTTACGGGTGCCTCAAGTCCCACAGAATCAGACAGATTGTATAATTTTTATAATGACATCTATTTCGATTCTTGGTTATACGCCCCATCTTTAACCTTCTATGGTACATTAACAGGATTTGAACCGGGTAAGGGTTATTGGGTGAATCTTGTAGAAGGTCATGATAGTTTTACATGGAACTACATTTTGCCAGAAGTGAATAATAAAATAGCCAATAATTCAACAGCATATTCAGCAACAATTCAAAAAAATAAGAGTAAAAATAAAAAGGGAAATACTACTGTTAAGGACAAAAATGGACTATCTAAATCGCGGAAATTTAAAAATAAAGAAACAGAAAACTCCACTATAAAAAAGCGTTTAATGAAGAAAATGAGCGAGAGACTAGAAGAACTATAAATATTTCATGAGTTGGTGATTAAAGTCAATTATAATTCCCTTTAGCGATAATTAGAATTCCCTATGTTCTTCCAGGGGTTTTTGGGGTGGTGGAAGGAGCCCGTAGGGCGACTAAAAGCACCCCAAAAACCCATCGCCCATTTTTCACATCCTCTCCGCCTGACTGAATTTTCTAAGTGGTAGCTCGGTGTAGCGCGTAAGTTTAAATTCCCTGCAAAAAGTCGGATAATTATGAATTATTCCTTACAAAAAGTCGGAATTATCCATAAACTATTCATTATTCGTATCCGTTCGGTGAAGTACGTATTTCCTGAATAGCATCCGCTTGCTATCTTGCTCTTCAAAAAAACATTAAAGAAGACAAGAAAAATGTCACAGACAAAATCTTCAGCACGCACACAACGAATGCACGCGTTAATCAGCAAATATCTTTCGTCCGGCTTAACCCAGAAACGGTTTTACGAGCAGGAAGGAATTCCACGCAGCACATTTCTATACTGGCTCAACCATTACCAAAAGCATAAAAAGACAGGAAACCCCACATTCATTCCCCTGTCTTTAAACGAAGATACACGAGGCCCGTCGGGTTGCAGCATTATTTTTCCCGGTAATATCACGATACGTTTTGACCGCCAGCCCCAGGTGGAACTTCTGTTAAAGCTGATAAATACCATGGGCGCCTGAAAATGTTTGCGCTTAGCAGTTTATCACGTTTTTATCTTTACGATGCTCCAACGGATATGCGCAAGAGCTTCGACGGCCTGCAGGGTATTGTTAACAACCGTTTAAACAGAGATGTCCGCTCCGGCGAAGTCTATATCTTTATCAACAAACGACGCGACCGCATAAAGTTTCTGGTATGGGACCGCAACGGGTTTTGGCTTTTGTATAAACGATTGGAACAAGGACGATTTCAAGAGCTGCTATCAGTAGAAAAAGAAGGTCTGACTATTTCTTATGAAACACTGGTAATGTTGTTGGAAGGGGTCGATTTAACCAGCGTAAAAAGACGTAAAAAATACAATGCAAGTCGTTAATAATACTGGCATAACTCGTTGATATTTCGTACATTACAGTTATGCAACAGACAACAGATACAAAGCCTTCATACGACGAATTACTTCAGGAAATCGCCTTCCTAAAAGAACAGTAAGATTGCTTTAAACGTATGCTGTTCGGCCAGAGGCGGGAACGTTTTGTTTCCGCTTCTAATGGTCAGCTTGCTCTTTTCGAGGAAGACAAAGAGCTGTCTATTGAAAAAGAAGAAATTACTTATTCAAGAAATAAAGCCGCTATAAAAAAACAAAAACCCCATTTCCGCAATCCGATACCTTCCCATATACCGCGCAAAGAGATTGTCATCGAGCCGCAGGGCGTGGATACCAGCGGTTTAACCAAAATCGGCGAAGAGATAACCGAAGAGCTGGAATACGAAGAAGCCAGGCTGTATGTAAATAAGCACGTCCGTCCCAAATATGTAAAGACAACGGATGAGAAAGAAATATCCGAGAGCGAACGGATACAGATTATCATCGCCGAACTACCCAGCCGCATCATACCGAAGGGCATTCCGGGCGTGGCCTTTTATCGCCTATTATCGTCAGTAAGTTTATGGACCATTTACCCATCTATCGTATCCGCAGGCAGCTGAAACGTTCCCGCGTCGATTTGGCCGAATCAACTATAAATGATTGGCTTAAAGCGGTGGCGGATATGTTAGAGCCGCTTTATAATATTCAAAGAGCGCGCATTCTCAGCAAAGATTATCTGATGGTTGACGAGACGACTATCCGCGTTTTGGATAAGAACAAAAAGGGTAAGACTCATACCGGTTATCACTGGGTTTATTATGACCCTTTAGGTGAAGGGGTCTTTTTTGAATATCAGACGGGACGAAATTCGAAATTTCCGGCAGAGACGCTAAAAGATTTCAAAGGGCATCTTCAAACCGATGGTTATGCCGGTTACAACGAAGTTGGCCGCCGTGTGGATGTTATTCAGTTAGCCTGTTTCGCCCACGTCAGGAGAAAGTTTGACGCTGCCAAAAATAATGATACAAAACGCGCTTCGTGGATGTTGAAGCACATACGCTATTTATATCTTGTGGAAGCACGCGCCCGGGATGGCGGTTTATCTTATGAAGAACGGTATGACTTTCGGCAGCGCCATTCTGTACGCCAGTTGGACAATATCCGCCGCTGGCTTATAGAAAACAAAGCCGAGGTGCTGCCGAGAAGTTCTATCGGCAAAGCCATTGACTATACGTTAAACTTATGGAATCGCTTAATCCGCTATATGGACGACGGTGTTTTGAGATTGATAACAATTTAGTGGGAAATTCCATTCGTCCCATTGCCATTGGCCGTCCCGATTTATCGGGATTCGCCGGCAGCCATGACGGAGCCAGGTGGGCGGCGATTCTTTATACGCTTTTGGCAACGGCGGAACTGAAAGGGTTAGAGCCAAAGTCATGGTTAAAAGAGTTACTTAAAAAAATACCCGATTACCCGATGAGCAGGCTGGAAGAGCTCCTGCCTGTCTCGATAAATCAAGAGAATTCCCCCCAGGAAGTTAACAACGTGGCCTAACTGTCTGCAAGATGTACTTCACCGGAGGGATGCTATTATTCATCATTAGTGTCCGGTTACGTTTTATTTAAACACAATTAGCTTTATGATTTACAAGGATTTAAAGTCCAATTCGTTTTTTGAGACTTTAAATTAAATCTGTACAAACCCACCCCTCGCCTCCGGCTCTTTCCCCTCCCTTTTTTTGAAGGGAGGGGAAAGCCCGATTTCGGAAAGGAGAGGGTTATTATTTTGAACTTTCAACAAACCAGAACATTTACTTTTTAAACCGGACACTAATGATTCTACTTGAATTTTAAAATCAAATACACAGCTTTATCACTATTCACTGTTCACTGTCCTCAAAACCTTCAGCCCCGTCTCTCCCTCGGTTTTAGCGATGATTGCCGTACCGCAACTGTCGCTCCACACATTGACCGACGTGCGCATCATATCCAAAATCCGATCCACGGCCAAAATAAGTCCCACACCTTCCAACGGTAATCCCACCGCATTTAAGATTATGGCCATCATCACCAGCCCGGCCATGGGAATTCCCGCGGCGCCGATGCTGGCCAGCAGCGCGGTTAATACGACAATAAACTGCTGGGCAAAACTCAAATCAAACCCATATACCTGGGCAATAAAAATAGCGGCCACGCATTCGTACAGCGCGGTGCCGTCCATATTAATCGTCGCGCCCAGCGGCAGCACAAAACTACTCACCCGGTTGGATGCGCCGGCATTTTGTTCAATCGAAGACATGGTTAGCGGCAGTGTCGCCGAAGAGGAGGAAGTGGAAAAGGCGGTCAGCAGGGCGGCGGACATGGCTTTAAACATTTTCAGCGGCGAAATGCGGCCTATTAATGAAAGCAGCAAAGGCAGAGTGATAAAGGCATGAATGGCGAGAGCGCCCACTACCGTTAGCATATAGCCGGCGAGGGGAATAAATACATCGATTCCGGTTTGAGCTACCTTTTGGGCAATGATGGCAAAAACACCAATGGGTGTAAACAGAATAATAAAATGGGTTAGTTTCATCATCACTTCAAACACGCCCTGGAAAAAATCGGTTAGCTGCTGCCGATACGGATCGGGCGCTTTAGTTATAAAAAAACCAAAGAGCAGCGAAAAGAAAATCGTCGGTAATATTTTTCCTTCCACCATAACAGCAAGGGGGTTCAGCGGAATAATTCCCAACAGGGTATCGCCCAGTTTCTGCACATTGGCCTGTAGATTTTCCGGCACGCTTTGCAAACTCAGGTTGGCGCCCACACCCGGCTGAATAAGGTTCACCAAAACAAGTCCGGTTAAAATAGCCAGCAGGCTGGTGGTGATATAATAGGTAAAGGTCTTGGCGCTCATGCGGCCGAAATTCTCGGCATTGCCGATACTGGTTACGCCGGAGATAATGGATGAAACAATCAGCGGAACGATCACCATCCGTAATGCGCGCAGAAAAATAACGCCGAGAATGCTGAGGTCGTCAATTACAAAATGTTCAAATCCGATGGCTTTGGAAATAATGGCTAATAACACTCCCGCTGCAAGAGCGATAAGAATTTGCCAGTGTAGCTTCAGTTTCATGCGAACTCCAAATAGGAAATATTTCTATTTTGATAAGTATTGGAATATACGCAATATAAAGATTAAAAAAAAAGGGGAGAAAGACTAAATCGGCGGGATTATTCTGCAGAGATTTTTGTTACTTCCTGTCCTTCCATATTACGCAGGTATTCCAGAGCAGAAGGAGGATTATAGTTTGCCGCAGTGCCGTACGGGAAAAACTGAATTCCAATGGCAAAAGTTTCGGATGAATTTACCGCGTTATTCCAACGTACGTGCCCCTTAAGAGTAAAATTGTTCCCGTCGGGAAATTGGAGTTTCATGGCAATCTGTTCGCCCGGCGCAAACTGTTTATCTAAATGAAAGGAAAGGCCGCTCTTAGAAATATTTTTTATTTCTTTCGGTTTTGATAAACCGGACAGCATTTTCTTTACGCCGGACTTTTTATACTGAATTTTTGCTCCGGGCACTTCGACCCTCGTAAAAAGACGCCGATCCAAACGGAAATCTCCGAGAAATATGTTTAAAGTAACAAAATGAAAATAGATTTTAATAAAACTTATATTGAAGACAAAAGAAGTATAAGGATTTGGCGTTCTAATTGTATGTGACAAATATCAAATCTGATAAGCAAATATTCAGTCGGGATAACGTTGCATGCACCAGAGTCCGGCTGTTACTTATCCGAGCCGAAGGGATGGTAGTCCTTTGCGCAGCGGAATCCTAAAAAATCAAAGGCGCAGGCCGGCGGATACCAGGAACGGTATGTAGAGCGTAAGTAATCGCCGCTGCGGTTCCACGAGGCGCCACGGATTATTTTGTAATTTCCCTTTGCCGCTCCTTGAGGATTGTTTTTCGCGGAATTTTTATAATAATCCGGGCCATACCAGTCCGAACACCATTCCAGCACGTTTCCTTCCAAATCAAACACGCCGAAGATATTTGCCGGAAAACTTCCTACCGGTGCACTGTGAACAAAGCCGTCATCATAGCGTGTTTTAACGGGGAAACGTACTTTTATTCGTAACAGAGATTCGTCTGCAATATTGCCGAAACTACCAAAATAGCTATTTTTCGGGTCAGAAGCGTAACGGGTTCCTGGTTTTGTGCTCCTTGCCGCATATTCCCATTCCGCTTCGGTGGGCAATCGTTTCCCGCTCCAGGCGGCAAAATCCCGGGCGTCTTTCCATGTGATATTAACCACAGGATGTTCATCATCACTCCAGACGGGTTGCTTGGGCATATGCCGCCGGGTAGCTTTACAAAAACGCAGATACTCATAAACGGTGACTTCATTTTCATCGAGGTAAAAACTATCCACACGAACCCGATGTACCGGACCTTCCGTTTTTTTTGCGGCACTGCCCATATTAAATGTTCCGCCGGGAATAAATTTCATTCCCGGTTCTTCCGGAATTGCGATGTGCTTTTTAGGAACCGGTTTTTCAGCTTGCGGGATTATCTTTGGTAACAGCGAATGATAATTGCATGAAACCAGAAAAGAAAGCAGGAGTAGCAGCAGGATTGTTTTTGATGACAGCATGCAGGAGCTCATTTAAAAATTAAAAAAACAGTTTACACCAGTTTTTATTCAAATGTCAATTGATAAATAATATGATACATTATTTACTGTTATCGAACCTTTTTTTGAATCTTGAAAATATTCTTTTGTCTGTATTCCGGGGTAAATACCTGTCTTCGGGCCTGGTAAAAAGAAAGGGGACTGCTCATTATCGAACAGTCCCGAGGGGGGATTTATGAGGTGTATTTGAGGTCAGAATTAACTCAGCGCATGCGGGCTCCGGCTTTGCAACCACCTTTATACATCTTGTGGCCTTTGTGCCCCATTCGGCCTTTTTTACCGTGGCCGGAAATAATACGCTGATCAAATTTTACTTTTTGCTCGTCTGTTAACAAACTGCGTACCTGGCGCTGATGTTTGGCCCGCAGGAGTGCAAGCGCCTGCCTTTTGGCGCTGATTTTAGAAAGCTGCGCTTTTAACTTGGATTCCGATATCTTCGGGTCAATAATCATCAAACGGTAAGCGGTTTGCAGACTTTGTACATCGGCGCGTAGCGGAGCGGTCATTTTTTGATGTTCCAGACGTAGCTTGTCAATTTTAGTCTGCTGTTCGGCGCTTAAACCAAGAACGGCGCCCTGACGAAAATTAGGAGCCGGCGACATATTGCCTTTCATGCCCGGAGGCTGGGCAAACAGGCTGCCGGCGGTTAATAATACGATAAGGGTTAAACCGGATAAAAGAACTCGTTTCATTTTAATTCTCCCTGTGTTTGGTTAAGTTCATGTGTTTGCGTCTTCTACTACAAAGGCTGTGCCAATAATAGAAAGTCCTGTATTCGGGGAGGAAAATTAAAATAAAGTAAAAAATCGACGATTCTGCCGAGTTAATTAGACATTTTTTTGTTCTCTCTTCTTTCATTCGGATGAACGAATGCAGCCATTTATTTAAAATATTGCAGCGATTTGACAAATTAAAAGACAGGATACATCTTATGCTACTTGCTACTTGCTACTTGCTCACTTCATCCCGTATTTTTGTAATTTATAACGCAAATTGCGTTCACTCAGTCCCAGCGCTTCCGCCGCCCGGCTTTGATTAAAGTTGTGTTCTTTTAAAGCCCGTTCGATTAAATCCCGTTCAAACGCGGCTACCCGGTCGTTTAATGAACCGCTGTAATAATCAATGGGAATCTGACCGGCGCCTCTTCCGTTAATAGCAGAAGAAATAGTAAGCGGTAAATCAGTCCTGGCAATCAACTCTTCCCGGGATAAAACCACCGAACGTTCGATAATGTTTTCCAGCTCACGCACATTGCCGGGGAAATCGTATTTCATTAAAACATCCAACGCGCCGCTGGTAAGCCGGTTCACAGCTTTTTGATTTTCCCGGGCATATTTCTGGATAAAAAAATCAATCAGCAGCGGAATATCCTCTTTACGCTGACGCAGCGGCGGTACGGTAATGTTGATTACATTGAGGCGGTAGTAAAAATCTTCGCGGAATGTATTCTCCTTAATCATCGTCGGTAAATCACGATTTGTGGCGCTGATTAGGCGTACATCCACTTTGTGTACCGTATTGCCGCCCACGCGCTGGAATTCGCCGAACTGCAGGAAACGCAGCAGTTTTACCTGAACAGACAGAGGAATGTCGCCGGCTTCGTCCAAAAAAAGCGTACCGCCGTCCGCCTCTTCCACCCGGCCGGATTTTTGCTGAACGGCTCCCGTAAACGATCCTTTTTCGTGGCCGAATAATTCGCTTTCCAAAAGGTTTTCGGGGATGGCTGCGCAATTGATGGTGACCATCGGCTTGTCGGCTCGCGGACTGGTTTGATGAATAGCGCGGGCAATAAGCTCCTTCCCGGTACCGCTCTCACCCTGAATTAAAACAGACGCCCGGCTGTTGGCGGCGCGGGCAGCCAGACTAAGCGTTTCGGCCATCACGGAACTACTGGTAATGATGCCGCTGAGTTTGTGTTTATCGCGCAGTCGCTCGCGAAGTTCTTTGTTTTCGCGGGTCAAATGACGCAGTTCCAGCGCGCGCTGAATGAGGATTTCCACCTCATCCAAATCGATGGGTTTGGTCAGGTAATCGAAAGCGCCGGCTTTCATAGCGGCCACCGCATCCTGAATGGTACCGAAGGCGGTCATAATTATCACGCTGATTTCCGGGTTCAGTTGCCGTATCTCATTTAGCAGGTCAAAACCCGATTTTTCTCCCATCATAAAATCACTAAAAATAATTTCAATCTGTTTTTCAGAAACAATGGAAATCGCCTGGTCAACGCCGGCCGCCGTATAGGTTTGGTAACCCGATTTCTTTAAAAATCCGGCCAGAGATTCCCGTTGCAGTTTTTCATCGTCCACGATGAGGATGGCGTATTTTTCTTTCATTGGTTTTCTCCAGAACCGAATCCGGCCGGGAGGTTTATTTCAAAGCGCGTACCGGAGATAGTTTTACCGTCGTTAACATAGGGACTTTCAAAACGCACCGTCCCTCCATGGGCGGAAATGATTTTTTCCACAATGCTCAGCCCCAAACCGGAACCCCGCTCTTTTGTGCTGAAATACAAATCGAACACCTGTTCCCGGTTATCTTCATTGATACCGCTGCCCTGATCCTCCACCCGGATACAAACCTGCTCCTCCTTTTTTTCGAAATATACCCGTACCGTTTCTTCTTTTGGCGAAGATTCCACTGCATTTTTAACCAGATTTATTAAGGCCTGCTTCATTTGAGCGGGGTCAATTTTAACATTTGCGGCAGCATTGTCCGCTTTTGCGATGGTTACCGGGCCAAGGGCTTCCAATAGCGGCGCGGCCTCTTCAACCCAGGCGGCCAGCGGCATCTCTTTTAATTTTAATTCCGGTGAACGCGCGTAAAAGAGAAAGGCCTCAATTATTTCGTTAATACGGTTACTCTCGTTGCGGATGGATTGGGTCATGCGCAGGAAATCTTCGGTTTCGTTTTGCGGTTTAAATTCTCTTTGAACCCGTTGCGCCAGCATGGCAATCCCGTTAAGAGGGTTACGAATTTCGTGTGCTACTCTGGAGGCCAGTCCGCCCATGGCTTGCAATTTACTCTTGCGGTTTCTGAAATCCTGCAGTTCGCGCTGTAATGTGTTATCCCGCAAAAGAATGATATAAATCTGTTGATCGCCCTCGTTCTCTTTTATATTTACGGCGTTAGCCGAAATTAAAAGTTCATATTTGGAACCGCCGTTATGAATTTGCCAGGGAACTTCGTTTAATGTCTCAAACGAAGAGAAAGAAGACAGCAGGTTTGCCTTTAGCGTGGTATTCAGATCGGTTATTTTTTTCCCAATTGTTTCTTCGACGGATATTTGCAGCCGTTTTGCCGCCGCTAAATTAAAAACGGAAATCGTACGATCCTGGTTCAGAACGATAATGCCTTCGTCGATGTTTTCCAGAACCGATTTATTGTAGGTTTGAATATGAGCGTACTGTTTCTGTAAAAAACTGTAATTCTGTTTTTTGATCAGATAAATAACCAGCAGCGAACCCAGCAACAGCAGAATGATTGAATTTATCAGCAGGCGGCGGATTAGGCTGGCCTGCAGTTTTTCCATAGCGCGCGCGGGAATGCCGATAATTACCCGCAAACCTTCCGGCGCCGAACGGCTGTACTCAAAAATACGTCCCCCGGATGTCTGCCGGATAGTTCCCTGAGCAATGGGGGATGACTCCGCTATGATGTTTTTGGGCAGCATTCCGCTGGAAGCAAGCGTGGTGCTGTCCTGTAGAAGCAGAATATACTGTATGGCAGGATGTGCGCTTAGCCGTTCCATCCAGCCGACCAAATGGCGCTTATTGGCTTGTATTCTCCGGTTTTGCTGAAGGCTCTGAAGTAGAAAAATATATCCGTGATTTTGGGAGCGTTGAACGATTACCCCGTTGCCGGCGTCCTTTTTAAGCACATCACCCGGCAGAAGGGATACACGTTTCTTACCTGCTACGGAATGAATGTAAGTCCGTAGCTTTTTAGCGACCTTCTTAATAAACATACTGTTCCGGGGATTCTTTACTCGTCCCTTTGCATCCATGATAAGCGCCAAAACCTGTGCCTCCCGGCGGGCAAAATGATGTACGGGACGAGGATCGGGATAGTTAAGACTATCAATTTCACGGATATAATGGCCTAAATCCAGCATCCGTTCTTTTTTGTTTAGTTTTGTTTGCCGATCAAAGGCCGAAATTTTATCGGCGCTGCGCAAAATGGTTTCCGATAGTAGTTGCCCCTGCTGATTCCATAATTGCATCAGGGTCTGACGGCTGGAAAAATATTCACCCACCGCAGGGATAAAAATGATAAGCGCCAACAGTATCAGTAAAATAATTGTCCAGGGGCTTAGTGCTTTTGAAAACGAGGATTGCTTCATTTGTTCTACCAATTCATTATTCTGTTGTTTACCGGAATGGCAACAAAATCTATGCCGGATTTATCCAACACCTTTGCAAAACGATTCTTGCTACGGGTACAATATAGATAAAATGAGCGCATAATTAAATAAAGCCATAAAAAAAGGCTGCCCGGTAAGAGGCAGCCCATTGTAAAAAGTGCTGTTTTATCGTTTATTTTAATGTCGGCTTGCTTTTATCCGGATACGCCGGGCGCTCGAACACGGTTTTAGGATGCGTTTGAACCTGTTTCAAAATAACCTCGATGGCCTTATCCAATTGCGCGTCTTTTCCGGCCAGCACATCTTTGGGCATATTGATGACCACAATATCCGGTTCCACCCCGTGCCCTTCAATAATCCATTGCTTATGCATATTGTATTCACCAAACTGCGGTGGCGTTGTGGTTGCGCCGTCGATTAAAGTCTGGTGCGCTTCAATACCCACGGCGCCGCCCCAGGTACGCTGCCCAATAACCGGGCCAAGTTTCCGCTCTTTCCAGGCGTCGGAAAAGATTTCACCGTCGGATCCGGTGTCACGGTTTATGATCAGAACCAGTTGACCGCCAAAGGTGCGTTCCGGAACCGGCGTCGGTTTACCTTCGCGCGGCTGCATATAGGTGTTAATGGTGCGTTCCAGACGATCGTGAATCTGCTTGCTGGTAAAGCCGCCGCCATTGTAGCGGGCGTCGATGATAATGCCGTCCTTGTAATATTGCGGATACCAGGCCTTGGCAAATTCAATCAGTCCGTCTTCCATCATTCCCGGAAGATGCACATAACCGATTTCCTGCTTTGTTTTCGCGGCCACATAATTGTAATTATGCGAAACCCATTCGCGGTAGCGCAGACCGCGTTCGGAACGCAGAGTTTTAACGAGATAGGTCTTCGCGCCGTTTATATTCGGCTTGGAATTATAGGTAATTTCGACCACTTTTCCTGCCCGGTTTTGCAGGTATTTATAAATATTATCGCCGGGAGTGATTTTCTGTCCGTCAATGGCCAGAATATAATCGCCGGTTTTGATTGGGCATCCCGGCTGGTAAAACGGAGAACGCGCGCTGTTATCCCAGGTGTTTCCTTTTACGATGCGCTCGATTCTCGGATACGAGTTGGCTTTTACGCTAAAATCGGCGCCGAGCAGACCGGTTGAAACAAAAGGCCCGTTTTTACGATCCCCGCCGTAAATATAGGTGTGCCCGATATTCAGTTCGGCAATCATTTCCCCAATCAAATAATTAACGTCGCCGCGCGTACCGCAGTATTTGACGAGCGGACGGTACATATCGCGCACTTTTTTCCAGTTCAGCCCGTGCATATTTTTATCATAAAACCAGTCGCGCTGAACCCGCCAGGCTTCGTCGAAAATCTGCAAAAATTCCTGATGTTTGTTGATTTTGATATGAACGCTGTTTAAAGCGATGCTGCCATCGCCCACCTTGGCCTTGCCCAAATCGGTAACGCCGTATTTGGAGCCGGCTTTGTAGATGAGTTTTTTACCATCCGCGGACAGATGGTACTGGGTCAGGCCGCTCATCAGTTTGGTGTCTTTGGCTTTTTTCAAATCGAATTTGTAAAGGTCTAAATTGGTTCCGCCGGTGGCGTCGGTTACGGCCTGGTATTTTAAAAATTCATTTTTGGTTTTTTTGAGATACACAAATCCGCCCTCAACCGCTTCGAGACGAAATAAATTACCGGAAGCAACCGGTGCGGCAATGGTACGCTGTGCAAAGTTAGAAGTGGTTATCTCTACTTTTTTGCTGCGATCTTCTGCCTTTTTATCTGATTCATCGTCGCTGTCATTTTTCGGTAAAAAGGGGCTGGCGTCGCCTGCTTTTAAAAGAAGAATGTATGGTTTGGCCATTTCCAAAAAGATATGATTTTGATCCACAAAACCCATCACCGGATGAAAGGTGCGGTTGGATAAAAAGTAGAGGTAGCGGCCGTCGGGACTGAATGACGGGCTCCAGTCTTCGGTCATTTCACTCGTTACCCTAAACGTCTTTTTAGAGGATAGGGAATAGAGAAAAATGGATTCGTACATGGATTGTTCCATCTTTGTATAGGCAATCCATTTACTGTCGGGCGACCAGACATAATCCTGAATACCCCAGCGTTCCCAGGCGTCGTCGTAATCGCCTTTGGCAATCACTCTGGTTTTTCCGGTTTTTACATCGACTAAGGTGAGTTCCATGCTTTTGTCGTGAAAAATAATATACTTGCTGTCGGGCGACCAAACGGGATTGGTGCGAAACTGCGAGCCGTTATGGGTAATCTGCCGCCAGGCGCCGGAGCCATCCGGATTGGCGACATAGAGTTCTTCTTCGCCGGTTTTATCGGAAAAGAAGGCAATCTGTTTTCCGTCCGGCGACCAGACCGGATTTTTTTCACGCGAGGCCGAAGAGCGGGTGACCTGGTAGGCAACGCCCTCTTCCGCCGGAAAATTTACGATCTCGCCGCGGATGTCCATCACTACCCGGCTGCCTTTGGGAGAGAGCCCGAACCCGCCCGCAAAGGAACTGTTTTTAATAAAAGCGTCCCGGGTTAAAACGGCATCGGTGGGGATTTCGATATTGATTTTCTGAATGGCGCCAGTCGTTAAATCCAGCAGATGCAGGGAACCGTCGTATTGATAAATAATCTGGTTTACGCCGAGTGAAGGCCATTTAACGTCAAAATCTTTGTAAGGCGTCATGCGAACCGGTTTCTTTGTAGTCAGGTCATATTTGTAAATATTCATTGTGCCGTCTTCGCGATCGGAATTAAAATAGATGGCATTGCCGGACCACATGGGAAAGTTATCGGTACCCACAAAGGAGGTGATTTTCTGATAATTCTTATCGGCCAGGCTGCCCATCCAGATATCCTGGGCCGTGCCGCCCTGATGGCGTTTCCAATGACGAAATTCGCGGCTGTTGCGGTTGTAGGCAATACGTTTTGCATCCGGCGAAAGGGTGGCCAGTCCGGCGCGGTCTACCGGCAATTTTTCGGGCAGTCCGCCGTCGATGGAAACCTTGTACAACATCTGCGCCCGGTAAGGATATTCCCGGGTGGAACGGAATAAAATCGATTTCCCGTCCGGGTACCAGTCCAAAACCATATCCTGTGCCGGGTGGTAGGTGAGCCGTTTCGGCGTACTGCCGTTCACATCCATCACATAGACGTCGGTACCCCCGTCATAACTGGCGGTAAATGCAAGCTTGCTGCCATCGGGACTGAACTTGGCAAATACTTCGCCGCCGTCAGAGCGGGTGACGCGGTGTGCCGTTCCGCCGTTAATGGAAACCAGCCATAAATCGCTTTCGTAAGTAAAAACGATATTGTCCTTAGAAGCGTCGGCATAGCGCATTAAATGCGATTCGGCCATTGCGCTGCTAATAAATAAAAATAAAAAAAAGATTAATAAAAGATGCTTAAACATAGAAAACTCCTATACAGTTAATTGCTTTGAACACGGGAATCTACATAAATAATCGAATTGAAACCACCATACCGACCAATTTTACGGCAGAGTGCAGAGAATGTTTCGAAGTTTCTCTTTTTATTTTACGATGGATAAAAAATTGTTTATTTTAATTGTGATTTTAATAGTATCCGGTGAAAGAGTGAATGTTCAGGTTTTCTGAAAATTCTAAATATTAACCCGCTCCCGATAAATCGGGACAGGATGGGTTATTAAAAGTTCTGGTATTTACCTGTCCCCTAACCTATTCACTGACAACAGGGAAGGGGGATTAAATTATTGTCATTAGGGATAGAAGTATTTGCTTGAAAATTTATTGTAGCACAACCGTTGAGAAAAAGGCGCCAAACTTTTGTCACTATGCAAATATTGGTTCGGGAGAGAACTGGAAAATAATCTCATTAACAGGACGCAGGTTTTTAATTTAACCTGATACAATTGAGGAATTTATTTACTTTCGGTACCGGACGATTCGTTTAAATGATTTTGTCAATAATGTAAAGGCAGATAAATGGCAGATACCATCTCTTTTTTATTGGACGGAAAAGTTCAGATCATTGATTTTTCGCGCCAGTCTCATCTTAAACCCACTACAACGGTTCTGCAGTATTTACGCGATTTGCCCGGGCACAAAGGCGTAAAAGAAGGCTGCGCCGAAGGCGATTGCGGAGCCTGTACCGTGGTTTTGGCCGAACCGGATAAAGAGGGCGGTCTTTCATACAAAGCGGTTAATTCTTGTCTGCTGTTCCTGCCAAAGCTGCACGGAAAGCAATTGATAACGGTGGAGAATCTTCAGGACGGCAACGGAAATCTGCATCCGCTTCAAAAAACGCTGGCCGAACAAAACGGTTCTCAGTGCGGATTCTGTACACCGGGTATTGTGATGTCTCTGTTTGGCCATTATAAAAGCGGGGCTTCTGCTGAACGGGATGAAATTGAAGATACGCTAAGCGGAAATCTCTGCCGCTGTACCGGCTATCAACCCATTTTAGAAAGCGCACAACTGACGCTAACGGATGTGCACAGCGATCATTTTTCGGCGGAGCAGGAAGAAACACGGGCTGTTTTAAACGCTATTTCCAAAGATTCGCTAACCTTAAAAACAGAGACGCAGGTCTATTATCTGCCGACCTATTTGAACGAACTGCTACGGCTTCGCTCCAAGTATCCGCAGGCTCTGCTTGTTAACGGTTCTACCGACGCGGCGCTGCGGGTTACCAAGAATCACGAATTACTCCCGGCGATTATCGACAGCTCCAATGTGCGGGAATTAAAAGAGGTGCAAGCTTCGGGGGGCAAACTACGTTTTGGCAGCGGCGTTACCATTAATGAACTGCTGGAATTGACCAAAGAACGTTTCCCCGCTGTTTCCAAAATGTGTAAAACATTCGGCTCCAAGCAGATCCGCCATCTGGCAACGGTGGGCGGAAATCTGGGCAGCGCTTCGCCCATTGGCGACCTTGCTCCCGTATTCCTGGCCTGTGACGCGCGCATTACGGTGCAGTCTGTTAACGGTTTACGCAAAATAAGGATGAATGATTTTATTACCGGTTACCGGCAGACGGCCCTGCGCCCGGATGAAATTATCCGTTCGGTGGAGCTGCCGCTTATAAAACCATCTGTTTTAATAGGCGCGTATAAAATTTCCAAACGCTATGATTTGGATATCGCTACCGTCAGCGCCGGGTTCCGGGTGGAGTTGGATGGTGATGAAATAGTGCAAAACTGTATCGCGGCCTACGGCGGGATGGCGGCGGTAACTTCCAGAGCCATAAAAGCAGAATCCTTTTTAAACGGGAAAAAATGGAAACGGGAAACTGTGGAGCAGACGCTGCCGCTGATTCGGGAATCGTTTACTCCCATTTCGGATGCCCGCTCCGGCGCGGAGTACCGCAGCGTGGTCGCCGGTAATTTGCTGTTAAAGTTTTATCTCGATACGCAGAATAAATGAATTTTGATTTGATGATAGTGTCATATGATACTATCATTTTTAAAATAAATTAATGAGAAAAATATGATACCTTCCAATATGCACCAGAGCGCCTATAAACACGTAAGCGGCGCCTCCGTTTATGTGGACGATATTCCCGTTCAGGATCAGATGCTAACCGGGTTTGTAGTTTACAGTCCGCATGCGCATGCTAAAATAGTCTCCTTTGACCTTTCAAAGGCGCAAGCGCTGCCGGGTGTGCTTGCCGTTTTGAGCGCGGCGGATATTCCCGGTGAAAACAATCTGGGCCCCATTGTACACGACGAACCTTGTCTCGCGGAAAACGAAGTAAGCTTTGTGGGGCAGGCCGTTTTTCTGATTGCCGCCGAAGATGAAGAAACCGCCCGTGCTGCCGCCGATTTAATCTACGTTGAATATAAAACCCTTCCCGCCCTAATTTCGTTAGAGCAGGCCATGGCCCAAAACAGCCTGATGGGGCCGAAACGAACGATCAAACGGGGTGACGCGGACAAAGCGTTGGCCGAAGCGCCGCACATAGTTAAAGGCCGTTTTAAAAGCGGCGCGCAGGAGCACTGGTATCTCGAAACGCAAACCGCCTTGTGTCTGCCCGGAGAAGACGACGAACTGTTCATCCACAGTTCCACGCAAAACCCGTCCGAAGTGCAGGCCGTCGTTGCCGAAGCGCTGAACATTGCCCGAAATGCGGTCACCGTGGAAACCCGGCGCATGGGGGGCGCTTTCGGCGGCAAGGAGACGCAGGCTCATCATGTGGCGTCCTGGGCAGCGCTGTTGGCGCAGAAAACGAAACGGCCGGTAAAAATCCGTTTATTCCGCGATGACGATCAGATTATGACCGGTAAGCGCCACCCCTTTATCATCGACTACGAGGCGGGTTTTGACGACCAGGGAATGCTCCTCGCCTTAAAGGTGGAGCAAAATGCCGATGGCGGCGCCGCCACCGATCTCTCTTTTGCTATTTTGGAACGGGCCATGTTTCATGCGGAAAATGCCTACTACATTCCCCATGTTTCCATAACCGGCCGTGTCTGGAAGACAAATCTACCGTCTAATACGGCCTTTCGGGGATTCGGCGGGCCGCAGGGTATTGCCGCGATGGAAGAAATTATAGATCGCATTGCCCGTTTTCTTAAAAAAGACGCCGCCGAAATCCGCCAAAAGAATTTTTATCAATTAGATAAGAATAACACGGCGCCTTACGGTCAGGTGATTACCAATAATAATCTGGAATTAATTTATAACCGTCTGACGGACTCCTCCGGCTATTTTGAGCAGCGTCGCGAAGTTAACGGCTTTAATGCACAGAATGAATTTGCAAAACAGGGGCTGGCTTTAATGCCTGTGAAGTTCGGGATTTCCTTTACCACCTCCTTTTTAAATCAGGCCGGCGCGCTGGTCAATGTGTACCAGGACGGCACTGTTTTGGTGAATCACGGCGGTACCGAAATGGGGCAGGGGCTGCATACGAAAATACGCCAAATCGCCGCGCTGGAATTTGGGATACCGTTGGAAAGCGTGATTGTCAGCGCTACCAATACGTCTAAAGTACCCAATACCTCTGCTACCGCCGCTTCTTCCGGCACAGATTTAAACGGCATGGCCGTAAAAAATGCCGTGGAGCGTCTTAAATTCCGAATCGCCTTTCAGCTGGCACAATATTTTAATGAAAAATACGGGGTCGAAAGTACCCTGGACAGTCACGTGATGTTTAAAAACGGCGCCGTTTTTGACGCCACCGATGCGGCGCGTACCGTTTCCTTTAAAGAAGCGGTTCAAATCTGTTATTTCCGGCAGTTGCCATTAAGCGCAACGGGATTTTACCGTACGCCGGATATTTATTTTGATCGGGAAAAAGGAGCGGGACATCCCTTTTATTATTATGCGTACGGCATGGCCGTTTCAAAAGTGGAAGTGGATCTATTGACCGGGAATCATAAATTGCTGCGCAGCGATATTCTGCATGACGTGGGCGATTCCATAAATCCCGATATCGATCGGGGGCAAATTGAGGGCGCTTTTGTACAGGGTTTGGGCTGGTGCACAACGGAAGAGTGCAAATGGGATGAGCAGGGCAATCTGCTGAACCATTCTCCCGATACCTATAAAATTCCTACCATCCGGGATATTCCGAGGGATTTTAGGGTAGCGCTTTTAAAAGACGTACCCAATCCGGGAACCATCCGTCAGAGCAAAGCGGTGGGCGAGCCGCCTTTTATGTTGGGAATCTCAGTCTGGTTGGCCATAAAAGACGCGCTTTCCGCGGTAGCCGCTCACCAACTGGAGCCGGAGCTAAATCTTCCGGCCACCAATGAAGCGATTCTGCTTTCTATCGAAAATCTGCGTCGTCGGCAAAGCGAACACATATAGTCGTATTCATAAAAAAATGGTTTTATATCGTTTTATGCGGATAAAGAACTATTTGAAAAATAAATTTGCCATCTGTAAAAAGGCGGACAACTGTTTTATTAAATCAATAAGTTCACTATAAAAACCACGAATTTACGCGAATCTATTCAATGTAATTTCAATAAAAACAATCCGTGTCTTTCTGTGGAAATCAGTGGCTATGCCTTTTTAGACTGGGCTCACACATGTATAAATAAAAATGCGATAGCGATAAAATAAGGGATTTAATTTTACTATAAAATCAGGGGAAAATATGGAATATAAGGATTTTGCAAATTCGGATGTGCAGGTTTCGCGGTTGGGGTTCGGCGGCTGGGGAATCGGAAAAACATTATGGATTGGCGCCGATGATAAAGAATCGAAAAAAGCGCTTCGCAAGGCAATCGATTCCGGGATCAATTTTTTTGATTCGGCGCTCGTTTACGGAATGGGACACAGCGAACAATTGATAGGGCAGGCCGAACGGGAATCGGGAAAAGATTTGTTCATTACCTCCAAAATTCCCTCCAAACGGTTTGAATGGCCGGCAAAGGATTCTTCCTCCTTAAAAGAGTCCTTTCCGCTGGAGCATATTATTTCGACCACCGAAAAGAGTCTGCGTAATTTAAAGCGCGATCATATCGATCTGCAGCAATTCCATGTGTGGAATGATAACTGGGCCGATCAGGATGAATGGAAGGAAGCGATTTACCGTTTAAAGAAAGATGGCAAGGTGCGCTTTTTCGGAATTTCCATAAACGATCATCAGCCGGAGAACGGAATCCGGGCAGGAGAGACCGGATTGATTGATTCCTTTCAGGTAATCTTTAATCTGTTCGATCAGGCGCCGGCCGATAAGCTGCTTCCGTTCTGCCAGGAAAAAAATATCAGCGTCATCGCCCGGGTTCCCTTTGACGAAGGCGCGCTGACAGGAAATGTAAAACCGGATACCGAATTTCCGCCGAAGGATTTCCGTAACCACTATTTCCGCGATGACCGTAAAGAACAGGTCTGGGAACGAGTGCAAAAAATTTCGGAGATTTCGAAAGGCGAAACGGATTCTCTCGCAGAGGCGGCATTGCGTTTTTTAATCGGTTTTGAAGCGGTGACGACGGTGATTCCGGGAATGCGCAAGGAGAAAAATTTATTAGCCAATGTACAGGCGGTTAATAAGGGCGCTTTATCCGGCGGGCTGATGGAGGATTTAAAACAGTTCCGCTGGATTCGCAATTTTTATGAATAAAAGCGGCTGTATGTTTTATCATGAAGCACATGAAGATCGCGATAAAGATGAAAGTCATTCGGGATACCCCGCGGCACCGATAAATCGGTATTTTTAACTTGCGGCGGGGTGGTTCATTTGTTTTTTTACGGCGGTAATCAGGGCTCTGTTTTTTGTATTTGTTTTAGCCATACGAATCGCTATAGAATCGGAAAATTTTCAAAAATGAAATTTATGTTTCATGTGATCTGCAAATAGTTTTAAAACAGATTGACAAAGGGAATATACTTCATCCCCTTTATGTTCTTCACGATAAAAAGTTTTAAAAGGAAATAAGATGGAAATTAATCCCAACGAAATAGCGGTAAAAGACCGCTATAAACTTTTAAGCGGCAGTATCCTGCCCCGGCCCATTGCCTTCGTCTCTACTATTTCCAAAAACGGAGTGCCCAATTTAGCGCC
This sequence comes from Calditrichota bacterium, assembly GCA_024278755.1. Classification (GTDB taxonomy): domain Bacteria; phylum Calditrichota; class Calditrichia; order Calditrichales; family Calditrichaceae; genus JANTFQ01. The sequence continues at coordinate 46,256 of JAJRSO010000069.1, read as the reverse complement.
CTTTTCATTTTTTACCGGCATCACGTCCGACCCGCCCACCATTTGTTTTGCGCCTAACCGAAATTCGGACGGTTCTAAAAAAGACACCCTGATTAATATAGAAGAGACCGGAGAATTTGCCGTCCATGTGGTCAGTGAAAATATCATGGAAGCCATGCATAAAAGCGCCGGTGGATTTCCGTCCGATGTGAATGAGTTTTCTGAAACGGGATTAACGGAAGCGCCCGGCCGGATGATTGGCGTTCCGCGCATCAAAGAGGCAAAAATCTGTATGGAATGTAAAGCGATGCAGATTGTCCCGGTTGGTGAAAACGGGTTTTTGGTTATCGGGGAAGTGGTACATTTTTATTTTGCCGACGGTATTTGGCAGGATGGTTACATTAATACGGATGAGCTGAATATTATCGGCCGCTGGTCGGGATATGATTATATTAAAGGCGGCGATACGTTCCGGATTTAAAAAGTAAAACAGTCATCCTGTAAGGAGCTTATAAAGGAAGAAAAAGAAATAATCGACCGTCATAAAGTTTCTTACAGAATACCTGCCGATTATGCCTTTGCAGAACCGTTTAGCCGGTTCACAAGGTCGATAACAATATCCGCAGCCCGGTTTATCTCATCTATCGTCGTAAATTTTCCATAGCTAAAGCGCACTGCGCCGTCCATTATTTCATCTGCTAAATCCATAGCTTCCAAAACATGCGAGCGGCGGAGACTGCCTGAACTACAGGCCGAACCGGCAGAGGCGGCGATTCCCGCCATATCTAAGGCCATCAGTAAAGATTCATTACTGATTCCGGGAAACGCAATCAGGCTGATATAGGGCAGCCGCGGAGTTTCTTTTCCAATGATTTGCGCATTTGAAAATGCCGACTGAATCCGGTTTTCAAATGTGTCCCGCAGTTGTTGTGCCGTTTCATAAAAGGCAAAGCTTTCATCCAAAATTTCCAGAGCGGCGCCCAATCCGGCAATCCCCAACCCGTTCTCGGTTCCTGCACGTCGTCCGGATTCCTGTCCGCCGCCCCGGATAAGGGGGACGATTGGTGTACCGTTGCGGATAAACAGAGCGCCTGTGCCGGCGGGGCCGTATACTTTATGCGCCGAAACGGTTAGCAGATCGACCGGAAGTTCTACGAGTGAAAAAGGGAGTTTGCCAAACGCTTGTACCGCGTCGCAATGAAAAAGAACAGCCTGCTTTTGGCACCAGGCGGCAATTTCATGAGCCGGGAAGATAGCGCCTGTTTCGTTATTTACATACATCAGTGAAATTAGAATGGTCTCTTTTTTAATAAGCGGCTTTATGTAATCGATTGAAATATTTCCACCGTGATCCGGCTGAATATAATCGATTTCAAAGCCGTTTTTTTCGAGGAAACGGGCGCTCTGCAAAACGGAGGGGTGCTCTGCGGCCGAAACGATGAGATGGTTCCCTTTATCTCTGTTTGCCATAGCCGCTCCGATAAGCGCCCAGTTATTGCTTTCGGTTCCGCCACTAGTGAAGCTAATCTCTTTAGCCGCGCAGGAAAGTTTTTCTGCCATAAGATGGCGCGTATCTTCGATGAGGACTTTTGATTTCCTTCCGGCGTAATGCATACTGGAGGGATTGCCGGGAAGTTGACTACCCGATGAGGCGAGCGTTTTTTGTACATGCTTGTCCAACGGAGTGGAAGCGCTGTTGTCGAGATAAATGTTCATGTTTCTTCCAATGTAAAACGTGTAACGCGAACCGCCGGATTGCGTTTGTTCGAAGCGCGGTTCGAAGTATTCATTTTTAAAAAACTGTTTCAACAAACGATAAAAGCTGGTTTTTTATTCTGGAATAGTGTATTTTTATCTATTCCGTTAAACCGTTTGGCTGAACGGACCGCCGGTTCAATTATTTTTTGTATGCCTGTGATACAGTATAAAAAACTACTCGTTATTCTTTTAATGACCCATTCTCTTTTTGCCGCTTTCGAGCCTAAAGGAATCGGTACTTCTTTTCTGGCCGCCGGTTCCGCCGGACGCGCCGGGTCGGACGGCTCGTTTGCCGTCTTTTTAAATCCTGCCAAACTTATCCGGAATACGGCAGTAAAAGTTGACCTATTTTATAAAAATTTCTATGGAATAAAAAATTTAAATCAAATGAGTCTCGAAGTCCGCGTTCCGGTTTTGGGACAGCCCTTTGCTGTCGGAATAAACCGCTACGGGATTTCTTCCTACTTGGAATCCGAGCTACGAATCGGCAGCGCTCTGCGTTTATATGGCGCGCTGGACCTGGGCTTCTCGGCCAATATTTATAATATTTTTCTGAAAAACTATGGGAATAGCTACGCCTTTGGATTTACGTTTGCCGCCATGTATGAACTTTTTGAGAACGCCAGAGCGGCTTTTACGGTTGAAAATGTAAACGAGCCGAAACTGGGGCAAGCCAAAGAACCGATTCCCGCTTCCGCGGCCTTGGGTGTTTCGTATTCCCCCGTGAAAAATGTGGAAGTGCTAATTGATTTGCTAAAAGAGCAGGACTATGATTTTGATTTCCGCAGCGGAATTGTATTTTATCCCCTGTCCGGAATACAACTGCGCTTTGGGTTTAAAACCATTGTTAAATCATATAGCGCCGGATTTTCCATTCATTTAAAGCAATTTGATTTAGGTTATGCATTTGAGTACCATACCGCTTTGGGCGGCAGTAATTCCTTAAGCATGGGTTATGTATTTTAAAATGATTAAAACGCTGTTAGTTCTTCTTTTCCCCCTGTTCCTTTTAGGGCAGTCAAGGTTCGATAGCCAGTTATCCCGTAACCGTTCGCAACTGAACGCCATAAAAAAAGATATTTACCAAATCAAAAGCAAGCTCGACAATGTAAAAAAAGATGAAACCTCTCTTCAGGAACAACTGGCCCTGATTGATAAAGAAACGGCGCTGATTGCCCGGACGAAAGGATTGCTGGAACAGGAAAACAATATCCTGCGAAAAAAAATTACACAGACGAACGAACGCCTAAAAGAGACCCGAAAACGTTATGAGCAGCTTAAAAATCTCTATGCCAGGCGCGCCGTTTATGCCTATAAATACGGAAAAATACGCAGCCTCGAATTACTGTTATCGTCTGCTTCGGTAAACCAGGCCTTTATCCGTTACCGATATTTAAAAACAATTGCCGAGCATGACCAACGATCGATACGTTCCTTGCAAAAACGTAAGCAGGAAATGGAAACGCTTAAACAGAGCCTTAATAATGATTTGCAATTAAAACGGCAGAATCTGGCCGCTAAAAAAAAACAGGAGAATCTATATCTTTCCCGCAGAAAGAAGAAAGCCTCGCTACTTAAAAAAATACGCTGGAACGAAGCGAGTTATTCAAAGCAGCTTTCCGTAAAGCAAAAAGAAAAAGAAAATTTAATTCAGATGATCATCGAGTTGGAACGGCAACGGCAGCAACAGCTAATAAGCAGCGGCAAACGTAATGAAATGCAGCCGATAATTGATTTTAAGTTTGAGGATTTTTCCCAGGCAAAAGGCAAACTGCTCTGGCCGGTAAAAGGAAGAATTGTAACCCGCTACGGGAAGCACAAGGATAAAGGATCCAAAACGTATACCAAGAATACGGATATTGAAATTAAGAGTAAGCTGGGAACGCCGGTGCATTGTGTTTTTAAAGGCGTGGCAAGGGTAATTACCTACCTTCCGGGTTATGGAAATACCATTATTGTGGATCACGGAAAAGGGTATTACAGCGTCTATTCGCATCTGGATGAAATTTATGTTCAGAAGGAGGATGGAATAAAAACCGGACAGGTAATAGCGGCCGTGGGAGATTCCGGATCGCTGGCCGGAGCAAAACTGCAATTTGGTATTTATGGCAAACAGCGCACTTACGATCCCGAAAAATGGCTGCGCTAGCCATTTAGCTCCAATCAAAAATCTAAAATCGTGAATCTCTTACGGTGGGCAAATATAAAATCTGTCTTATTTTTTTGTTTGCCAGAGTCATCGGTTTTCACCGATAGTACACCGAAAATAATTATTTTTCGGTGCATTTTCAGTGGCTACGTTCTTCTACTCAAGAATCTGAGTTTGTTAATCAAAACTTCCTAAAACCGTTTGCTGCGCACCCGTCTTATATTGTGCGGACCCGAATGGACGTCACAGGATTCGGTTGGTTTATATTTTACATTAAAGATTTCTTCGTAGGGATGCGGGCAGTATGGCGTGGCCAGTTTTTTTGTCTCTTCGCAAATTTTTAATTTTACAACACCCGATGTTTCCGGAAAAACGCCTTTGTCAAATTCCAGAGAGTCATAAACGGTTTTCATAAAATCGGCCCAAAAAGGCAGCGCCGCCACGGAACCGGCCATGCCGGGTCCCAGATTGTACTGAAAATCTTCCAGTCCTACCCAAACGCCGGCCACGATATCGGGTGTGAAGCCCACAAACCAGGCGTTCGTATTGTCGTTGGTTGTTCCTGTCTTTCCACCGGCAGGATGATAAAACTTAAACTTGGTGCGCACCGAAAGCCCCGTGCCGTGGTTCACCACATTTTGCAGCAGATTGTTCATTATATAAGTGGTTTCGGGAGATAGCACTTCTTTGGGAGCGGGATGCGCCTGATAAATAACCGTACCGTTTTTATCTTCGATTTTTAAGATGGATACCGGTTTAATATGTACGCCATTATTGGCAAAAGTACCGTAAGCCGAAACCAGCTCCAGCGGCTTTACTTCGGAACTGCCCAGCGCCAGTGACGAAAACGGGCGCAACTGGGTGGTGATGCCCATCGCCCGGGCGTATTGTACAACCACTTTCGGCGTAATATCCGAAATCAGGCGTACCGCCACCGAATTGAGTGAACGCCTAAGCGCATTACGCAGAGTGACCATTTGCCCGCTAAAAGTGCCGCTGTAGTTTTTCGGATTCCAGCGGGTGCTGTCCGGGCCAAATTCCACAGTGGGAATATCCTGGTATTCGTCTGCCGGTGTAAAGCCGTTATCGATGGCCGCAGTGTACAGAAACGGTTTAAAGGCCGAGCCGGGCTGACGCGCCATTTGCGTCACGTGGTTCCATTTCGAGTCTTCAAAATTCCGGCCGCCGATCATGGCTAAAATATGGCCGTTATGCGGATCGATTGCCACAAAGGCAATTTGCATCAGAGACAGTTTATTAAAAGCGGAATCGCTAAGCGTTTCCTTTAAGTCTTTAAAGGCTCTTTGGCGGCGCACCCGTGCCTGGATGGCGGGTAATTCCCGTTCCACGGCGTCTTCCATATATTTCTGCATTTTTGTATTCAGAGTAGTGTAAATACGAAGTCCGTCTTTGTACACATTTATACCGAGGGAATCCTGCAAGGCATTCATCTGCTGACGAATATATTCCACAAAATAGGGCGCCGTATCCATATTATAAGGATTGGTAAGCGATAAGCTTAAGGGAAGCTGTTTCAGACTATCATATTCGGTTTTGCTTAGTTTGTTATCCGCCATCATAGAGAGTAAAACAATATTGCGGCGTTTTAGAGCGCGCTCCGGATATCGGACGGGCGAATAATGGCTGGGCCCCTTTAAGATACCGATGAGCATCGCCGCTTCCTGTACCTCGAGGTCTTCCACTTCCTTGTCAAAGTAGCGCATGGCCGCCGCTTTTATGCCGTAGGCATGGTTTCCGAAAAAATTGATATTTAAATACATATCCAAGATTTCATCTTTGGAATAGGTGCGTTCAATCTGGATGGCGGTCATGGCCTCTTTGATTTTACGATCAATTTTCTGAGCATATCCGAAATACAAATTACGAGCCAGTTGCATAGTAATAGTGCTGGCGCCCTGCACAAATTTCATACTGGAAATATCCACTAAAATCGCGCGGGCAATACCGCTTAAATTAATACCCCAGTGGTGGTAGAAATCCCGGTCTTCCGTGGCAATCAATGCATTTATTACGGAAGGAGGAATTTTGTCAAAGGGCGTAAAAGTACGATTATGGGTAAAAAAGGAGTGGATTTTTTCTCCGTCGGAGGAATAGACCAGCGAAGCCATATCGGGATTGATCTGCTCCAACTGGGTCAGCGGCGGAAGTTCTGTGCTCAGTTTATACAGATAAATACCAAAAACACTAACAAGAATAAACAAAGCAAGGGCGATGGAAATGCTCCGGATATTCTTTTTCTTATTTCGTCCGGCCGGGGGCGCAGTTTTTTTTAGCGTTGTCTGTGTTACCGTTGGAATACGCGTTGAGGTTTTGCTGCTTCTCATTTGTCTTTTCATAAAATTTATCCGCCGGATCGGGTATATGTTTATTTATTCAATTATCCAAGCAACTTAAAAAAATCGCTTTTTTGAAGCAAGCGTTTAGGAATACTGTTTTCATTGCTTCTGCTTTTAGAACCGCCTTTGGGCCTCATTGAATATTTGGCCTGTTTTTAAAGCATTCTTCCGCGTTCCAATATGACTAAAAACAGCCTGAATTGTACAGATGGAACGAAATCGGAAGATTTGGGTTCCATTTAAATCTGTCTGGCGGTTACGCTTGTTATTATAGAGGATAAATTTTATATTAAGCGGATTCTTATGAAAAAAAATAAATTATATATGAGTTTGATTCTTCTGTTACTGTCTTTCTGGGGGTGTACTTATTCCGTTCGGATGGTTAAGCCGAAGACACAATCCAAAGAAACGATGCTTAAAGCGCGGGATTTTTATCTAAAAGGCATATTCATGCAGCAAGAGGCGCGCTATACGGAAGCGCTGATCGAGTTTTACCAGGCTTTGCAATATGATTCGCTTTCCGCCGCTATTTATAGCGCCATTGCCGAGAACCATATGAAGCTGGCCCATTTTGAGAGTGCGGAAATGCTTCTCAAAAAAGCGCTTAAAATATCTCCGCATAATTTAGATGCTTTACAGCTTTTAGCGCAATGTCGTCTGCGCTTAGGAAAAGACGCCGCGGCTATCGAAGTGTTTGAAAATATTTTAAAACAAAATCCATATGACGATGATGCCCGTCAGTATGTATTATTGCTTTATGAAAAAAATAAGGACTATAAAGGGCTTGCCAGGCAATATGAGCAGCTGATTAAGCTATACGGCGCCGATGTCCGCCATAATGAACGGCTGGCGGACCTCTATTTAAAAACAAAACAGTACGATAAAGCGCTTCATTATTTAAACGCATTGCTGATGATGGATTCTACTTCGGCGCAAATTTACTATTTAATAGGCCAGGTAAAAGACAAACAAAACAAACCCAGAGAAGCCGTCGTTTATTATCACAAAGCGTTACGCTTCGATCCGCTTTTGCAGGGAGCGCTGGAACGTTTGAATTTGTGGTACCGTTCAAATAAAGACTGGCAGGCAATTATCGATTTGTATCTTCCGGTATTTGCGGCCGATTCTACTTCCGGCCAGGCGCGGGTGATCATTGCCGAATCGTACTATTATCTGGAGGCTTTTGACCGGGCGCGGAACTACCTGTTGCCGCTGGTGCAGGTAAAACATCCCGTTGGCCCTTTATTGGAATTAATGGGCCGAATTGAATATGAGTCGGACCGCCTACCTCAGGCCGCGCACTATTTCCGAAAATCGATTGAACAGGACAAAGAAAACAAACTGTCGTGGTTGTTTTTAGCTTTTACAACCAGCAAAATGGACAGCCTGAAAGAGACCGAAGATATTTATAAAAAAGCACTTGTACAATTTCCCGAAGATGCTTCCATCTGGTCTTATTACGGGGCGAATCTGCAGCGACAGGAAAAATATAGGCAATCCGTCAAAGCTTTTGAAAAGGCGTTGGAGCTGGATTCGCTGGATCGCAACGCGCTTTCCAGCCTGCCGGTGGTATATGAAACGCTCAAAATGTTTAACCGCAGCGACAGCTTGTACGAAATTGGAATTAAACGATTGCCGGATTATGATTTACTACTGAATAATTTCAGTTACAGTCTGTCGGAGCGCGGCCTGCGCATGCAGGACGCCCTGGAAATGGCGAAAAATGCGGTGGCGGCTCAGCCGGACAATACAGCTTACCTCGATACTATCGGCTGGATTTATTTTAAACTTGGAAATCTGACAGAAGCAGAGAAATATATAAAAAAATCCGTTGAACAACGTCCCGCTTCTGCGGTGGTGCTGGAACATCTCGGCGATGTTTACGCGGCGATGAAAAAGATGGAAGCGGCGCAAAAATACTGGCGGCAGGCCTTTGAGTTAGACAAAACAAACACGGAACTTTTAAAAAAAATAGAAATGAATAGATAATGCGTTTTACGTTAATTTTACTTTTTATATTGCTTGGACTTAGCGCCTGTACATCAAAAAAAATAATCCGCCATCCTGCGGGGGAAATATCCTATCGCGAAGTGTTACGCCAAAATGAGGTCTGGCAGAAGTCGGTGCACAGCCTGGATGGCAGCGCCCGCCTTACGCTGGATACGCCGGAATATTCCGGCAACTTTTCAGCCGATATTTTGATGGCAGGCGGTGACTCGCTGCTCATCACATTAACCGGCCCCATGGGCATCCGCGCCGGAAAGGTTTTAATTGCCGGCCGCCGTTTTGTCTTTTACAACCAGGTAATGAATCAATTTATGACCGGCACCCGGCAGGAATTTGAAGATACCAATTTTATGCAGTTCCCGCTTACTCTGACACAGCTGCAAAGTGTATTTGCCGCCCAGGATCGTTTTGGCATTCTGAAAAAATAAAAATTTGAAGTCCGGGATGACGCTTACTACATCGAAACCGTAAACGGCACGCTGAGTTACCATCTCTGGTTTGATAGGCAGCACCTTCATCTGAAAAAGATTGAATATTATGATGGAAAACAGTTGCTGTATTTTAAAGAATACAGCCGCTTTAAAGAGGTGAACGGCGTGCTTTTTCCGCATCTGATTAATTTTGTGCGTCCCGAAGAGAAACAGGGCTTCTCTATTTATTTTACGCATTTGGAACTGAATAAACCGCTCGATAAAAACCGCTTTTCCATAAAAATGCTCGATAGCGCAAAACAAATTGATCTTTCACTGGAACACTAAAACGGCAGGCAGAGTATGGACATATCGGTTGTAATTCCGTTATTGAATGAGGAAGTCTCGCTTCCTGAATTAACAGAAAAAATTTTGGAGCAGTTTAACTCCTTAGGTAAAGAGTGTGAAATTATCTTTATTGACGATGGCAGTACGGATGCCTCCTTTAATGTTTTAATGCAGCTAAAAGAAAAATATCCGATTATCCGCATCATTCAGTTCCGGAAGAATTTTGGTAAAAGCGCCGCGCTCTCGGAAGGATTTAAAAAGGCGGATGGGGATATTGTAATTACGATGGATGCCGATTTGCAGGACGATCCGGCCGAAATCCCGAATTTGGTTGCTAAATTAGATGATGGCTATGATCTGGTTTCCGGCTGGAAAAAAGAACGGCATGATCCCATCGGTAAAACCATTCCGTCCAAATTGTTCAATTTTACAACCCGCAAACTGACCGGAATAAAAATCCACGATTTTAACTGTGGACTGAAAGCTTACCGCAAAGAAGTTATTAAAGCTATTCCCGTGTACGGCGAACTGCACCGCTACCTGCCGGTGCTGGCTCACTGGCAGGGGTTTAAAGTGGGTGAAATTGTAGTGAAACACCACGCCCGCAAATACGGGGTGTCGAAATTCGGCATCCGTCGTATCTTTAGCGGCTTTTTCGATCTGCTGACCGTTTTATTTATTACCCGCTACCGCCAAAAACCCTTGCATCTGTTCGGTTTTTTTGGTCTGATATTCGGAATAACCGGTATTGCGATTCTAACCTATCTTTCCGTTCTCTGGTTTCAGGGTATTCCCATCGGAAAACGGCCCATGCTCTTTTTGGGCGTTTTAATGGTCATTGTGGGCGGGCAATCGTTTTCGCTGGGTTTAATCGGGGAGATGATTACCAGCACCCGCGATCATTCTATTAAATTTGCCATTAAGAAGGAAGTGGATTAACTACGCTAAAGAGAATATGGAAAATAACACCTACGCGCTTTTTTCGGTCATCATTCCCACTTATAACAGGGCCGATGAACTGTTTGAACTATTTGCAACCTTCGAAACACTGAATTTCCCGAAGGATCGTTTTGAGGTTGTGGTGGCGGATGACGGTTCCACCGATTCCACCGCGCAGTTAATTAAAGAAACCCAGCAAAAAAACAAATTTACCTTACGCTATTTTACCCAGCAGAAAAAAGGGCCCGGCGCCGCCCGCAATCTGGGAATGGAAAAGGCTGCCGGCGATTTTTTCATTTTTATTGATTCCGATGTGCTGTTGCCCAAAGACTGGCTAAAGCATATTTTGGAAGCGTTAAACAGGGAACGGGCCGATTCGTTTGGCGGACCCGACACCTTTTTAAAAAGTTTTCCACCGTTGTTAAAGGCCATCAATTATTCCATGACCTCATTTATCACCACCGGCGGACTGCGCGGTAAAAAAGGAAAGAAACTGGCTAAGTATTATCCCCGCTCCTTTAATATGGGATTGAGCCGTAAGCTGTGGGAAAAGATAGGCGGCTTTCATCCCCGCTTTTACGGTGAGGATATTGAATTTAGCCACCGGATTATCAATGCCGGGGCAAAGGTAATTTTTATCGAGCAGGCTTTTTTATATCACAAACGGCGCACCAATCTGCGCAAATTTTATTCCCAGGTATTCAAAATGGGTTCGGCTCGTATTTTTCTGTATAAAATTGATAAAACCATGCTGGAACCGCTGCATACCCTTCCGGCGCTGGTAACTTTTGTGGTTTTGCTGGTTCTGTTTGGCGCTCTGTTATGGACGCCGCTGCGCTGGCTGCTGGGAGGTGGACTAATACTGGGAATCCTGGTTCTTCTTTTTTCGATGGTAGACTGCTTTTTAAAGTATAAAGAAATCCGGCCGGCTCTGTTGCTGCCATTTGTTATTCCGGCGCAGGTGTTTGGTTACGGTTTGGGGTTTATTTCCAATTTCATCCGGCGGGTAGTCTTTGGCCTGGAGCAAAAAAATTAAAAGGAGCCGCTATGGCGAGGAAAGCAAAAAAAGAAAAAAAGATCGCAGTCCAAACGCCGCAAAAAAAGCAGGCAAATTTTTCCTTAAGCGAAAAGGCGCAAGGCTTTATTTTTATGGGCCTGATTGCCGTGCTGCTGCTTATTCTGCTTAAACCGTTCGTATTGGACGGTCTCTCCCCGCAGGGGGTAGATGTGGTCGGTTCCATCGGCGCCAGCAATCAGATTACCCAGTTTCATAAAGAAACCGGGGAACGGGCGTTATGGAATCCCAATGTGTTTGCCGGGATGCCGGTATACCACCGTCTGCCGGCGGTAGTGTTTTCGGCCGATACGGTAATCCGCTTTTTAAGCCGGGTGATTAACCGTATTTTCCTCTATTATTTTCTTGCGGCGCTTGGTTTTTATCTGTTGATGCGCCGGTTTAAACTCTCGCCGCTTGTAGCCCTGTTTGCCGCGCTGCTTTTTGTGCTGATGCCGCACTATAAATCGTTGTACATCGAAGGACATTTTTCCAAGTTTACGGCCATTATGACGCTCCCCTGGGTTTTTTATGCCTTTCACTATTTTTTAGATAAACGCAATCTGCTTTCTGCGGCGCTGTTCAGTCTAACCTTTGGCGTTCAGATCCGTACGCAGCATTACCAGATTGTATTTTATACGGCGCTGCTCATTTTTGCCGTCGGCGTAGCCCCGTTTGTCCGCGATTTACTCGATAAAAACTATAAACGTTTTTCCAAATCAACTTTGATGCTCGTGGCGGCGGTTGTCCTGGCGCTTACCATGTCGGCCCAGCCCTTGTTGCTGGCCAAAGAATACCTGCCCTATTCCAAGCGCGGTAAAACAACGATTGATATAAACAAGCAAAATCAGGCAGCAAAAAAAGCGGCTAAAGCAAATGGCGTCTCCATTCAGTACGCCACGCAATGGTCCACCGATCCCACGGAAACGGCGGTGTGGCTGGTACCGCGTTTTTACGGCGGCATGTCCAACGAAAAATACGAAGGCAGCGCCGTACCCCGGGCCAAGGGGCAGCCGGTTTCGGGTTACTGGGGCCATATGCCGTTTACACAAAGTTACGAATATATGGGCGTACTGACACTGTTGCTGGCGATTATCGGGTTGTATTTTTACCGCCGGGAGCGTATGATTTACAGTCTGGCCCTGTTTGCCGGGTTCTTGATTTTGCTCTCCTTTGGCCGGCATATGCTCTGGTTTTACAGTCTGTTTTACGATTATGTCCCGTTTTTTAATAAATTTCGCGCCCCGATGATGAGTGTTACGGTAACGTCGTTCATTGCGGCCATTTTTGCGGGATTCGGACTGCATTATTTAAGTCAATTGAAGGATGAATATAAAAGACTCACCGAATATAAAAATATGCTTTATATAGCGGGCGGCTTTTTTGCGTTGGGTATTTTGTTATTTCTTGCCGGACAAACCATGTCGTTTATAAAACCCGCGGGCGAGCCCTATCAGGGACAGATGTTGGAAATTGTGAAAACGATTCGTAAAGAGTATTTTACGGGAGATATGATCCGCTATTTCCTGTTGTTGTTTGCGGGAATCGGATTGCTAACGGCTTACCTGACAAAGAAAATAAATTTTAATATTTTGGCCGCAGCGCTGATTTTGATTTCGGTTGTGGATTTAGTAAATATTCAAAGCCGGCAGAGTAAAAAATATACAAATCTGAAAACGGTTAAACGGCAGTATTTTGTGGAAACACCGACGGATACATTTCTTAAAAAGGATTCGGAGAAGTTCCGTATTTTTCCCGCGGGGAAATTATTTGGCGACAACCGCTGGGCCTATTTTCATCAGACCATCGGCGGCTACACGCCCATCAAAATGTATACGATTGAAGAACTGGTGGAAAAAAATATATATAACGGCCCCAACCGCGCATTGCCTATAAACTGGAATGTACTGAAAATTTTAAACGTCAAATATGTAATCCTGCAAAGCCGCGTTCAGAACAAGGAACTTACTCTGGTAAACAGCGATCCGCGGCAAAAATTATTTACGTACCGTTTTAACGGCCGGCTGCCCCGCGGTTTTTTTGTGGACGGCTACAAAGTGGAAAAAGATGAATTCAAACGGTTACGCCTGATAAACAGCCCCGCATTTGATCCGGCTAAAACAGCGGTTCTGGAAGAAAAGATTTCCGAACAGGTACAGGCGCCGGACAGCAGCTATAGCCGTGTAACCGCCTTCACGCCCAATCACGAGCAATTTGAGGTATATACGGACAAACAGGCTCTGTTCGTAATTTCGGAAGTCTATTACCCGCCGGGCTGGAAAATTTACATCGATGACGCGGCTGTAAATCATATCTATAAAACGGATCACGCGGTGCAGTCGATCGTGGTTCCCGCCGGTCATCATAAAATTGATTTACGTTTTGAACCGGATTCCTACTACAGGGATATTACGATTGCTTCCGTATCGGCCGGAATTATTTATCTGACCATTCTGCTGTCATTAATTCAGATGTTTCTGAAAAGAAGAAAACAAAACGCCGCATGAAAAAAGTACTGATCATCACCTACTACTGGCCGCCGGCGGGCGGTCCGGGTGTGCAGCGGGTGTTGAAACTGGCCAAATATCTGCCCCGGTTCGGCTGGCAGCCGGTTGTACTGACGGTTAAAAACGGCGACTATCCGGCTTTGGATCAATCACTCGAAGCAGAGATACCTTCCGACGTAACGGTATATAAAATACCCATCTGGGAACCATACGACCTGTATCGGAAAATGATGGGGATAAAGAAATCGGAACCCATTCCGGTGGCCGTTTTGACCCAGCAGCAAAACCCTTCCTTTAAATCAAAAATGGTGCGCTGGCTTCGGGGAAATATTTTTATTCCGGACGCCCGTATCAGTTGGTATTTTAACCTTGTTCGCGAAGCGGAAAAAATAATTCAAACGGAAGATATTCAGGCGCTATTCGTCTCTTCTCCTCCACATTCATTGCAATTGGCGGGACTAAAGCTAAAACAAAAATGTAATCTTCCATTGGTGGCGGACTTTCGCGATCCGTGGACGGATATCTATTATTACAAAGATTTGAAACGTCTTAAACTAACCCGGCGCATAGATAGCAATCTGGAAAGAAAAATACTCCGTAAGGCAGACAGGGTGCTAACGGTAAGCCCGGCATTAAAACGTCTGTTCGAATCGAAAGCGCCTGATACAAAATGCAGCGTTATTTACAACGGATTCGATGAAACGGATTTTGATACAATACAATCTTCAAAACAAGAAAAATTTCTAATCGGTTATGTGGGTAATTTTTCGGCCAACCAAAACTGCCCGGTTTTATGGAATATTTTACAAAAACTATTGGAATCGAATTCTGCCTTTAAAAAATCTTTCCGTTTGGCATTTACCGGAAAAATTCACCAGGATATTATTTCTTCTATAAATGAAAACGGACTGGGTGAGGTTACGGAATTTAATGACTACAAACCGCATAATGAAGCAATAGAAGCTATGCGCAGAGCCTCGACGCTACTGTTTGTTATTCCGGATACGAAAAGCAACGAAGGCATTTTAAGCGGGAAACTGTTTGATTATCTGGCTTCGGGAACGCCGCTATTATCCGTTGGCCCGCCGGACGGCGACGCGGCTGAAATCCTTTCCGAAACCGGGGCCGGCCCAATGGTAGCCTTTGATGATGAAGAGGGCTTAAAAAACAGAATCCTCCGCCTTTTCTCTGCCTGGCAGGAAAACAGCCTCAATGAATTTAGACCGGAGCGCTTAAAAATAAAGAAATATGAACGTCGGGAAATGGCCGGACAGACGGCGCGGCTGTTAGATGCACTTTGCGAAGAACCAATTTAATCCCATTCTTCTCTGCGGTTTTTCGTGGCCGGAATAAAGAACTTGTAAATTCCAAATTTCAATCCCCAAATCACAAATAAATTCCAACTGCCAATTTTAAATAGCCAAATTTTTAGCCGCAGAGAAATACGTAGACTAAGAATAAATCTTATAATTTCAATAATATCGGGGATTGCTCCGCGCACCTATAGGCGACGCCTTTACCCTTCTTTGCGAGCGTAAGCGAAGCAATCCAGACAAAACCGCTTTAACCTCAGTGTCCTCTGCGGTTTTTCGTGGCCGGAATAAAGAACTTGTAAATTCCAAATTTCAATCCCCAAATCACAAATAAATTCCAACTGCCAATTTTAAATAGCCAAATTTTTAGCCGCAGAGAAACACGTAAATTAAGAATAAATCTTATAATTTCAATAATATCGGGGGTTGCTCCACGCACCTATAGGCGACGCCTTTACCCGTCTTTGCGAGCGTAAGCGAAGCAATCCAGACAAAACCGCTTTAACCTCAGTGTCCTCTGCGGTTTTTCGTGGCCGGAATAAAGAACTTGTAAATTCCATATTTCAATCCCCAAATCACAAATAAATCACAATCGTCAATTCTCAAAACTCAAACCAAATTTCTGATGAATCTTGAACTTGTGTATTGTAGTTTCGTTGCTTTTAATTTTTTGAAATTTGTTTGCTATTTGTTTTTTGTCAGTTGTGATTTATTGAGTGTGTTTTGCGGGATGGATTTTTTCAGAAGCCGGATTTCCGGGATTATCAATGCCGTAACGGCGATAACCGACAAGAGATCGGCGATGGGAAAGGAATACCAGATGCCGTCTAATCCAAAATAGAGCGGCATTATCAAAATAAGTGGCAGTAAAAAGAGCACCTGCCGGGACATGGCCAGAAAAAACGAGGGGACGGCTTTTCCGATGGCCTGAAAATAGCCGGTGGAAATGATCTGAAATCCGACGATGGGCACTAAAAGCATAATCAGACGCAGAGCCGATGTGCCGTCTTTGATAAGGACGGCGTCATTGCTGAAAATGTGCAGAATCGGTTCGGCAAAAATCATCATCGCCAAAAACAGGCCGATGGAAATATAGGTGGCCCAGGCGTTTGAAATTTTAAATGTTTCCAAAACGCGCGCGTATTTTTTAGCGCCGTAATTAAATCCCGTTACGGGCATAAAAGCCTGTACCAATCCGAACATGGGCATAAAAACCACGCGCAGAATCCGGTTAATAATACCGTATACCGCTACCGCAATCCCGCCGCCGTAACTGTATAAACTGTGATTCAGAATGGCCGCCAAAATGCTGCCCGCCCCGTGCCTGCCCATGGAGGTGGCCCCCAGCGCAAAGATTTCCCGAATTACCGAACCATCCGGTTTTAAATTCTCCAGCTTAAAATGAAATGAACTTTTGCCGCCGCTAAAATAAAAGACAATGTAAAAAAAAGTGATAACTTGTGAAATAACCGTGGCAATAGCGGCGCCTTTAACACCCATGTGCAGTCCGAAAATGAAGATTGGATCCAGTACAATGTTAATAAGAGCGGCAATGATCATGGTAAACATTGCCATTTTAGCATTCCCTTCGGAACGAATAACGGCGTTAAAAATCATGGCAAAATTTAAAAACGGGGTTCCGGCCAGAATATAAATAAAATAGTCACGGGCATAGGATAAAATTTCCGCCTGTCCGCCAAAGAGGAATAAAACCGTTTCGGTAAGACCATAACCCAGCAGCAGAATTATAATGCTCATAATTAGAGTAAGGGTAATTAAATTGCCGAAAGTGCGTTGAGCGCGCAGGTTATCTTTGGCGCCGAGGGCGCGTGAAATAACGGAAGAACCGCCCATGCCAAAGGTCATAGCCATGGCAAAAATAAGCATCTGCAGCGGCATTACTACGGTGAGTCCGCCGATGGCCAGCGAGCCGACGCCGCGTCCCACAAAAATCGTGTCGACCAAATTGTACAGGGACATGGCCAGCATCCCGGCTGTGGAAGGAATGGAGAGCTTTAGTAGTAGCTTGGGAATCTTTTCGGAATCTAAGGCTTCTGTGTGTTTGGTCTGCATAAACGTTGCGGTTCCATTCTAAAAAGCAGGCAAGTTAACGGGCGGCTGAATGAATAGCAAGTTGTCTGCAACAGGAAATTCCGAACGACAAAACCTGCTCCGCGCAAAGCCGAAGGGAGCAAATCACAAATAAGAACCAATTTTAAATTTCCAATTGCTAAGGAAAGAAGAACTAAAATTTTAGATTTTAAATCATATCCGTCCTAAATCAATAAAAAAAATCCTGTGAATGCAGTTGTAACGCATCCCCCGAGCAAGGGGGGTGTTTTTTGTACAACCGAGGCAATTACGCTTAATAGATTTACAACCCCCTTTCCCCCTTTTTTAAGGGGGAAAACAGCGCACAGCCAAATGCTATTTCACAGGTAAATAAATATTCTGATTATTTAGGACAGCTCCGATTTTAAATATTATATTTTGAATGGGACAAACTGTAAACAACAAAACGGCTTCCATCTCTTAAAGGGATGGAAGCAATCATCTCCCGTCGCCAGTCCATTTAACATTCAACATTTAAAATTTGACATTTAAAACAAATAGGTTTGCATCTAAGCGCGGGATTGTTTAACCTTTTGGCGTTTCGCTGATCTTTATATAAAACCATACGGTGCCCGAAAGGGATAATAGGGAAAACGGTGCAAATCCGTTGCAGCCCCGCTGCTGTAATGGGCTACGAAAATCACGATTGTTTTCGAACGCAGTGAGTTTTTAATAATTCTACGGATCGAAAAATAATAGCCACTGTTCATGTTTATGAATGGGAAGGTGTGATGAGTAGGTTTGATGCCCAAAGCCAGAAGACCTGCCGCTAAGGTTATGAACCAGATAAACCTTCGAGGGCAGGGTTGGTTGTATAATTTTTAAAAATACAAACCCCGTCTTTCATTTTTGAAGGCCGGGGTTTTTTTTATGGAAAAAAAATGCAGAAAATAATTTTATTGCTTTTAACTTTTACTGTTTGCTCCGCGGCCGCGGCGCGGCCGTCTGTGCGCTTGCACGGTACGGTAAGTGAAAAAGAGAGCGGGCTTCCGCTATCCGGAGCCGATGTTTTGATTCTGGGAACAAAGGCCGGGGCTTCGACCGACGACGAGGGGTATTTTGAAATTGAAACGGCCGCGCCGGGTACGTATGATATTGTCGTGCACTGCACCGGATACCGGGTACAGACGCAAAAAAACATTTTGCTACGGCCGGGAAAATCGGCGCTTCTGCACTTTAAACTGGAAAAGGAAATACTAAAAACCGCCGCGATTGTGGTGGAAGGACAAAAAGAATCCAGCCTACGGTTGATGCTTCCCTCCCGCCTGGAGCACATCGAAGTAAAATTCCAAAAGCAGATTCAAAATCTGGATTTGGCTCAGGTCTTGAGCGCCGAAAATAGTATTTTTATTAAGTCATACGGCGTGGCGGGGCAATTGCAAACCATTGCTCTGCGTGGGATGAGCGCCGAACAGACCCAGGTGCTGTTAGATGGAATTCCGCTTAACAATATGCAACTGGGCAGCGCCGATATTGGTTTTTTTAATGGAGCCGATTTGGAATCCATTGATATTTACCGCGGAGGAAGCCCGCTTTTTGGCGGCAGCGGCGCCGTGGGCGGAACGGTTAATTTGCATCTGCTTCCGCCTTCGGAAACACCGGCCTATTCTCTGCGTGCGGGGGCCGCTTCGTTTGGGAATCTGAATACCGGTTTTTCAATCGATATGCCGGTGGGAGAGTTTAAGCAGCGTTTTTATTATTTTGGGCAGGCGGGGGAAAATACTTATACGGCTTTTCAGAACGGAATAAAAACAGAATTACAAAACCGTGATTTTTCCCGTCATGATATTGCCTATTCCAATCGCATGAAAATTTCCCAGAGCCTTCTGTTTTCATCTTTTATCAAATCTTTTAAAAGTGAAGCCGGCGCTCCAAAGGCCTTCATCAATGCGCAAACGGAAGCATCCAATTTAGCGCGCCTGAAAAATGAGAATACGCTTGCTTCACTTAAGTTGAAATACCGGGGGATACAGGGTTCATTTAGTATGCAAACCTACCTGCGTAATGAGTGGATGGAATACCGGGACAGCGCCTTTTTACTGAACGGGCAGCCGCTGCACAGTGTCCATTATAACCGGGAAACGGGAGTGATTTTACGGGGGCGTTATCTGTTTTTCCCATCGTTATTGCTGATGGGCGGCGCGGAAGGTTCTCTGCAAAGAATCAACAGCAGCGCCGCGGGCGTACACCGGCGAAGCAGAACGGCTTTTTATTTAAGCAGTGGTTGGCAGATTTTTAAGAATCAGACACTTAAAAGCGAACTCCTTTTAAACAGTAGCTTGCGTCTCGAACATGATTCCAATTTTGGCCCCATTCTTCTGCCCGGCGCGGGTTTTACCTTTCATTACCGGAATTTGCAGTTCTACTCTTCCATCGGTAAAAACTACCGCGCACCTTCATTTAATGATTTGTACTGGCTGCCCGGCGGAAACGCGGATTTAAAACCGGAACAATCGCTTAATTTGGAAAGCGGAGCGCGCTATAAAACAGTGTTTGATTCGATCGCGGTGACCCTAAATGGCGGACTCTATAGAAACAGGGTGTCCGATCAGATAAAATGGCTGCCCGAGGCAGGACTCTGGAAACCGTCTAATATTTTAGAAGTGGACAGTCGCGGCGGGGAGCTGGAAAGTTCCGTTGCGCATATAAACGGCGTACACCGTTTGTGGTTTAATTATCGTTATGGATTGGCAAAAAAGACGGCGGCAGAATTTAAAGGAGATAACACCAACGGAAACCGTTTGCAGCTTATCCCGGCGGAGCAGTGGAGCGCGGGTGTGCAGAGCGGCTGGAAAAATTTACGCGCGGGTCTGCAGGGTGCGGGGACGGGTTTCCGCTATAAAACCATGCAAAACGATGCGGATCAGATTTTACCTTCCTTTGCGGTTTGGCGGGTCTGGGCATCCGTTCATTTTAGGGTGGCCGGGCAAAAGGGAGCGCTTTCCGCGTCGGTCGAGAATCTTTTGGACAAACGGTACGAAGTGATACCGGGCTACCCTATGCCGCCGCGCAATTTCCGGCTGGGATTGTCGATTAACAATTAGTTTTTAATAAACCTTCCAGACCTTTAAGATATGGAAAGTTTACTGAAATAATTACACACTTACTTAAAAAGGAGATAAAATGATTAAGAGATTTACACTAATGTTGCTAATGACCGGGTTATTCATGTTTGGCTGCGAAACAGACCCCACCGGGCCGGCAGGTAGAGATAAAACGCCGGAATTAAGCGGGGCCTTTATTTTAAACGAGGGAAATTTTAATGGCGGAAACGGTTCGCTCTCATTTTACAGTCCGGCAAACGAAACGATTCAGAATGGGGTTTTTAAGGCGGTGAACGGCGCCGATCTGGGGGATGTGGTACAAAGTATGACCATTATCGATACGCTGGGTTTTATCGTAGTAAATAATTCCAATAAAATTGAAGTGATCAGTACACATTCCTGGAAAAAAGTTACAACTATCAATTTGCCGGCCGGTTCCAGTCCGCGCTATCTAACTTACGACGAGCAATTTGCTTATGTAACCAACCTGTTCGGGAACAGCATTTCCAAAATCAACCTCAACGGTTACGGGGTGGAATCTTCTATTGCGGTGGGCGTCAATCCCGAAATGATTGTTTTGGAAGGTGGAACCGCCTATACGGCCAACAGCGGATTCGGTTGGAACAATACGGTCTCAGTGGTCGATTTAGGCCAGGAACAGGAAACCAAAACCATAAAAGTGGGCGACAATCCGCGAACCATGCGCAAGGTGAACAACGATGAACTGCATGTGCTTTGTGAAGGCCGCTGGCCGGCCTGGGGCGATACTAGCGATACGGGCACCAACGGCGGATTGTATGTGATTGATATGGTCAGCAATACGGTAACGGATTCGTTTATGATTGTCGGGCATCCGTCGCGACTGGCTTATGATGGAAAGGATACCGGTTATTTTTTAAGCGGCGGCCATGTGGTTTCCTATTCCACCACGACGCATACGGTTGTAAATGATACGCTGATTTCCGGATTTTTTTACGGATTGGAAGCAGATCCGGTCAGTGGAAATATTTATGCACTGGACGCCAAAAATTACGCGCAAAACGGCGCACTGAAAATTTATAATGCCGACGGCGTTTTACAGGAAAGCTACGAAACCGGTATCATCCCCGGGGCGGTTACCTTTGTGTACGAAGAAAAATAGAGGACACCTTATCTTTCAAATATTCCCCCAAGGTACAGGCAGTTGCCTTATTTCAGCCGCGGATGCACACGAATGCTCACTGATTAAATCATTGTTTTGTTTGTTTTGGTGTATCGCGTTCATTGGCGCATTCGCGGCTAATCT
This sequence comes from Calditrichota bacterium, assembly GCA_024278755.1. GTDB lineage: Bacteria > Calditrichota > Calditrichia > Calditrichales > Calditrichaceae > JANTFQ01. Next base: position 24,994 of record JAJRSO010000069.1, on the reverse strand, counting down.
TTGCCAAAGAAAAAAAAGGTGTTGCTCCGCTGCAGTTTCTCATTATCCTTTCCTTACGTTCTCTGCGCTCTTTGTGTTTTGGGATTTTAATCTGTCTTAATCCGGAATATCTTTTAATATAGATTCTATCTGCCAGAATGATTATATTGAAATCGTCTGCAGTAAAACCCTGTATCCGCGGAAAAGGAAGCCAAGTCTTTCTTTTTTCTACAATGCATTTTAAAACGGATTGAATACACATGCTTGAAGTTGGAAAAACAAATACCCTGGAAATCGTTAAAGAAACGGAATTTGGCGTTTATCTCGCCGGAGATGATCGCTATAAAGAGATTTTACTTCCCCAAAAACATGTACCGAAAAATTACGTGCTTGGCGATAAGATTACCGTTTTTATCTATTTTGATTCGGAAGATCGTATCATTGCCACCACCAAAACACCCAAAGCCGAAGTGGGCACCTTTGCCCTGTTAAAAGCCGTGGCGGTTACTAGCTTCGGCGCCTTTCTGGACTGGGGGCTTGAAAAGGATCTGTTTGTGGCCCTAAAGGAACAGCAGAAGCGCATGGAAAAGGGGAAGTCCTATCTGGTTTATATTTATCTTGATGAGCAGACCAACCGCCTCGCGGCCTCTTCCCGTCTTGGGGTGTGGCTGAACAACGATCCCATTACATACAAACCTTACGAAGAAGTGGAGTTGTTCATCTGCAATAAAAGCGATTTAGGCGTGCATACGATTATTAACGATAAGCACTGGGGGTTTCTGTTTAACGAAGATATTTTTCAGAAATTAAATCGCGGGCAGCGCATCAAGGGTTATATCAAACAGGTGCGGCCGGACTATAAGATCGATGTCTGTCTGGAAAAATACGGCTATGACAAAGCGGTCGATTTGAGTAAGGCGATTCTGAAAAAACTCATTGAAAACGATGGTTTTTTGCCCGTTACCGATAAGAGTAAGCCAAAGGAAATAACCGCCTTGTTCGGCGTCAGTAAAAAGACCTATAAAAGGGCCGTGGGCGCTCTGTACAAAAAGAAAATAGTTTCACTGGATGCGGACGGCATCCGTTTAAATGAAAGAAAAAAATAAAACCAAAATTTCTAAAATGAAATTTAGGAAAATTCAAAAAACAAGCGCCAAATAACAAATAAATACCAATTTCTAAAATCAAAATACTCAGTCAAAGGGTACATTGCTATTTGATATTTAAGTTATTGTTTATTTGAGATCTGTTTGTAGTTTGTTATTTGTCTTTTGGGATTTTAAGTAAAAGAGTTTACACAGGAGGAAGACTTTTATGAAACGCCTGCTTTCATTTCTACTGCTTTTAACATTACCGCTTATTGCGGCGGATAAACGTCCCATTACCTTTGACGATTTCTTTTCCATGCAGCGCCTCGGTTCAGTCGTACTGAGTCCCGATAAAAATACGGCAGCGTACACGCTGACCACGCCGAATATTAAGGAAAATAGTTTTAAAACGGATATTTTTTTACTGGATTTAAAAACCAACATCTCCCGTCCATTCAGCCGCTGCAAAAAATCCAGTTCCGGCCCGGTCTGGTCTGCGGATGGAAAATATTTGTTTTTCAACCGCGGCGGTCAGGTTTGGAAACAGGATCTCAAAGGCGGCGACGCGCAGCAGGTAACCGATTTTGCTCCCGGAGCGGGTGGAATGATTTTTAATTCGGATGGAAGCCGGTTTTTGTTTACGTCCGAAGTCTATCCCGATTGCCAGACGGAAGAATGCAATAAAGAAAAAGCCGCTGTGGCCGAAGCGAGTCCGGTAAAAGCGCGGATCATCGACCATCTGCTATTCCGGCACTGGAACCGCTGGCTCGAAGGCAAACGCAGCCATGTGTTTATTGCCGACGCCGATGGTAAAAATATCCGCGACCTGACCCCCGGCGACTACGACACCCCTCCGCTGGATTTGGGCAGCGCGCATGATTACACCTTTTCTCCGGACGGTAAAGAGGTCTGTTTTGTGCGCAACACCGATCCCATTGTGGCCGCAAGCACCAATAATGATCTTTTTGTAGAAACACTTGCCGACGGAAAAATCACCCGGCTGACCACCAACAAAGCCAACGATAACAATCCCAATTATTCACCCGACGGCCGTTACATTGCCTTTGCCTCCATGCAGCGTCCCGGCTTTGAGGCAGACCGCCAGCGCTTGATGCTGTACAATCGTAATACGGGAACATTCACCGAGCTGACCAAAGGTTTTACCCTTTCGGTGGAGTCCATTGCCTGGCATCCATCGGGAAAGGAAATCTATTTCAGCGTCAGTGAAAACGGCTCCAAAAGTATCTACAAAACGGCGCTGAAAAATCCGAAAGTCATGCCTGTGTTAAAAGGGCACTATGTATCATCCTTTCAATTCCTTTCCAAAGATGCGCTTCTGATGAAAATACAAACGGAAGCCATGCCTTACGAAATCTTTTCATTCGATCTAAAGACAAACACGCTCAGTCAGCGTACACAGATTAATGGCAGTCGTTTAAGCAAGTTAGAGCTGGGTACGCTGGAATCCTTTTCCTTTACCGGGGCCAAAGGCGAAACGGTGCACGGCTTTTTAATGAAACCGCCGCATTTTGATCCCGCTAAAAAATATCCGGCTATCGAGCTTATTCACGGTGGTCCGCAGGGCGCCTGGGGCGATGATTTTCATTTCCGCTGGAACTATCAGATGTTTGCGGCGCCCGGCTACGTGGTGTTTATGATCAATTTTCATGGCAGCCGCGGTTACGGGCAGAATTTTATGGACGCGGTTTCCAAAGACTGGGGCGGCGCTCCGTACGAAGATATTAAATTGGGTACCGATTATGTGCTGAATAAATATTCTTTTATCGATAAAAACCGTGTGGGCGCTGCCGGCGCTTCTTACGGCGGTTTTATGATTAACTGGATTGCCGGCGAAGCGAATCCCTTTCAGTGTCTTGTTTCGCACGATGGTGTTTATGACCAGGTGAGTATGTGGGGCGCGACGGAGGAGTTGTGGTTCCCTGAATGGGAATTTAACGGCAAACCCTGGGAAAAAGGATCACTCTATCAGAAATGGAATCCCGCCAATCGCGCCGGGAATTTTAAAACACCCATGCTGATTGTCCACGGCGAGCACGATTACCGTGTGCCGTACACGCAGGGTCTGCAATTATTCAGCGCCCTGCAGCGGCAAGGGGTAAAATCACGTTTGCTCTTTTTCCCCGATGAGGATCATTTTGTGCGTAAACCGCAAAATGCAAAACTATGGTGGAAAACCGTTCAGGACTGGTTTGCCGAATTTTTGAAATAAAGTGCAAAGCTAAATCAAAGTATTTGTTTGTAACACGAACCGCTGGTTTGTGAAATTGCGAAGCAATCCGGCGGATTGCCTTACGTGTGAGGTTGGATTTATATATATTCATTAAACAAAGGAATCTTTTCGGGATAAAGCCGGATTGCTTCCTTTTGGCGATCCAAAAAGTGTGTAAAAAAATGATTAATCGAAGTGTAATTCTTTTTATTCTTTTTGCCCTGGCGCTGTCGTGCAGCCTGCCCCAGCCGAAACGAAAAAAAATAAAAGCAAAAGCTAAAGTAAAACAGGCGGAAACGGAACTTCCTGTTTTAATGTTCCGGGATACCACCGACCGTCGTTTTGCGCTGACCAATAAAAAATCCGGCTTATTTAGCGGACACAGCAGGGATGAAAATACGAATCCTAAAGAAGGCTGGCTCCTCGATAACACACGTATTTTTCTGGACTATCAAATTTTCACCGGAGGCCATAAAATAGCGCGTAAAAAAGCAATAAGGTTCAGTCGTCTTCCCTTTGGTTTTACGCGTTTCTATAAAAACGGAATGGTCGAAAAATTTCTGATGGTCGATTCCATAAATGCGCTGGTGGTTCAGATTGAAAATCAGGCCGATGTTTTTCTAAACGTTCAGACCGTAACCCGCTCAGTGAAAATTGGTAAAGACAATCCCCGTTTTTTGTCCGGCGATAATCCTTCTTTGGAACTATACTTTCAGAAAATTTCGGACGGGATCAGCCGTTTCTGGTTTAGTGCGAATCATTCTCTGAATGAAGAGGAACGAAGCGACGCGGCCTACCGTAATTTGATAAAAAACGCAGTTGCCAAAGCAAAGCAGAAGCCAATAAAAATTGCCAATAAGGCGCTCGATCAGGCTGCCTTGTGGGCCGGATTGACATTAAACGCGTTTACCGGATTTTCGGCGGAAACCGAATTGGCAGGAAAAAATATCCGGGAACAGGAAGTTTTACGTTCGTTTACAGGCGCGTTGCTGCTCCGTGGTAAATTCGCCGCGGCGCGAAATCTCCTTAAAAAGTATGCTTCTACCCAATTAACCAATAAATCCCGTCGTGAATTTGGGCGGCTGATGAACCGTATCGCGGATGGTGACGCGATTTATAATTCGGCCGGGGTTACCTGGCGGTATATTCGCGCGCTTTATGATTACTATCTGTTTAGCGGCGATTCAACGCTTGTTACAGAACTTTTTCCGGTGGTACGGCGGGCGGTGGAAGGCGCTTTAAAACAGCGCTGTAATAAAAATTTTCTGTTAACCCACGGAGAGACAGAAACATGGATGGATACCCGCGCGCCCCGCGGAAACCGCGCCGTGGAAATTCAGGCTTTGTGGTACACCGCTTTGCAGATAAGCGCAAAACTGGCACAAATCAGCGGCGCGGAAAATGCGCTGAGTAGTGCCTGGTTAGGTATTTCCCGGCGGCTAAAGCAAAACTTTAACAGGGCTTTTTGGGATGCGGACAGAGAAGCGCTTTACGATCATCTGAACAGCGGGGGGCAGCCCGATACGTCGCTGCGGCCCAACCAGATTTTTGCCGTTGCAATTCCGGATATGTACGGCGTCGAGCCGTTACTTTCGCGGCGGCGGCAACGGGCCGTTTCCAAAATTGTCGCAGAGAAATTAACTCTTCCGGCCGGGGTGCTCACCCTGTCGCCAAACGATCAGAATTTTCATCCCTTTTACCATTACCAGCCCTATTACTCGCCGCAGGCAGCTCGTTTTAACGGAATGATTTGGAGCGGTTTAAGCGGGGCGGTCATTTCATCCCTTGTAAAATTCGGTCAGATGCAAACCACACAAGAAATACTGATAAATGAAGCGCAGCAAGTCCTTTACGGTGATCCGCCCGGTAGCCTGGCCCAGTTGACGGAACCCGTCGCGCGTTCGGGAAAAAGGGAGCCTCCATCTTACGGATTGCCGGAATCAATGTGGGGCTTGGCAGAATTCCAAAGCAATCTTTTAGAGGATATTTTGGGATATCATCCTGCGGCCGCCGATTCGCTAATTGTGTTTAAACCGCGGCTGCCGGGAAACATGGGTTCGATTCAAACCCGCGTGCCCTATAAAACAGGCTGGATATCGGTTTTGCTTGCTACGGAAAAAGGAACCATGGACATCCGCCTCTCTTCGGAAGTGAATGAAAAAGTATATGGCCGGTTACAATGTCCCGGTGGCCAGCCTGCGGTTGATTTTATGCTTCAGGATTCCGGAACGGTATTTCAGTACACTTATGTACCCAGGGCAAAACCGGAAATTCCACCCAGTAAAATTCCACGGGAATGGACGTTGGCCCGTATCGATAACAGACGTTCCTTTCCGGTTCTGGCTAATCCGGAATATGATATTCTAAAAGGGCGGGAAATTTTTCTCCCGCCGGGCAAAAACGGTTACACGCTGCTTTTTAAACGGGATGCGCCGAATGATGCGTATGCCGTCGCTGGAAAAAAAGCGTATCGGGGCAACGGGGTGCAGGCGGCAGATGTTCCGGATTTGGAATCCTTTACAATTTACGATATGCCGGAACGATGGGGGTTTCGTATTAATCTACGCCGTATTAATGCAAACAATAAAACCCTGTTTCTGGCGTTTATGATTCGGGATAAATCGGTTAACGGTACGTTAAAAAATACGTTGGGTCCGGCCGGCGCATACCGGTTACCTAAAAAACGTGCCTTCAATCGCATTATTTTTGCCGGTCGGGAAATCGAAATACAAAACGGATCCGGTAAACGGTTGGCCCGTTTCGCTCCCGTGTCAGAAAACTTCCCGATTTGGTTTGAAACACAGAGTCAGGTGCGTTTTATGCTTCCCAAAAAATATCTGCCGGGATTAAATGCAAAAAGCGTGATTACCGTTTTTGCCGGAACGAGGGACAAGAATGCCGCCGAAAAGTGCGTCTCGGATTCGGAAACGGAATATTCGGCAAACGGTTTTAAAATGAATATGGCGGCCATAACTATTTACGATCGTATGGAAATCAATTAAGCGTTTATTGTGTTTGTTGTCTGACAGGATGGCAAAGCCTTTTAAAAGAAGACTGAAATTTTCAAAAAAACACGCGGCTTCGGATATTTCGTAATCTGTTTGGGAACAATGGGTTGGCTTTGATTCTGCTTTTATCCGATAGTTGGTATGTAAGTTGCAATGCGGTACCTGAGAAAAAACCAAAGGAGAATATTTTGACTGACAGCATACATATAGAATCCGACGCGCATGAAATACTACCAATTATGCCGCTGCGCAATACCGTTGTTTTTCCACACCAGGTAATCCCTCTGGCCGTGGGACGCAAAAAATCACTCAATCTGGTCAACGGACTGGATGAAGAGACCAAAGTTATCGGGCTGATTGCCCAGCGCGACGGACGGGTGGAAGAGCCGGTGATAGAAGATTTGTACGACTGGGGAACGGCGGCGCTGATTCTTAAGAAGTTTAAAATGCCCGATAACAGCGAGCAGCTCATCGTGCAGGGATTGTACCGTTTTAAGGTGGAGGAGATTCATCAGACAGAGCCTTTCTTCGAAGCAAAAATCCTGCAAATGCCGGATATCTTCGACGAGGGACTGGAAATCGACGCTCTGGCCAGCAATATTAAAAATGCTTTTCAGAAGATTGTGGATCACACGCCATACCTGACAAATGAACACAGGGTGATGATTTTAAACACGGAAGAACCGGAAAAACTGTCAGATTTGATTGCGGCTCAGGTGAATTTCGGCACGCCGGAAAAGCAGCAGGTTCTGGAAATTGTCGATTTAAAAGAACGGCTGCGCAAAGTGCACTATCTGCTGAACAAAGAATTACAGATTTTGGAACTCGGCTCAAAAATTCAGAGCGATGTGCAGGGCGAGCTGAATAAAACGCAACGCCAGTATTTTTTGCGGGAGCAGCTCAAGGCCATCAAAAAAGAGCTGGGCGAATACGAAGATACCAGCACCGAACTGGATGATCTGCGCGAAAAAGCCGCCAAACTGAAAATGCCGAAAGAGGCGGCGGAAGCGGCCGAGAAAGAATTGAATCGGTTGTCGCGTATGTCGCCCATGTCCAGCGAATACACCGTTGCCCGTACCTATCTGGATTGGCTACTGGAAATGCCCTGGACAAAAGGCACCAAAGACCGCCTCGATGTAAACAAAGCCGAAGAGATTTTAAATGAAGATCATTACGGATTGGAAAAGGTAAAAAAACGCATCCTGGAATATTTAGCCGTGCGTCAGTTAAAATCGGATATGAAAGGCCCCATTCTCTGTTTTGTGGGCCCTCCGGGCGTGGGGAAAACCAGTTTGGGTAAATCCATTGCCCGCGCCCTGAACCGCAAGTTCTCGCGTATGTCGCTTGGCGGTGTCCGGGATGAAGCCGAAATCCGCGGACACCGGCGTACTTATGTGGGCGCCCTGCCCGGCCGCATTATCCAGGCGGTAAAAAAAGTGGGTTCCAATAACCCGGTGATTATGCTGGACGAGTTAGATAAACTGGGTACGGATTTCCGGGGCGATCCATCGTCCGCCTTGCTGGAAGTGCTGGACCCGGAACAGAATTTTTCCTTTGCCGATCACTATCTCGAAGTGCCGTTCGATTTATCAAAAGTGATGTTTATCGCCACCGCCAATATGCTGGATCCCATTCCTGCCGCCCTGCGCGACCGGATGGAAATCATCGACATCAGCGGATATATTGAAGAAGAAAAAGTACACATTGCCGAGCGTTTTCTGATTCCGAAGCAGCTTGAAAACCACGGACTAACCGAAACGCAGGTGTCGTTTAACCGTAAAGCTATTCAGGTAATCGCGCACCGCTACACACGCGAGGCGGGCGTGCGTAATCTGGAACGAAACATCGCTTCTGTTGTGCGTGGCGCGGCCAAGGAAATTGTGGATAAAAAAGTAACCCGGCGCACGATTACTTCGCGTCTCGTTCCGAAATATCTTGGTCCGGAGCGGTTTTTCTGGGATACGGCCGAACGGGTGGCCCGTCCCGGCGTGGCTACCGGCCTGGCCTGGACGCCGGTGGGCGGTGATATTTTGTTTATCGAGGCAACGCGAATGAAAGGAAAAGGCGGTTTAACCTTAACCGGAAAATTGGGCGAGGTGATGAAAGAATCGGCCTCGGCGGCCCTGAGTCATTTACGGGCCAACGCCGATCAATACGGCGTGGAAGAATCCTTTTACGAAAAATACGATACCCATATTCATGTGCCGGCCGGGGCGGTTCCCAAGGACGGACCCAGCGCGGGCATCACTATTTTTTCGGCCCTGTTTTCACTGTACACCAACCGCCGCCTTAAAAGCAATCTGGCTATGACCTGCGAAATAACCCTGCGCGGTCTGGTGCTGCCCGTGGGCGGTATCCGCGAAAAAGTACTGGCGGCCAAGCGCGCCGGGATTAATACGATTATCTTGCCCGAGAAAAACCGCCGCGATCTCGAAGAGATTCCAAAGAAAAATATCAGTAAAATGCAATTCCATTTTATAAAAGAAGTGGATGAACTGGTAGACTTGGCCTTTGAAGAAAAAGAAAAATAGGGTTTCTTTTTGGGAATCCCTGGCAAATAATAAAAAAATTACCACGAAGTTCGCGAAGATAATGAAGAGAGGAATAATTAATATCTAAATTGAGCAGTTTTTATCCGTCTTCGCAAATCCGGCTATTACCGGATGTGGCGATCTTAAGTAGGATTGCTTTTTCCGATTCTCGGGATCGCAATGACGGTTTCTTTGTTCAGAACTTTAAAGCAAACGTTCATTTTAGTGGTAATCATATTTTTTAGAACATTTGTGATAAGATTGATTAATCTTTTAAGATGAAAGACGAAAAATGAATACATTTGACGAAACGATAAAACGGGCGCGTGACCTGTTTGAAAAGAAAAAATACAGCGAAGCCTCCAAAGTGTATTTAAGCGCCTTAAAAACAAATCCGGCTCAGCAGCAAAAAGCCGTTATCTGGGCCGAGCTAAGCTGGCTTTTTTATCACCAGAAACAATACGACCGCTGTGTGGAAGCCTGCGAAAACACGTTGGAACTCAATGCGGATTACGAGGCAAAAGAAGACTTGTATCGTCTGGCCGGGTTCAGTTACAGCGCTCTGAGCCGCATGGACGAGGCGGTGGAATATCTGGAAAAGTCCTTAAAAATTGACACTAGTTCTCAAAAGCAGCAGATGGCCATTTTTGAACTATTGAAAATTTATTTCCGGTTACAGAAGTATGAAGAATCGGAAAAATGGATCAATCAGGTGGAGAGCTATTTTTATCAAAATGAAAAAGAGTACTGGCTGACCCTGTTGTTTTTTAAGGGATTTGTTAAATACTACCGGAATCAGGTGGAAGAAAGCGAACGCATTTTTGAAGAGCTGCTGGAAAACGCCCAGAATGACCCGCGCCGGGCGACCGGGCTCTTTGGGCTGGCTTTTATTAATTTCCACCGTAAAAATTATCTGAATACGATCAATTTATGCGAAACCGTAACCAAACATGACCCTTCCTTTTTTGATATGGAATCGGTGGGCTTTTTAACGGCCGTCTCTTTTAAATATCTGGGACGGGATGATGTTTTTGAAAAATACTATACCGAGTTGAAAAAAAACTATCCCAACGGACGTTATAGCGTGGAATTGGCCAGAATTCGCAAAGGCGGAAACGGGGAAATGAAGGAGCCGAACGCTTAGTTCTGCATATGACCATTCTGAAATCAAAAATCTACGAACATCCCGCTCTGCGGCAAACGGCAGCGCAGCTTGCACAAAAGCACAAAGTTCAGTTCCAACACATTCCGGGCTCCTTTCGCGCTTTTATCGGTTCCTATTTATTTAGGGAAATGAAACGGCCGTTATTGTATCTGGCCAGTGACCTGGATTCCGCCGAGCGCATGTACGACGATTTACAGTTAATCTGCAAAGACGTACCGGTCGTCTTTTTACCTGCCATCGAGTTTGAGCCGTATAGCCAGAGCCATCCCAGCCCTAGCCAACTGAGTTTACGTATCGAAGCTATGCAGGCCTTTATTGAATCGGAACAATGGATTGCCGTGGCCGAACCGGCCGGACTGGTCAGCAGTTTTCCCATGCCCGAACAGTTTTTGGACCGACAGCTCTATTTAAAAAAAGGCGGCAGTATCCCTTTTGACCATCTGGTGTCCCAGCTTCAGAAAGGCGGTTTAAAACGCGAAGAGATGGTGGAAAAAGTAGGCGATTTCAGCGTGCGCGGCGGCATTATCGATCTGTTTGTGTGGAATTATGAAGACCCGCTGCGAATTGAATTTTTCGGAAATGAGATCGAATCCATTCGTAAGTTTGACGTTTTTTCGCAACGTTCCATCGAAACAATGAATGAAATAACCATTCTCCCCAATCTGTTTAATGACGCCTCCGCCAAAGCGTTTATCAGCGATTTTCTTCCCGAAGAAACCATCTTTTTTATAGAAGACAGCCAGGAGATCCTTATAAAAACTGAAGCGCTTTTTAGCGCTGCCGAAGCAAAATACAGAGAATTACAGGACGAAAATATCGAAGAACCGCCGCCTGCGGAGCGATATTTTTCCGGAGAACGGCTACAGAAACTATTCGAAACGTACACGCTGTGTAAAAGCGACCTGATTCAGGATGCGTCTTTTACGGCAATTGATTTTAAGGTAAAGCCGCATCCTGATTTTAACGGCAGCGTAAAACTGTTTTTGCAATATCTGATAAAACACTATAAAACCGATCCGCATGCGCAACTCTTTATTCAAACCCTTAATCCGAGTCAGGCCGACCGTATAAATGAAATTATCGAGGAAGAAGAAATTCCCTTTAACGGCCGTATCGAAGTAGGCGCTTTGCACAATGGCTTTAGTCTTTCCGAGGGCCATATCTTTGTTTTAACCGATCATGAGATTTTTAACCGTTTTAAGCGGCGGCGCACCTACAAACGCTTTAAAAACGGCGAATACCTGCGCCAGCTTAGTTCGCTTAATGTGTATGATTTTGTAGTGCATATCGACTATGGTATCGGTCAGTATCTCGGCATGGAAATGCTGGATTTGGGCGCCTCCAAAAAAGAGTGTATTAAAATTGCCTACCGCGACGGCGACCATCTTTTTGTAACGGTGGATAATTTAAGCCGGGTGCAGAAATTCGGCTCCGAAGAAGGCGTTCAGCCTAAAATGACCAAACTCGGAACAACCGAGTGGGAGCGCACCAAACAAAAAACAAAAGAAAGCTTAAAAAAGACCGCCGCCGAATTGATTCAGTTATACGCGGCCCGCAAGGCGGAGGGCGGATATGCCTTTGCCGAAGACAGCCACTGGCAAAAAGAACTGGAAGCTTCTTTTGCTTTCGAAGAGACGGAAGACCAGTTAAAATCCATTGCCGAAATTAAAGCCGATATGGAAAATGAAAAACCGATGGATCGTCTGCTTTGCGGGGATGTAGGCTTTGGGAAAACGGAAGTGGCCCTGCGCGCGGCTTTTAAAACCATTATGGACGGCAAACAGGCGGCCGTTCTGGTGCCCACGACCATTTTGGCCTTTCAGCATTATGAAACATTTAAAGAGCGGTTAAAAGAATTTCCGGTTCAGGTGGAAATGCTAAACCGTTTTCGCTCGGCCGGGCAGCAAAAAAAAATTCTGGAACAACTGGTTCAGGGAAAAGTAGATTTAGTCATCGGAACACACCGCTTGCTTTCGCAGGATGTACAGTTTAAAGATTTGGGTCTGCTGATTGTGGACGAAGAACAGCGTTTTGGCGTAAAACAGAAAGAGCGTCTGAAAAAATACCGCTTATCCGTGGATATTCTTTCCATGACGGCGACCCCCATCCCGCGTACGCTGCATATGGCTTTGATGGGCGCCCGGGATTTATCCAATATCGATACGCCGCCCGCTAACCGTCTGCCGGTAATGACTAAAATTATTAATTGGGACGAGGACCGTTTGTATCAGATAATAAGCGCGGAAATCGACCGCGGCGGTCAGGTCTATTTTGTGCATAACCGGGTACAGACAATCAACGCGGTTCGCGATACATTGCGAACGCTGGTGCCACAGGCCCGGGTGGAAGCCGCCCACGGACAGCTACCGGAAAAACAGTTAGAAAAGGCCATGCTCGATTTTATGCATCATAAATACGATGTGCTGGTCGCCAGTATGATTATCGAAAATGGCCTGGATATTCCCAATGTAAATACTATCATTATCAACCGGGCGGACACCTTTGGCCTGTCGCAATTGTATCAGTTGCGCGGCCGGGTGGGCCGTTCCAATGTGCAGGCCTACGCTTATCTGCTTATTCCTTCGATGGATAAGATAACCGAAACAGCGCGCAAACGGCTGCGGGCCATTCAGGATTTTACCGATCTCGGTTCGGGCTATAAAATTGCCCTGCGGGATTTGGAAATACGCGGGGCCGGTAATTTACTGGGAAAAGAACAGAGCGGCTTTGTGCAGACGGTCGGTTTTGATTTGTATTGCAAAATTTTAGATGAAGCGGTAAACGAGCTGAAACAGGGGCTGACGCCGGGCGAAGAATTTGCCGAAACCGCGACCGAAAGCAACCCAAAAACGGATGCTAAACTGGATGTGGATTTCGATTTGTTTATTCCAGAAGAATATATTCCCGGCGAAATGGAACGAATTACGGTTTACCATCGTTTAGTAAATTTTTCGGAAGGCGATCAGATAAGCGAAATGAAGCTGGAACTGGAAGATCGCTTTGGGAAACTGCCGCAGGAAGTAATACATTTTTTATCGGCGGTCGAGATAAAACTGCTGGCGGCCCGGCTCTATGCCAAACGAATTGTGCTGAAATCCGACCGGATGAAATTGTTTTTTGCCGAAGAGGCGCAGCACGACGATCGTTTTTTTTCGGAAATGATTCCGCGACTGATGCAGCAGAGAATGGCGGCAGTACGGTTTATGGACCAGAAAGATTTGGCAGTGGAAATAAAATTACAGGGACATACGCGCGTAGACACTTTGGACTTTGCCAAAATATTTTTGCGCACCATAGACGAAAATAGGTAAATTAAACATTCGTTTTTATAAATTTCGTATTAATGCTATGTAAAAACCAACTCATTTTTTTTATTAGGAGGTATAATGCGTAAAGTCGTTTTATTTACATTTTTATTAAGTGGCCTGCTCTATCTGACCGGTTGCGGTTTATCGGATGATACGGTAGCCAAAGTAGGGGGAGCAAAGATTTCCGCCGAAGTTTTTAAACAAAATTTAAGCCGGCGGTTTGGGCCGAAAGACTCGTATGCCGAGGTGGACTCGGCGGTTAAAATGAGCCTGTTAAACAAAATGATTCTGAACAAGATGAAGGCGATGGACGGCGAGAAATTAGGCCTTGAAGACGATGAATCGTACAAAGCCGATATTAAAATGCTTAAATCCCGCATGCTTAGCAATCGCTATTTTGAAAAAATAATTGTCGATAAGCTCATTCCGGAAAGTGAATTGCGGGCGGAGTTTGATAAAAACAAAGAGCAGGTAAAAGCCAGTCATATACTGATTGCCTATAAAGGCGCTCAGCGCAGTACGGTAAATCGTACAAAAGAAGAGGCCGCCGCCATTGCGGCAAAGCTGGCTAAACGCGCTAAAAACGGTGAGGATTTCGGAACGCTGGCAGAGAAGAATTCGGATGGTCCGTCTGCAAAAAGTAAAGGCGATCTCGGATATTTTTCAAAGGGACGTATGGCGCCTTCTTTTGAAAACGCGGCCTTTGCCTTAAAAAGCGGCGAAATATCCGACGTCGTGGAAACACCGTTTGGTTTTCATATTATTAAAGTGGAAGATCGGCGCACCAATCCCGCCTATAATCCGGCAAATTTTGATAAAGAAAAGCTAAACCTTAAACGCCGGCTCTACCCGTCAAGGCAGGATAGCGGCGCGGCCATGTGGAATCGTCACAGCGAAAAACTACGGAAAGACTACGACTATAAAACCATTGATGAAAATATTGAAAAAATAGCAGAAGCGGCAAAAACCAAAAAACCGGGCTCCGGCGCCGACGGGTTTACCGATGAGGAACGAAATCTTCCACTGGCCGAATGGTCCGGCGGTAAACTGGTGCTGAATGATATTTTTAATTTTTACGGAAAACGGTTTCGAATGCTGGAATCCCGTTTAAAGAGTAAAGAGGCCTTAACCCAGGAAGTAAACAATGCTTCGTTGCTGGATATTGTGATTCAGGATGCTGAAAAAATGGGTATTGATAAAGAAGCGGATATTCAGACGCAGATGCAAAATGCAAAAGATACCCGCCTGGCCGGTTTGGCAGAGAAACATGAAGTGCAGGATAAGGCGCAGGTTAGCGATGCAGAAGTTCAGGCATATTATGATGAACACCCTACCGAATATGAACGTCCCGCGCAGATAGAACTTTGGGAAATCTATGTAACCGATGAAAACCTGGCCAAAAAAATTGCCCGAAAAGCGAAAGCCGGTTCAAACTTCGAGAAATTAGCAACCCGTTATTCGGAGGATAAATATTATCAAAAGAAAAAAGGTTACCTGGGATATAAAGCCGAGAACCGCAGAGGCGCTGTTTCGAAAGAAGCCTTTGTGCTTGGCCCCGGGAAAATAGGCGGCCCGGTGAAGTATCGCAACGGTTGGGCTGTTTTTAAGACAGGTAAACGCAAAGAAAAAACATTACGCCCGTTTAATGAAGTTCGCACTCAGGTAAAAAATAAGATTCAGAATATGAAATCCAAAGAACTTCGTGCGGCCTGGGAAAAAGAACTGCGGAACAAATACTCCGTTAAAATCAATACAGCGTTGGTGGAAAAAATCTGATGTCTGTATTAAACCGTCTAAAAAAGAGCATCCGGTTATTCATACCGGCTGCTCTTTTTCTTGTTTTAGTAAATCAGTGCGGGCAGCGCAACCAGCCGCCCGAAGATATGGTTGCTCAGGTAAACGATAGTTATCTCGTTAAAGAACAACTGGATTACAGTTTGCCGGACGGTCTGGATAACGAGACGGCGCTTGTTTTAAAAAGAGATATAATCTCCAAATGGGTTGAAAATGAAGTGTTATATCAGGCAGCGCTTCAGGAAGGTTTTAAATTTAGTCCTAAAGAGAATTTTTATATTAGTGAATATGGTAAATCATTATTAGTCCAGCGTTTTTTAAATGCCCGTTTGGATAAAGAGTATAGCGTTTCACATCAGGATATAGAAGAATATTATCAAAAACATCGCCGGGAATTTGTAAGGCGGGAAGACGAAGTACACCTGGTACACCTGTTTGTCTAACACCGTGACAAGGTTATTTTTAAGGAAATTGAAAAGACCGATGATTTATCCGCGCTTATTAAACGCTATTATTTTGATGAAAAATCAACCAAAGAACAACCGAATGGCGATTTGGGATATGTGCCTCTAAACGTTCTTCCGGATAATTTTATCCGCACGCTAAAGCGGATGAAAACCGGCGCCGTTTCGAAGCCGATTAAAACAAAAGACGGCTACCATTTTTTACAACTATTGGATTTGGAGAAAAAAGGAACCATCCGGGAACTGGATCTGGTTAAGAATCAAATTATTTTCCGTATTAAACGGGAGCGGCGCGAAAAAGAAAGAGAACGTTTGCTAAAAGAAACAAAAAACAATGCTCAGATTCAGACCTATCTAAGCAAAATAAAAGAATAAAAGGTATTTCGTATGCGTACATTCGTATTAAGAAGCATTCTTATGCTACCTCTGTTTTTCACTACAGTACAGGCACAGCAATTAGTGGACGGGATAGCAGCCATTGTTGGTAAAGAAATTATCCTGCGCTCAGAGATTCAGCAATATGTCCAAAGTTATGTGGTACAAAACAGGATCGATGTAAAGAATAATCAGCAGTTGCTCAACAGGTTAAAATTACAAACAATGGAAAAGCTGATTGAACAAAAGCTATTACTGGCCAAGGCCGAAGAGGATACGCTGCAGGTGGACGAGGCGATGCTGGATCAGAAAGTGGATGAACGGATACGGTATTTAATCGGTCAGACCGGTTCGGAAGATAAGCTGGAAAAAGTGTTTGGCAGCTCTATGAAAAAAATTAAACATGATACGCGTAAGGTTATTAAAGAACAGCTTCTGGTGGAGCAGGTTCGCGCTGCTAAACTAAGAGATTTAAAAGTATCGCGCAGGGCGGTTGAAGCCTTTTATAAAGTGTACAAAGACAGTCTGCCCGATCTTAAAGAAACAGTGGATATCAGCCATATTCTGATGCTTGTAAAAGCCTCGGATTCTTCTCAGGATGAAGCCTTTAAAAAAATAAGTAAAATATACGAAGCTATTAAAAACGGCGCAGATTTTGCCAAAGAAGCCGAAAAATATTCCGACGATCCCGCTTCGGCGCAGCGTGGAGGAGACCTTGGGATGATCAGCCGGGGGGATTTTGTGCCGGAATTTGAAGCGGCAGCCTATCAGTTAAAAGACGGAGAAATATCGGATATTGTTCAAACGCAGTTTGGTTTTCATATCATTCAGATGATTGAACGCCGGGGAGAAAAAATAGATACCCGTCATATTTTGGTACGGGTTACGCCCACCGAGGCCGACGAACAGCGTGTAATCGATAAGTTAAATGAGATCCGAGAGCAAGCGCTGGCGGGAGCGGATTTTGATAGCCTTGCGCTGAAATATTCCGAAGATGACAATGTAACCAAAGACAACGGCCACCTTGGTATTTTTGAAGTGGATCAAATGGTTATTCCGCAGTTTAAAACGGTTGTAGAAAAAATGAAGCCGGGAGAAATCAGCGCTCCCTTTAAAACCGACTTCGGATATCATATTGTTAAATTGAACGACCGCCAGGCCGCCCGAACCTTTACGCTGGAAAAAGACTGGGGACGCATCGAACAAATGGCTCTCAATCATAAAATGGAAACAAAATATTCGGAATGGATTAAAGAATTGAAAAAAACCGTTCCCATAGATATAAAAAAAGGGTTTTGATTCCGGCAGACACACCAGAACAAAATAAGCGTACAGGATTCTGTCCGTAAGCACATTGATAATTGTATGGTTCGTAAAAAAAAAATTCGGCAAAATGAGTACTTAACTAAAAATCCGGCTGTTGCCGCTATGCTGGATAAGGTACATAAAATTGCCGAAACAGAACTCCCCGTTTTAATTACCGGTGAAACCGGAAGCGGAAAAACAGAATTAGCCCGCCATATTCACTTTCAGTCTGGGCGTAAATCAGAACCTTTTGTCCATATCAACTGCGCCGCTATTCCCGAAAATCTTTTAGAAGCCGAACTGTTCGGCGTTCTCAAAGGCGCTTTTACCGGGGCCTATAAGGATAGTGTCGGCAAGTTTTTTACCGCCCAAAAAGGCACTATCCTGTTAGATGAAATCGGTGAAATTCCTATGCACCTTCAGGCAAAATTGCTAAAAGTGGTGGATGAAAAGGAATACTATCCGGTTGGCGGTACCAAATCCGAAAAAATAAATGCCCGCATTATAGCTGCCACAAATACAGATATTAACCGTGCCGTGGAAGAACACAAGTTCCGCAGAGACCTATATTTCCGTTTAAATACATTCGAACTTTATCTTCCTCCGTTGCGGGAACGTAAGGAGGATATTGCTCTTTTTTTTAATCTTTTTATACACCGATACGTGGAGCAAAAAAAAATCCCCTTTCCTAAAATAAATCCTTTGGTACTCGATGTTTTAGAGCACTATTTATGGCCGGGCAATATTCGGGAAGTGCAAAATGTTGTTGAAGTGTTGATGATTTCCAAAAAAAAAAACCATCGAAATAGATGATTTACCCACCGTAATGTTTGATTCTGCAGAGAGCGTTCTTTTATTAGGCGCGTCTCGATACAAAACTTTAGATCAAATAAAAAAAGATTATACTAAATATATCTACAAAATCAGCGAAAATAATAAAAAGTTAACTGCCCGGATTTTAAAGGCAGATATAAAAACAGTACGAAAGTTGCTGAAATAAGCGCTGATTCTCTTTTACTTTCGGGGTTCTTCCGGATGTTTAATTTAAAACGGTTATTTACACTTAACGCGAGTGGTACGCATAAAGAGGCCACCCTGTTATCGGTATTGCATGTTGTTTTTAATGCGTTCGAAGCGTATTCCGAAGAGAAAATATCGGCGGAAATATTTCACCGGAAAATGGTTGAAGGCATTCAGGCTGTTATTGATCAATCCGGTCTTTCGATACTTTTTTTGTATAATGAATCAAACGATAAAATCTGGCACAGCGCAAACCAATCCCGTCAGCGGCATATTGCAGTTACCCGCCAATTGTATTTTTTAGCGGACGATACAGGCGTTTATGACCTACAAAAAAGTAATCCTCTAATCCGGCATATCCTGGATTCGGCGCAAGCCGAATTGTTTCAGTCTGGCTTTCTGTTTTGCATAAACCAACGCTATTATATGTTGTTATTGCTCGAAGAAATGAGCGGTCAGTCTAAAAAAACGATAGATGTTTTAATAACCTTTATCCGCCGGTCTGTAACGGCCCTTCAGGGTCGGACAGCTTTGGAACAACTGCGTATTAAAAGTGATTCTCTGCAAAATGAAACGGATGCCTTACGCCAAAAACTATTGGAAGCCGATCGCAGCCTGCGCCGGCGTTCCTACGAAATTAATAATATTCTGGAAATCAGCAGCGAACTGTATTCGATTTTAGACCTGGAACAACTTATTAATTCGGCTTTGCTTATTTTAGTGGGCCAGCTGGGTTGCGAAAAATCGTTTGCCCTGCTCAATCAGCCGGATGAAGGCGCCTATTTACAGCATTTTAGCAAAGGATTTGGCGCCGACTCCGAAGGGTTTTTTATCGAATGGAATGCCCCCATTGTAGAATACCTGACAAAACGAAAACAACCTGTTTATACCGACGACCTTGCCCAGCTGCCCGAAATGGAAAAATTAACGACGCGTTTAAAAAAGGAACATATTTATATTCTGGCGCCTATTGTCTATTCGGATCGAATGCTGGGAATTATCGGCTGTGGACAAAAACTATTTGGCGGAGATTTTGATGCCAATGATATTCAAATGTTCAGTATTCTAATCAATATCATTTCCGTTTCCGTAAGCAATGCGCGTATGTATGAGAGTGTGAAAAAGATGTCGCTAACCGACGCCATGACCGATTTAAATAATTACCGTTCGTTTGAAGTGCGGTTAAAAGAAGAGATAAACCGTTCCCGCCGAAGAAAAACCTGTGTTTCCCTATTAATGCTGGATATCGATAATTTTAAGAACTACAATGATAGTTTAGGGCACCAGGCCGGAGACGAAGCGCTACGTGGTATCGGCAGGATTTTGCGCGCTGTTTCGAGAGACGAAGATATTGTAAACCGCTATGGCGGCGAAGAGTTTTCCATCGTATTGCCCGATCTGCCTAAAAAATCGCTGCATGTCTTAGCCGAGCGTATTCGTAGCAGCATCGAAGAAGCCGGATTTTACCGGGAAGAAGTTCAGCCCGGCGGACGTTTGACAATTAGCCTGGGGGGCGCTGTCTTCCCGGATGACGCCGAAGATTTTAAAGGGCTGGTTAAGTGTGCCGATACGGCATTATACGCTTCGAAACAGGCCGGCCGGAATATGTTTACGCTCTATGAAAATAAACCGGCCGGAAAAAAGAATAAAAAATAATTTATATAAAATACCGCCGGTTTCGATTTAAAAAAATGTAAACAATAAGGGCTAAAAAAAATAAGTAGTTATGTTGCCTTTTTAACGGTTTCATCGTATTATTGGTAACGGACGGAAATAGGATTTTAATTAAAGCGGCAGCACGAGAAGAAAGGGTATTTAATGTCGGATATTGGATATAATGATAACATTGTCGTCGAAGGACGGAAATTTCATATCCAGACAGCGAGCAGTTTAAATAAAGGCGCGGCCCGTTGTGAAGTGTTTGAGGAGGGGCGGCTGATAACGACGCAGGTCGTAGAGTTCGAACGCAGGCGCGCCAGCGACGAAGAATCTATGGAACAGAGAATCCGCCGGATTGTATCGGATTTGCATCAGGAAACCGTAGGTGAAATTGATCTAATGTTTCAAATTGCAGATAAAGTGAAAAAACTCCGTCATGCTCCCTCTAATATTAAGCTGGGTCTGCTTTTTTTGCATAACAATCTGATGAAAGACGCGATTCAGCAATTTGAAACGGCGCTTTCAATCGATCCCGATTCCGCCTCAGCGCTTAATAATCTTGGGCTGGCGCATATTTTAAGCGGCCAAAACATAAAAGCGGTAAATTATTTAAAGCACGCCCTCGAAAAAGGCCGCCCTTATGCGGATATTTATCATAATCTGGGATTGGCATATTTAAATCAAAAACAGCACTTTAATGCTTTGCAGAATTTTCAGGAAGCGCTTCGTCTGAATCCCAATTATTCAAAAGCACAATACAACCTTGCCATCGTATATCTGGAAAGCGTGCTGGCCGATAAAAGCGATACCAAAATGCCTCCGCCTTCCATTCGTCTGGAACGCGCACAGTACCAGTTATTAAAATTGACCGAAGCGGATATTCCGGCTTTTAATGCCGTATACAGCAGACTGGATGAAGCGCTAAAAAATTCGGAAATCGAAAATGCTTTGGAAATCCTGTTGCATAACCGGGATAAGGTGTTCCCCCGTGAAGTGCTGGGGTTGATAGGAATGGATTTTTATTTAAAATTTATGTATGGCGGTAAAGGCTTAAATAATAGAATTATTAAAAAATTCGAAAGACGTTTAAGCAGCGCTATTGATAAACATCCGAATTATGCGGATTTATGGAATAATTTAGGCGTTGTGCATCTTATCCAGTGCAGGAATCTGTTTTTACAGGCGCTGAGTGAATTTGATAAAGCCCTGGAAATTAATCCGTCATTTAACAAAGCTCTAAAGAACAAGAAACTGGTCGAAAATGACGGCAAAGAATTTTTAATTCTTCTTAGGGCTATTTTACGGTAATTTTAATATGCAGACAGTTTATAAATATATCGAAGAGAACCCGTCAAAGTTCTTTTTTTATTTTAAGATAGCCGGCAGCGCGCTATTGTTTTCCCTGTTTTTTATTTCGGGCGCACAATCCGGTAGTCTGCTATTTAAAATACTGATGATTTCTTTTATTCTGTCTGTATTTACAACGGCCTTTTGGGGTACGATTTATGTAAATAAAGAATTCGAAAAAAACGCGGCTAAAATTCTATTGTTCATCGAACTTCCTGTGTTTTTCTTTTTAATTTTCCCTTTTATTCCGCAGAATATTTTTTATTTGGTTTTACCCGTTTTGTCGCTGGTTAGCATTCCCATGCTCTTTAGCGGTAAAGATCTGCAACAAATTCTTAGCGTCTTTTTCAGCCTTTTTATTGTCTCTTCATTTATGTTTGGTATCAGCGGAACCGTTGAACAACCAATTACTGTCTTTATTGCGCAGGCGGTTATTTTTATTCTGGTAATGAGTAGTGTGCTTACGACGGCACATACCATCCGCGAAATGCAGGACCATCAGAGAGGGTTGCAGGATTCGAAAGTTCGGCTGCATACCAAAGCAAAAAATCTGGAGCGCCAGTTAAAGGTAAGCCGTCAGCATGCGGAAGTATTAAACAAAGATGTTCGCAAACGGGATATAGAAATTCAAAACATTCTTAGCCTTAGCGGCCAGTTAAAAGTTAAAAATGATGCCAAAGAAGTGCTGATGTCGTTTATTTTGACAGCCGTTGGGCAAATTGGCAGCGAGCATGCCATGCTTATGACCCGCTTAAAGAAAGACAACCATTTTTTTAGTTATTATCTGCAAAAAGGGCTGCGCTCGGTAGATCTAAAAAAAATCCGCTTCTATCTGGATAGTAATCTGATTGAAATACTGAACTCCATTCGGGAACCGGTTCTCGTAAGCCAGATTCCGCGAAACCATTTGTATATGGATGAGATAAAAATTTTAAATATTTTTAAGAATGATTTAATCTGTCCGGTTTTTGTAAGAGGCAACCTCTCGGCTTTATTTATGATCGGCGGCAAGATAAGCGGCGCTCCGTTTGGCAAAGATGATATCAGCCTGATTTCGATTATTGCCAATCAAACTTCATTTGTGCTGGAACAGACACAGATGACCCACGACTATCGTGAGTTTTATTCCAAAACCATGAAAGCGATGCTTAACTCATTAGAAACAAGATATATCTATTCCCGCGGGCACAATATGCGTACGGCAAATTATGTCAATATCATTTCCAAACAAATGGGGTTATCTTCCAAAGAGATAAGCGATTTTAGCTCCGGTGCGCTGTTGCACGATATTGGCAAAGTGGTTGTTTCTGATAAATATCTTTTAAACGGAGCAAAATTTTCCAATTCGAATTATGTGCTTAAAGAAAAAATTCTTGAACATGCCGTAGAGGGTTCTAAAATTCTTAAGGCAGCGGGATTTAATGATACGATTGTTGATATGGCATTGCACCACCATGAATTTTATAACGGCAGGGGATATCCGCATAAGGTTGGGAAAGATGAGCTCTCACTGGGAACCAGGATTTTGTCGGTTTGTAATTCATACGATGCGATGACATCAGCGCGTCCCTACCGAAAAGCGCTTCCAACGTCTGTTTCTAAAGATAATTTACGTATGTTTGCCGGAGAACAATTTGATCCTGAAATTGTAAAAATTTTTTTGGATCAGATTGAAAATAACCAAAATATGCGACGGTTTCGTTCCTGAAAATTGTTTTTTAAGCTATATGTGCGGAAAAACACGGAACAAAGTTTTTGTTTTCAGCAGTTTTAGATAAATTAATTTTATCCAGTGTAAACAGTGGTTGTTAGCATCTTTCCCCGAAAATATCGACATGAATAAAAGGGGATGGATATGTACTACCCCTGTTTACTCCGGTGCTTTTACAGATGGAGAAATTTCCATGAAGTTTAATAAACGATTTCTTTTTATTGGTCTTTTCCTTTCGGTTTCATTATCGGCGCAGAATGTGCGTTCGGCGTTAAATATTACCAATACTTTGTCGGATACACATAATTTTGAAATGCTGGTAACGGTTGATTTATCAAATACAGTGCAAAACGGTTTTTTTATTCAGCTTCCTGCCGGCGTTTTATCCACTCCGGTTTCTGTTTCTATAAAAAGCGGGCCGTTATGGCTAAAAGAGGCTAAAACCGCGCCGAAAAAAACCGGTATGGTGCACTGGAGCAGGCAGAAAGACGGACTTCTGTTTTTATTTACGGCCGAAACACTGGTGTCTGGAGAAATACAATTGCAGTTCCAGTCTTTTATTTCAGGAAAAACAACCAATGCTGCCCGAATTGAGCTAAAAGAGATTCAACCGCAGGCAGGGCAGGGGTTCACTACCGCCGCACTTATCGGTAGTAAGCGGTTGTTTCAAACTATAAAATAATGAAATTAAGGTAGATAGAAATGTCAAAACGATTTGGCTTTGTTTTTATCCTTTTGCTAATGGTTGGCCACATATATGCAGACCAGGGCGGAGACGATGTGTTTGGATATATGTGGACGGATTCCAAAGGGACGGTGAATGTCCCTTATAATTGGGAAGATATTAAAGACAGCGCTTCGATGCTTACTTATTTCGGCGCACAATATGACGAAGAAGCGCCTTTGGGCATTGCCCTCCCATTTGGATTTGTCTTTTACGGTACGACTCAGGACAGTATTTTTATTTCACCGAACGGCTGGATTAGTTTTCATGAAGAAACGGATGCCTATCCGGTGGACGGGGTCACAGCCTTTTCCAATAATCCGGATACAATGCTGGCTGTTTTTTGGCAGGACCTCAGCAGCAATGGCGGTGTTGGGCAGGCAGATGGCGGCATCTATTACAAAGTGCTTGGCGATGCGCCAAATCGCAGAGTCGTTGTGCAATGGGAAGCATACGATGGCTTATCACAGCCGAACCTAATTATTTTTTCCGCAACGCTTTATGAAACGACAAATCTGATTAAATTCCAATACAATACGATTGAAGATTTCTATTTAGACGGGTCGAATGGCGATGTTACCATTGGTATTAAGGCTTCGTCTACTGAAAATAATGTCTATTTTTTCGGGACGGGTGCCGGAAATATTGCCCAATATACAACGATTTTATTCCATACAAAAAATAATGATGGCAGCGCTACGGCAAATATTTTACCTACGCAGGTTTCTGCCGGGGATTATCAGACCTTTACTTACACGTATTATAATATCAGCTCTACGGGTCCCGCCGGATTAGGGAAAGCCGACCGCTTTACATTCCATAATCCGTTAACTGCTCCTCCCAGTGTAACCCAGGTTTTAATAAATGGCGTATCGGCCTACATTAAAAATTCAACTGTAAAGCCGACGGAACAGGGGTACGCTGTTTGGAGCTATGATGCAGGTACGGATTCTTTACTCATCCAGACGGCGGATTTTCAGGTTATTGATTCGCTGAGTGTCCTTTTTTCGCAGGGAATGCCACAAACCACATCCACCGGGAATACCTATCCCGGTACTTTTGACGCTGTTTTAGACTCAAGCAGCGTTGCCACTGTTACCGACGGAGGATTGAGTGTCGCAGTTACTGCCGGGGCTGTCAGTTATTACGGATTCAATCCGTCCGCGTCTCAAAGCACGACGGCGGGCGCGGGCATCGCGTACACGATAACGGCCTACGATCAGTACGACAATGCGGTTGTAAACAGCGGCACGGTAAATTTAAGTACGCCCGGCAGCGGCACCGCC
>JAJRSO010000068.1 GCA_024278755.1 Calditrichota bacterium | reverse complement strand
CCGCGAAAAAGCGCAAAATGATACAGGTTGCCGTCCCGATAAGCCGGGTTGTCAATATCCAATATCCAACACGGAATGTCCGAGTTTCAAGTTTTAGGGTTAAGCAAGGGGTAAAAAAATAGCGGAGTCAAGCATGTTCAAAAAACCATTCTTTTCCCGAGTTTGCGATTTCAAATTTCTACTTACCGCAATCCTTTTTCTTTTTTCATTTTTCATTTGTCTTTTTTCATGCAAACGTGCCACCCAACCCATTGATGAAAACACAAGCCCAGATACCACCAGTCACAACTTTACATGGATAATAGACACTATAGGCACACAAAGCAGTTATTTTTTGGATGTAGCCATTATTAACCAAAACGATATTTGGGCCGTTGGAGAGATACATTTAGATAGTGAAATCGATAGCTATAATGCGGTTCATTGGAATGGAACTGAGTGGGAATTACACCACATCCCTGCGGTTACTTATTGGGGAGATATCACAAAAGGTCCAATCTATTCTGTTTTTACATTTAATAGCAATGATGTTTGGATGTTCTCCAAAGCAGGTTCGTATGCACATTGGAATGGTTTGCAGTGGAAAAGTGAATTTATATCTCAAAGAGTTGGAACAATTAATAGAATATGGGGAAACTCTTCAAACAACATGTATTTTATAGGTACGAATGGTAACATTACCCTTTATGACGGCGATAGCTGGCAACAACTAGACAGTGGAACAGATATAGACATACAAGATATCTGGGGCGCGGTTAATCCTAAAACCGGAAAAGAAGAAATATTGGCGATTGCCTCTTTGCGTAATTACGGCAGAGCAATGGAATTGCTCAAGATCGATGATAAATTCGTTCAAAAAATAGATACTACAGGATTACATAGCAACGAATCCAGCGTTTGGTTTATACCAAACGAGGTCTATTATGTAGCGGGAAACGGTATATTTAAAAAGGTGAAAAACCTTGATCGTCCTGAATGGATAGCGTTGAATGAGCATCCTGCCATATATAAATATTCTATCAGAGGTAGTTCTGAAAACAACATTTTTGTTGTTGGCTCTTTCGGTCTTGTTTCTCACTATAACGGCGCAAGCTGGAGACACTATTTGGATAAAGAAATAGCATCTTTTTATGGTGCATGGTATAAATGTTCTGTAACGGATAATATGGTTGTTGCTGTAGGAACTTTAGAAGGTATAAACGGTCTTATCTTAAGGGGATATAGAAATTAAAAGAAAGGCGAACAAAGATGATGAACAGAATGGTTTTTTTATTACTGTTCCTAAGCATTTCTCTGTCTCTGGCTGATGCTATAAAAGTTTACGATAGTGACCAGGCACAGGTTGAAACGCCCATCGTAATTAACCCTACCAATCCCGACAATTTAGTAGGGGCTGCAATTGCCATAAGCGATGCGGAAAAACGAATTGATGTTTATTATTCGTTTAACGGAGGAACAAGCTGGACGGCTTTAGAAAATGTATCCGGCAGCGGAGGCGCCGATGCGGTATTGGCTTTTGATAACGATGGAAATGTGTATCTAATTTATCAAAAACGCGAGTATGGCGATTTGTTTATTCAAAAATCATCAGACGGCGGTCAAAACTGGACAGTTTTAGGTAAGATTCTCGATTTTAATCCCTCAGAGAGAAACTTGGACAAACCGTGGATGGCTATCAGTCCGCATAGGAATCCAAATGGTTATTTTGATATTTATGTTTCGGTAACGACCGGGTTGGAAGAGCCTGGCGCTTATGAACTTGTACTTCTAAAGTCAGAAGATAGCGGCAATAGTTTTACTCAAATTTACACCATATCGGGCCTTAATCAAGGCGTTTCGCTTGCAGCAGGGCCGGGCGAAGAAGGAAAAGATATAGCTATTGCATATTCCGTGAATAATAGTTCAAGCGATCCGCAATACATCGCCATTAAGCACGATTTTGAAGGATCGTATTTCCAAAACAGCGTTACCTATCAGGTTACCAGATTTGGCGATAAGGACAATCATGCTATCAAGCAGCAAAGTATTAAAGCGGACACCTATCCCCGTATGGCTATGGACGCTTACAAAGGCGATTATTACATCGTTTGGGCGGATAAAGCCGGAAATTTAAATTCCGATATAAAACTGGTAAAAGCTAAAAAAGAAAATGACGGTACGGTGACCTGGGAATTTAAAGGTTTTATAATTACAGGAGAAGGATACCAGTTTAATCCGGCCATAAGCGTTACACCGGACGGCGTTATTTCAATCCTATATTACTCTACAACAGAAGAGGCCAATACGCCGGTTTATACCTATTTGGTAAGAAGTACGGACGGCGGGAATTCTTTCGGCGGCCGTGTTACAATAGGCGAGACAGATGGCTTTGTATGTAACAAATTTTTGGGAGACTATCAAGGTTTGGCAAGCTGGTTTAATACGGCTTATACTTTTTTCTGTCAGATGCTTAATCACGGCCAGGGTATAGACGACAGACAAGTATATTTTCAAAATGGGAGGTTAACGCCAATGCCGAGGTGACCGATGCGCAAAATACCGTTTTGGATAATGGAGTTGAATACCATGAAACCCCCGTAGTTTTTACCGGCGATAACGGCCAGGTTACGGCCGTGTACAAGGG
>JAJRSO010000067.1 GCA_024278755.1 Calditrichota bacterium | reverse complement strand
GGGTTCGAATCCCTGTCTCTCCGCCAAGCCCTGTGATGAAAAATTGCAGGGCTTTTTTTATAATTATTTGGTAAGTCATCCCGAGAATCGGGACGCCCTTTGGGCTTGTAGGTTCGAGTCCTACATCCTCCGCGCTCTTTTAAATAAAATCCTTTTATTCGGAGAGATGGCCGAGCTGGCTGAAGGCGCACGCCTGCTAAGTGTCCGGGTTAGCACGTTACTGCGGTCATTCTGCGCTGTCTTTTTTATCCATAAAGGTATGGATTAGGTCTGCCGTAACGGGAAGGGCCTTATCCAGACGATTGAATATCGATTCGCCAAGCGCTTCATTACAAAAAGGAATCCGTTTTACATACTGTTGAATAGCGCTCGCTGTTCTTCCATATTTGTAGGCGTACGTAAAACGTCCCGGCGTCTCGCATTCAATCTGTTTATTGGATTTGTTTGGCACACTGATATAGAATTCACTTTCGGATAAGTGCGAAGTGTTAAACAAATTCTTTTGAATCAAAAAACTGTAAAGCTCCCGGGCGGTATTTCTGGCCGGGTCAATGAGTTCAATTTTTTTTGCCATTAACGGACGGTATATGTATCGTCCATTTTCCTGATAATTGTACAGAGTCTCTAATTTCTTTTTGAATAGATCTAAATAAAAAGGATAGTGCGTACAGCCTAAAATAATCGACTGTAATGGTTTTGGCTGGGCGGACTTTCTTATTTTTTCCAACAAAGAAACCAGATGATAACGGATATAATTTGGTACGGAATTTATCTGAAGATGCTGCGGATTAGATTTTTTTCCATCAAACAGCATTTCGTTATCATCCCAATTAAAACCATAACGATTCAGAATTTTCATATCAATCCGGGCATCCGGATGGTCGGCAGCAGGCCCTTTATAGCCGGACTGCGGGTTATTTGCGGTATCGGAAATAAAATCAGGATCGCCGTCAATGGCGCCGGCCAGACCTATTCCGGCTTGCTGAAATACCTCCGGCGCCCCGTCTTTACCTTGTAAATCATTGATTGCCTGAACATACCCGTTTGAAGAAACCGTACCGGCTGTGGCCATAACGCCGATACTTACTTCCGCCGGATTGGTTAAATTTTCATACGCAGCCCGGACAGCGGCATCGATGACGCCAATTACTTTTATTTGAATACCGGCCCGCTTCAAAAAGTTTTCGATATCTTTTTTCCCGTAGGCCGTTGCCGTGTTACAGGCAATCACAATGGCTTTTACAGGCTCTTTGTCGGTGTTAAAATCTTTGCTGGAAGCGGAAGGATAATACTTGTTACCCATCAGAAATTGAACATCTTTGAAGATATGTTCTTTTAACAACGGAACATTCTTTTCTCTGGAATAATTACCGTATGGCATATTGGCCTGGTCTCCGAGGTAAATAAAGCGTTCGCTGTTAAAGTCCCGCTGACCGTCGCCTTGTTTTACTGCGGAATGGTCTGTGTTATTAAACTGATCGAAATTTACAATAGCATCCATAACCGTAAGCCCGCCGGTTCCCGAATCAAAAATACCGATGGGTAATTCTTGATTCCCGGCCGGATAATTTTTCGCATCAAGATAGAAAAAACTATTCGGATTCGTTAGAATTTCGGTTTCAATCCTGCTTAACTCCGACGGATCGTTTGGATTGCAGCTTCCCAGGAGAACCAGCCCGGCAAAGAATAAAGTCAATTTTTTAAAATTAGATTGTCTCATCTTATATCCTTCTTTTTAAAACAAACTACTGAAGTAACGCCAGAAATTCAGATGAAAATCATAACTATTATGGTCTAAAAGAAATTTATGCTCTGTTAAAAGAACCGTATCCGTAGGCGTAAATTTATATTTTTTTGACTGCGGATCGTACAGCGTTTCAAACTCAGGATGAAACTGCAAACCGAGAACATTGGGATATTTTATATGTTGTATGGCTTCGGTAATTTTTCCGTCCATCGATGTGGCCGCTATTTCAAAATCCGCTCCAATTCTGTTGACTGCCTGATGATGGCTGCTGCAAACAAAAGGCGGCGTTTCTGCAGATAGCTTTAAGCGCTCCGTAAAAAAACGGCCGGGTATCAATCGAAGCTGATGAAAAGTGTGAGAGTCGAGCAGCGGATCCATTGACAGACTGGTCCAATAATTTTTATGTCGGGAGTTTCTATCCGCGGTCAGGATATCTTCCACAAAGCGCTGCCCGTAAATATCAGAGGGAATATCCTGAGTCATCGTCCCGCCATTGGCCACATTCATCGTTTGCATACCTAAACAAAATCCGTACACAACGTAGGCTGGATTTTCCTGAAGAAAAGCCCGGGCTGTATCATTCTTACTTCGGCCAAATAAATGGTATAAAAAAGACAATTCAAATAAATGGCGGTTTGGCGTACTGATCCGGGTTAATAAATTCGTTTTTTGATTATAAATATCCGGTTGAATGTCGGCCCCGCCAAGGAACAAGATTCCTGCGCTATTTTTAAACAAGCGGTAAAAATCATCTGTTAAATCATTTTTCTTAAACAGATTTTCTTCCGTCAGTTCGCCGCTAAGCGTTGTTAATTTCACGAAATCAACCGACTTCTTTCTTAAATAATTCTCTGATTCTTTATAGCGGTTCCGAATTTTAGAATAAAACACGGCCTGGAATTCCAGATTAGGGATAGTAATAATTTTATGTTCTACTAAATAAATCATGGATTCCAGATACCAAGCATTAGGATTAACTAAAACAATACGTGTTTTTTCTGTTTGCTTAACGGGTTCAATCGGTTTGCAGAAATGGACTTGAAGAAAAAAGAAACCGCTGATAAAAATATAAAGAATATATTTTACCATTAGCCCTCCGAAGTATTTTATGTAAAAAGGAAATATTAATTCTTGGAAATATAGGCAGAATCGTTTTTAAATCCAACAGACGAAAAAAGAGCTGAAAAGAAAAAGCCACCGATTACCACCACGCCAGAGGCGGACAGGCCGGAAAAAGCCGATTTTAAAAATACACATGGGGTTTCTTAAATTTTTATAATTATTTATTGCTGATTCTTATTCTTTTATAATTTTACGAAGCAATTGTTTCGTATCTATTTTAAGCAAGCGCCGAACGGTTTCGTCTTTAAATATGTGCGCCACTAATAAAGCCGCGAATTTCACAAATACACGCGAATGTATTCAATGTAATTCCTGTAAAACAATTGCTCTTTTGCGAGAAAAATCAGTATAAAGAAATGATGCGGAATTATTCCGTTGCAATTAGAGAACCGGCCGCCGATGGCCGTTATACATTTCATCTCTAACCTTTTTAATATTTGGATTGGAAAAATACTCGTCAAAAGTTGTTTTGCGATCAATAATACCCTTTGGAGTGAATTCAATTACACGGTTAGCCACAGAACTATTTAGTTCATGATCATGCGAACCGAACAGAATCACCTCAGAAAAATTCTTCATACCGTTGTTTACCGCGGTGATCGCTTCGAGGTCAAGATGGTTCGCCGGCTCATCCAAAATGAGTACATTCGCGCCGGAAAGCATGGAACGGGAAAGCATACAGCGTACTTTTTCCCCGCCGGAAAGAACGCTGACCGGTTTCAGCGCCTCATCTCCCGAGAAAAGCATCCGTCCCAAAAACCCCCGAATAAACAAGTCCTCCGAATCCTCTTTTGAATACTGGCGGAGCCATTCTATTAAATTCATATTTCCCTCAAAAAAGGCAGCATTATCCCGCGGTAGATAGCTGGATGTGATGGTGACGCCCCATTCATACGAACCGCTGTCCGCTTTAAGGCGGCCCGAAATAATATCAAAAAGAACGGTTTTGCTGTTATTGTTTAATCCGAGAAAAACAATCTTATCGCCGCCGTTAACAGTAAATGAGACCTCTTTTAGAAGCGCTTCCCCGTCAATTGTTATATTTAAGCCGGTTACCTTTAAGATATTATTCCCGCATTTACGCCCTGCTTTGAATCCGACCCAGGGACGTTTTCGGGATGAAGAAGGCATCTCTTCGATGGTCATTTTATCCACTAATTTTTTTCGGGATGTGGCCTGGCGCGCTTTTGAAGCATTGGCAGAAAATCGCGCAATAAATTCTTGCAGGTCTTTGATTTTTTCATCGCGCTTACGCTTATCATCTTTAAAACGCTGCACGGCAAGCTGACTTGCCTGGTACCAAAAATCATAGTTTCCCGCATAAATCTTAACCGTTTTATAATCGATATCTGCAATATGGGTGCACACTTTATTGAGAAAATGACGGTCATGACTTACCACAATCACTGTATTTTGAAAATTAAAAAGGAATTCCTCTAGCCAGGAGATCGATTCGAGATCAAGATGGTTTGTCGGTTCATCCAGCAGAAGAATATCCGGATTTCCAAACAAAGCCTGAACCAGCAACACCCGCACTTTTACGCCGCCTTCCAGAGTTTTCATTTGGGCACTATGCATTTCGGCCGTTATACCGAGTCCACCAAGCAGCTTTCCGGCGTCCGATTCCGCTTCGTAGCCGTCTAATTCGGCCATCTCACTGTAAATTTCAGACAACCGCAAACCCTCTTCGTCGGTAATCTCCTCTTTCGCTTCGAGAATATCTTTTTCCGTAAGAAGATCATATAATTCTTTGTGTCCCATCAGCGCTGTCTGCATAACCGTATATTCATCAAAGGCAAAATGGTCCTGCCGCAGTGTGGCAATTCGTTTTCCTTTTGGAAGATAAATATGCCCGGAACTGGTTTCTATTTCTCCGGAAAGGGCTTTCAAAAAAGTAGACTTTCCCGATCCGTTTGCCCCAATCAGTCCGTAGCAGTTGTCCTCCATAAACTTAATGGACACATCTTTAAATAAAACCTGCTGACCAAACATAATTGACAGATTTGTTGTCGTAATCATTGTTCCCTTTTATCTATACTAATTGTAAATCCACTCAATTATTTACATGAAGCAATAATTGGCTTACTCTGATTGGAGTGTTTTTGGCTACCCGTTCTAAATATAGATCTCTTTCAGTTCTCTGTCGAACCGTGTGGATAAGAATGAACCCAACAACAGCAAAACAAATTAACGCGAATGCATTCCATGAATCCAGTCTAAAGAGGCATAGCCACCGATTTCCACAGAAAGACACGGATTGTTTTTATTGAAACTGCATTGAATAGATTCGTGTAAATTCGTGGTTTTTATAGTGAACTCGTTCTATAAAATTTAGGTAGAACAATCGCTGCAAATTCGCGGCATTTTTTTTAACTACATTACCCGCATAAAACGACATCGTACCTATTTTTTTTCAATGGGAGTGTCTGTGCGCCCGCGCGCTACCCGCTTTTTGTTTCCGATTGGCAAAAAATTCCTGTTTCCGGCGCTGCTTTTCTTTGTCCCATTCCTTCTTTTCCGCTTCGTTCATCGGTTTATCAGTCTGGGGGAAAGGATTATCGCTAACCCGTTCTATCCTTTGATTAATCAATTTCTCGATGGCTTTTACATAACCATTTTCTTCCGGTTCACAAATGGAAATGGCAATGCCGTCCTCCCCCGCTCTGCCGGAGCGTCCTATGCGATGCACATAGGTTTCGGCGGTATTCGGAATATCATAATTGATAACATATTTCAGTTTATCAATATCAATCCCCCGCGCTGCAATATCCGTCGCCGCCAGCACGCGTATTTCCCGGGCTTTAAACTGCGCCAATGCCTGCTGCCGTGAATTTTGAGCCTTGTCGCCGTGTATGGCCGCCGATTTTATCTTTTTTCTTTTGAGAGTATGAACGATTCTGTCGGCGCCGTGTTTTGTCCGTGAAAATAACAGCATCTGATCAATATTATGATCCTTAAGAATATGCAGAAGCAGATCTTTTTTGTTTGTTCTGTTGGTGTAATATAAATATTGCTGAATGGTTTCGGCCGTAGACGACACGGGACTCACTTCTACCTTTACAGGATTTATTAAAATCTTTTTCGAAAGCTCTACAATGTTTTTAGGCATCGTTGCCGAAAAGAACAAGGACTGCCGTTTTGCGGGTAATTGGGCGATTATCTTACGAATATCGTGAATGAAACCCATATCAAGCATACGATCCGCTTCATCCAGTACAAAATATTCGACGTCGTTCAATCGAATAAAACCCTGCTCTATCAAATCAAGAAGTCTTCCCGGTGTGGCCACGAGCACATCAACCCCCTTGCCCAGAGCAGTCGTTTGGGCATTCTGATTCACCCCTCCAAACACGACGGTGTTTTTGATACCTGTAAATTTTCCGTACGCCGTAAAACTATCCGCTATCTGAATTGCCAGTTCACGGGTGGGCGTGATGACGAGCGCGTTGACCTTGCGCGGACTGTTATTCTGCTGCCGGTCAAGATAGAGATGCTGTAAAATGGGAATGGCAAACGCCGCCGTTTTACCTGTACCGGTCTGCGCGGAACCCAAAACATCTTTTCGTTCTAAAATAAGCGGAATGGCTTTTTCCTGAATGGATGTGGGCTTTGTATACTTTTGTCTTTTTAGAGCTCTTAATACGGGCTCAATAATTTTGAGGTCTTCAAATTGCATTGTGTTCTATTTTTCCTGTTTAAAATATTAAGGATAAACTTTGTAGAATGATATAAAAAGGGTTCAAAGGAAGGCATTAAAATATAAATCTATGTCTAAATCTGGTCCATCATCATTTTGATAATTTTTATTTCAGGCTTTTGCTTATCCGTCTGTTCGTACTATCTCTTAAAACTTCAACGGTAACTTAATGATTATCCTGCGGAAACACAATTTTATATATTTTCACCTATTATTCGTCATTTTTTCCAGAATACGTTTGGCAAGCGCTTCCGCCGTTTCGATGCCATCTACCGCAGACGATAAAATTCCGCCGGCATATCCGGCGCCTTCACCGGCCGGATACAATCCTGATGTGTTTACGCTCTGAAAATCGTTCCCACGGGTAATTCGAACCGGAGAAGAGGTTCGGGTTTCAACTCCGGTCAGCACGGCATCCTCCAGCAAAAAACCCCTTATTTTTTTATCAAAAACCGGCAGCGCTTCCCGCAACGCTTCAATGGCATAATCCGGCAAACTCGTATTCAAATCCCCCAGTTTAACACCGGGTTTGTAAGATGGAATAACCGAACCAAATGCTTCGGAAGGTCGCCCGGCAAGAAAATCACCCAGTAATTGTCCGGGGGCGTTATAATCGGCCCCGCCTAATTCGTACGCCCGCTTCTCCCAGCGGCGCTGAAATTCAATTCCGCCCAGCGCTCCCTGTGGAAAATCCTTGGGTGTTACACCAACCACTACTGCGCTATTGGCATTACGCTCGTTTCTGGAATACTGGCTCATTCCGTTGGTTACCACGCCGCCGTCTTCCGAAGCGGCAGCCACAACGGTACCGCCCGGACACATACAAAACGTGTACACCGAACGTCCGTTTTTACAATGATGCACTAATTTATAATCGGCGGAACCCAACAGCGGATGACCGGCCTCCTCCCCAAAGCGGCACTGGTCAATATGCGATTGCGGATGTTCAATTCGAAAACCAATAGAGAATGGTTTCGGTTCCATATAAACGCCGCGTTTATGTAGCATTTCAAAGGTATCCCGGGCGCTGTGTCCCGTCGCCAAGATAACATGGCTACTTAAAAGTTCTCTGCCTTCGGCCATTCGCAGGCCGCGTATTTTTTGATTTTCAATCAAAAGATCAGTGACTTTATTTTTGCAGCGAATTTCCCCGCCAAGTAATTCTATTTCGGCCCGCAGATTTTCCACCACTTTCACCAGCCGAAAGGTTCCTATATGCGGTTTATTCAGATAAAGGATCTCCGGCGGAGCGCCCGCTTTTACAAGTTCCTGTAAAACCCTTCTGCCCCGCTGCCCGCGATCCCGAATCTGCGTGTGCAGTTTCCCGTCGGAAAAAGTACCGGCGCCGCCCTCTCCAAATTGTACATTGGATTCGGGATTTAATTTTCCGCTGCGCCAGAATTCAAATGTATCGACGGTACGTTCCCGTACCTGCTTTCCCCGTTCCAAAATAATCGGACGAAACCCCGCCTGCGCCAGAAGCAGACCGGCAAAGAGTCCGGCCGGACCGGCGCCGATAATAAGCGGTCGTTCAGAAATATCCGTATCGGCCTGTACAGGAAAATGATAACCTGCTTCCTCTATTAGACGGATATGTGGATCATTCTGAAAACCCCGGGTCAGTTTTTCATCTTTAACCGTCTCCACATTAAGCGAATAGGTGATGACAATGCGGCTCTTTTTGCGGGCGTCAACACTGCGTTTAAAAATGGAATAGCGAACCAGTTCATTTTCCGGTATTTTAAGTCTCTTTATAATTTTGTTTTTTATATCGTTTTCACTATGATTCAGGGGAAGTTTTATTTCGGTAAGACGGAGCATTATTTGCCTTTAACTATTTTTTAGAAGCCTAATTCGGAGATAATGTAATAAATGGCGGTAAAATAAAAAAGGGCAGCCATAAATGGACTGCCCTTTTCCTTAGGCGGGACTTATTTTACTTTAATTTCAATCTGTTTCGGTTTGGCTTCTTCCGCCTTCGGAACCGTAATCCGCAGAATACCGTCTTTGTAATCGGCTTCGATTTTGTCCCGGTTAACGGTTCCCGGCAATTCGAAAGCGCGATGGAATTTACCATAGCTGCGTTCTACACGATGGTAATTCTTTTCTTTGATTTCATTTTCGGCTTTCTTTTCGCCGCTGATGCTCAGCACGTTGTTTTCCAGAGTGATGTTGATTTCTTTCTTCTGCATTCCCGGAAGTTCGGCGCTTATTTTATAGGCGTCTTCGGTCTCTTCGAGGTTAACTGCCGGAACAACGTTTAACGTGCTTTCGGGCCAAATCCCTTTGTCCAGTCCAAAAAATTCATCGAACAACTGATCCATGTTTGAACGTAAGCCGAAAAGACTGCGGGTCGGGTTATATTTTACGAGTGTCATAATGCACCTCCTGTTTTTTGTTAATTGGTTGCGTTTCGCCCCATCTATTAACAAACAGGATGCCAAAAATTTTTTCCGATTCATATACAATTGTTTTTATTTGAGTTATTTTAAACAACAAACAATATTCAATAAAAATGGCGAAGTTTTGCAGCGGAATATATGGCGTACTTGCGGGTCATGATGGCAGAATCTCTGAATTATTCTGACAATGGATGAAAATACAAAACTATTTCTTCGGCAATGTTCTGAGGTAGTTTTCCTTTCTCTCGCAGTTCTTCGGCGCTGCATTTTTTAATTTTCCGTACCGATCCAAATGTTTTTAACAGGTGATTTCTGCGCTTGGGGCCAATCCCCGGAATCTGGTCCAATTCGGAGATAAGCGTTCGTTTTTTTCGACGCTCCCGGTGGAATGTAATGGCAAAGCGGTGCGCTTCATCCCGGATTTGTTGTAGTAGTTTTAATGACGATGAGGTTTTGGGAATCATTTGCGCTTCAGAAAGGCCAGGCAGAAAAACTTCTTCCAATCGTTTGGCCAAACCGATAACCGCTTGCTTCTTCAGGCCTAAATTATCCAAAATCTGCCTGGCGCTGGATAATTGTCCTTTCCCACCGTCCACTACAATTAAATCCGGCAGCGCTTTCCTTTCACGTAACAGCCGGCGGTAGCGGCGTTCAATCACTTCGCGCATCATTGCAAAATCATCCGGTGTTTCTTTTACAAGAATTTTATATTTTCTGTATTCCGACTTTTTCGGTTTTCCATCCCAAAAAGAGACCATCGAAGCAACCGCATCCGTTCCCTGAATATTGGAAATATCAAAGCATTCCACTCGTCGCGGTTTGATAGAAAGCTTTAAATCGCGCTGAAGCGCAACCACCGAATGCGGTACATAGTCTTTGGCTTTAAGTCTCTGAAGTTTTAAATCCTTTAGCAGGTATCGGGCATTTGTCTGCGCCATCGAAACCAGTTTTTTCTTCTCTCCAATTTGCGGCGCTAAAAGCGTTACCTTTTTATGAAGACGGCCTGTCAGCCAGTTTTCAACGGCGATCTGCCGTTCTATTGGTTCTTGCAGCATTATTTCCCGAGGGATATCATCGGTTTTAGAATAGTAACGTTGTAGAAAGGATTCCAGTATCTCTGCCGTCTCGTTCCATTCCACACCGTTCATATAATAATGCATTCGACCCGTAATTTTACCGTCACGGATACGAAAGACTACCGCGCAGGCCTCCGTGTCTTCCTTTACAACCGAAATCAGATCCCTGTCTTTAAAATCATTCTGAACTATTTTTTGAGTATTGCGGTAATTTTCCAAAGCCGAAAGTCGGTCACGCACCCGGGCGGCCTCTTCATAATTCATTTCCTGCGCGCGTTCCTGCATCTCTGTTTTTAATTCACGGACCAGTTCTTCCGTCTTTCCATTTAAAAAGCGGCCCACTTTTTTGATCATCGTCCGGTATTCTTCCTTACTTTGCAGCTCCTGGCAGGGGCCTTTGCATTTATTGATATAATAATCCATGCATAAATCGACTTTGCGATTTTGAATCGTCTCGGGCGTAAGTTTAAATTTACAGGATCGTACCTGAAAAACAGAACGCAGCGTTTTTAAGGCAAAACGCATATTTTTAACATCCGTATAGGGACCAAAATACTGCGAACCATCCGGCATCCGTTTTCGGGTTACATATATTTGCGGAAAGTCTTCATTGGTAATGCGAATATAGGGATAGGTTTTATCATCTTTTAAACTGATATTGTAACGGGGCTGATGTTTTTTGATCAGCGTATTTTCCAGGATTAAGGCTTCCACTTCCGAATCCGTTACAATCCATTCCAAATCGACAATCTTCTTTACCAGCGCTTCTAACTTTGGATGTTTCGGATGTGATTCCTTAAAATAGGATCGCACACGGTTCCTGAGCACACCGGCCTTACCCACATAGAGAATCCCCCCCTTGCTGTCTTTAAACAAATAACATCCCGGCTGTCTGGGGATATTTTTAATTTTTTCTTTAATTCTCGTTGTCGTTTTCATATGGTTTCAATGTACGGATTTTTTAACCTTCAAAAAAG
Source organism: Calditrichota bacterium (assembly GCA_024278755.1). Taxonomy (GTDB): domain Bacteria; phylum Calditrichota; class Calditrichia; order Calditrichales; family Calditrichaceae; genus JANTFQ01. Next base: position 61,258 of record JAJRSO010000067.1, on the reverse strand, counting down.
CGCCGGATTACAAATGAAATATTTTCAAATTTAATAAAAAATGTTTAATTTATATAATTCAATTAATCTTCCGAAATTTAAATCCGTTTGTTTTGGAGCAGTACATGCAGGTTAAATTTAGGGAATTTTTTTTCCTTTCAAATTTATTAAGTTTAAGCCGTGTGATTCTAGTAATTCCTATGGCCTTTTTAATAGCGGCAAACACAAATACAGGTAATATTATTTTACTGATTCTCGTTTTTATTGCCGGTTCTACCGATATCCTGGATGGCTATGTAAGCCGCAAACGGCATCAGGTAACGGAGCTGGGGATTATCCTTGATCCTATTTGTGATAAAATTGCCATGGCGGTTATTTTTATTACCCTTATTTTATACCGGCAATTTCCACTCCCCCTGCTTGTTTTCTTTTTATATCGTGATTTACTAATTATCATTTCCGGATCGGCCCTGTTACGCGTAACCCAAAAACCGATGATGGCTAATATTTGGGGCAAAATAAACACGTTTATTTTTGGGATAATCGCTCTTGATTTTTTAATAAAGATTCAAAACCCATATACTAATATTTTTATCGGGCTGGGTTATGCCTCTCTTTTTATATCTTCTGTTTCTTATGCCATTACAGGTTTAAAACGAATTACAAAGAATAATTTAATCCGTTTTTCCATATCGGTCTCTATTATCATCCCCGCAATTATTATTTATTATTTACTGCGTGATTTTAATTTTTTTCTGAAATGAAAGAAACAAATGCTAATAATTGCGCATAGAGGAGATCGCGCCAACGCTCCTGAAAATACTATCGAAGCAGGTCGTCTGGCCATTGAACAAGGCGCTACCGGACTGGAAGTGGATATCCGCTTGTGCGCCTCTGGTGAATTACTTTTATTTCACGACAAATCGCTTTTGCGTCATTTTGGAAAAATGAAACCTATCAGTTTTGCAAAATACAAAGACATTAAACATTATAGATACGAACAAAACGGAACTAACGGCGCTATAGGGATTCAGACATTAGAAGCATATCTCGAAGAATTTAAAGGCACTGTGCCACTCATTTTAGATATTAAATCCTATTATGCAAACAATCTTAAATTAGTACGCGCAGTTGCTAAAACGATAAGTGATTTTAATGTGATTCCGCAAATCTGGGTGTCCTCATTTGACCCGAGTATATTGGGAATTTTTAAGATATTGAATCCGGAAATACGCACCGGATATTTATTCCGGCATTTCCCAAGAATTTCCCGATATATCGATATCTTTTTAAAATCCGATGCCTGGCATCCCCATTACAGCGTAATCTCAGAGCCATTGATGGCAGAAGCAAAAAAGCGAAACAAACAGCTCTTTGTCTGGACGATTAACCGAATGGAAGATTACAATCGTTTAGCGCACTATAGTTTTGACGGCATTATAACGGATACTTTATTTCACAACGAATTTAACTGGAAACTGTAAACGCTATTTAATGCGCCTGCCCGAAGCGTCGCGATGCACCATTCCCAGTTCCGTCACTCCTTTTAAATCATCCTGATTGAGTACCGGACCTTCCACACAAAGCCGCACGCCGGAACCGTCCAGCACACACTGGCCGCAGATACCGATACCGCATTTCATATAGCGTTCCATACAAAATTCGTACGGAATATCAAGCGGGTCAATAATTTCTTTCAGCTTCACAAACATAATTTCCGGTCCGGCGGCGTAAATGAATTCAATTTTTTCATCCCGGATAATGTTTAGTAAATCTTCGGTCACCAACCCCTTTCTACCAAAGGAACCGTCGTCCGTATAAAAATAGCAGTTGGATATTTCTTTAAAATCCGCTTTAAAAATAAGTTCATACTTTGTAGCCGCGCCGAACAGCGATACAAAACGCTTGTTGTTTTGATGCAATTCCGCGGCTAACAAACGCAAAGGCGCGATACCAATGCCGCCGCCGATGAGCAGCGCATTTTCCCGCAGCGTAAAACCGTTGCCAAACGGGCCGCGCAGGCCTAATAAATCACCTGCCCGCGCCTGCATCAGTTTTTGGGTAAACGATCCGTACTGTTTTACCGAAATCTCGATTAAACCGTCCTTAATAGCCGACACGGAAAAGGGTTTTTCATCCACGCCGGGAATCCAGAGATTGACAAACTGCCCCGGCTGCGCTTCAAAGCTCTGTTCAAAATAAAAACTTTTTACCCCCGGGCCGTGCTCGATAATTTTTTTAACGGGAAAGGTGTGCATAAGTCCGCTCAATGGGCGCCCCCCCGGAAATCCGCAATGGATGTGTATCCGAATTGATTCATATAATCCCGCAAGCCCCCATTGATTTTATTAAATACTTCGATTCCCTCGTAATAGACCGCCGTGCCGAGGCTGATCAGTGTAGCGCCGGCCAGAATCATTTGCACGGCGTCCTGCCAATAGGTTACCCCGCCGGTGCCTATGATGGGAATAGACACATTTTTATACACTTCGTAAACGGATTTAACCGCAATGGGCAAAATAGCCGGACCCGATACGCCTCCGGTTTTATTGGACAGTACCGGTTTCTGCACGTTGATATCAATCAGCATTCCCGGTCCCGCTGTGTTGATGGCCGTGATGGCGTCGGCGCCGTTTTCTTCACATACTTTTGCCATCCGGGCAATGCCCGGGCCGTGCGGCCCTAATTTAATGGATACGGGAATATCGCCGGCTACCTGTTTGACCAATCGGGTGATTTCAGCTGTGTCTTCCGGTACGTCGCCAAAAGGCGTTCCGAATTCCGAGCGCACATTGGGACAGGATACATTCACTTCAATCAGGTGCGGCTTGGCTTTGAGCGCAATTTCCGCCACCTTGCCGTATTCTTCGATGGTGCGGCCGAAAACGGATGCAAAGATGGGGACGTCGCTTATTTCCTTAAATCGGCTAATTTCTTTAACCGCCTCTTCGGCGCCCGGATTGGACAGACCCACCGCGTTTAGCAGGCCGTGATCAAAGGGCACGATGCTGGGATTAGGATGCCCTTTGCGCGCTTCCAGATTAAAGGATTTGGTGGTTACCGCGCCGCAGCCGTTTTCCACCACCCGTTTCATCGAAGAAGCGGTTAAACCCAGAATGCCCGAAGCCAGCACCAGCGGATTGTTCATTTTCAGATTTAAAAAGCTTGTTTTCATTGAATACTTTCAATTTAAATTAGCGTCGTCATTCCGACCCGACTTTGGGGGAGGAATCCCTTTTGGATGCTACGCTTATACCCTCATACTAAAGGGGGGTAGGGGGTTGTATTCTCGTTGGCAGAAACGATTAATTCACACGTATCCACTCAATCACATCCCCCTTAATCGCCCTTTTCTAAGGGGGAAACGGTAATTTGTATTCGGATAGCTAATCCACCAGCGCATGCAGTTCCTTTAAGTCAAACACCCGTTCGCAATATTCGCAGCGCACCCGTTTGCAGTTTTCTTCCAGAGCGGTAAAATGGGTTTCCACGTGTTTTTCCGAATTGGTGATACAGTTGGGATTTTTGCATTCCAGTAAATTACGGATTTCCTTAGGCGATTGCACCACCACCTTACTGTGTACCTTAAAATTTTTAATGGCTTTAATCGTTACCCCGGGCACCACAATGGAAATCTGCTGAATAATTTCCGGTGAAAGATATTCCATCTGTAATTTGATTAAATCCTTGCGCCCCAGTTTTTGACTTTCATAATTCAGACCCAGCGACAAAGCCACGTCTTTCATATCTTCCGCCTTGGAAATAATTTCCATAATTTTAATGCCCTGACCGGCCGGAATATGGTCGATTACGATTCCCAGCTCAATTTTTGGAATCATCTGCATTTGTTCGGTATTTTTCATATGGATTCCCCCAAATGTTTTAGAATGATTGCCTGACGCATAATCACCCCGTTGCGCGCCTGCGGAAAATATCCGGCATATTTGGTTTTGTCCACATCGTAGGCGATTTCGTTTACCCGCGGCAGGGGATGCAGTACCCGCAGATGATCCTGAGCCTGCTCAAGCATTTCGGCGGTGAGCACGTAGGAATCTTTCACCTTTTCATATTCCAGAATATCCGGAAAACGCTCACGCTGAATGCGGGTCATATACAGCACATCGCTGGTTCGAATAGCTTCTTCGATGTGTTCGGTCTCGCGGAAGGTAAACTTGCCCGGCTGGTCGGTGCGCATAAAATGAGACGGCAGGCGCAGGGACTCCGGGGCCACCAAGGTAAAATCGGTTACGTTGAACATCATCAGCGCCCGAATCAGTGAATGCACGGTGCGCGAGTATTTTAAATCGCCCACGAAGGCAATTTTCAGTCCTTCGATTTTGCCCAGATCTTTTTGAATGGTGTATAAATCCAACAGGGTCTGCGTGGGATGCTGATTGGAACCGTCCCCGGCGTTAATCACCGGCAAAAAGCTTTCTCTGGCCGCCAGCCTTCCCGTGCCCTCGCCCGGGTGGCGGATGACCAGAATATCCGAATAGCTTTCCACGGTGTGAATGGTGTCGGTGAAGGATTCCCCTTTGGAAACCGAAGTGGCGTCTTTGGCGGCAAAACCAATCACGCTGCCGCCGAGACGGTGCATTGCCGCTTCGAAACTGAGCCGGGTGCGGGTGCTGGGTTCAAAAAACAACGCGGCCATAATGCGGCCGGGTAGCAGTTTCACCCGTTCTTCCAAAGGCGTTTTTTCCACCTTTGCCGCCGTTACGAGATAATCGTTTACCTCGCTTAGCGTTAAGTCTTCCATTGAAATTAGGTCTTTTTTCATTCGTACCTCGTTTTTATTACCCATTCATTTTGTAAGAACTAAACTTGCTGTATGACAAGGCTCTAATTTCCCCTTAGCAAAGGGGATTAAGGGGTTGTGAACTTGACTGCCTGGATTCAATAAGAACAACCCCCTAACCCCCTTTTTTAAGGGGGAACTTATATTATCAAATCATTGAAATAATATATGTTTAAATCAAATATCGTAAATATCTTTCTCTACACGCTTCAAATACCCCTTCGCATCTTCCGCCTGCAATAACGAGCGGCCGATAATCATATAATGGGTTTTCAGAAAAGCGAACTGCGCGGCGTCCCCTCCCTGCTTGCCGAATCCCGGCGAATAAAAGGCGCAGGATTCATCCAGCCCGGCCTCTTCGTACAATTTTTTAGTGGCCTCGGGTTTAGTCAGCGGCACTACAAAATCCTTTACGCCCAGCTCAAAACTTTTTTGGTACATTTCAATCACCGCTTCGTCGCGGATAAAGCCGCCTTCGGAAACCACGAATTTGGGATGAGTCATTATACCTCCCACAATCACTTTCATTTTCAGTTCCTGAATCGCACGCACCCAGGCTTCCAGCGTGACCGGCCCGGCCTGCGGGAAGAGAATCACCTCGTCGACGCCGGCATCTTTCATTGTTTGGGCAAAGAGTTTGCCCGTATCGGGAATATCCGTGGCCGCCTTTTGGTGGTCGTAGATAATCGGCCTAGCGGAATGTTTGCGGATGGTTTCCACCACTTTGGGCAGTCCGTGGGTCAGTCCCAGCGAAAAACCCGCTTTGTAGCCGTAAATAATTTCCCGGCCGTCAATCGTTTTAATCAATTCCTCAAGGCGATTTAAATCGGTCACGTCCAGCGCCGGAACCACTTTTCTGATTTTATTCATTTAATATTCCTTTATAATTTTACTTCAACATTTCTCCTTGAAAAGGGGCAAAGGAGCGTATTTTTTGTTATTGTTTCAGGTTTTTACAACCCCTGCTATCGATACGCCTACGGCGCTATCCCCATTTATCAGGGTGCTGCAAAACGATTTTTTAGCCACCGAGAACACCGAGTGCACTGAGTAAAACTAAAAGGTTCAAATATCAGATTCCGGCGCTTTTAGTTTACTTTTATCCCTTTTAAACCGTGTAAATCCGCGGCAAAAAACTTACCCGAAGGGATGCCTACGGGATAAGAATCTTTTTCATTGGCGCTCACTATTTTATTGACGACACCCGTTACAAGTTTCCTGCGGAATGGTATTTCCACATCTTCCCTATAAGGATGATGTTACTTATTCCCCTCCCAGAAATTCTGCATCAGTTTATAGCTGATGTCGTTCCTCTCTTTTAAAAAGGCGATAATATCCGGCAGGGTGACTAACGCGCTAAGCGGGTAATTGCCCAACCCGGCGTCCGTGCCTTTGGTGCGGCGGTCCACCGTAACCAGTACGCCGCTCACCGTTACGCCAAAGGTTTTTTCCAACAGTTCGATAGCTTCCACCTTAGTGCCGCCGGTGGTCAGCACATCGTCAATCACGATGATGCGTTCGCCGGGTTGTGGCAGATGGCCCACAAACATTCCCGCTTCCCCGTGGGTTTTGGCTTCCTTGCGATTGTAACAGGTATACACGGTTGCATCAAACAGATCCGCATAGGCAATGGCCGCGGCGGAACTGAGCGAAATGCCCTTGTAAGGCGGACCAAACAGCACCTCCGCGCCGCCGAAATCGGATTTAATTTTTTGGGCGAAGGCCTGCCCCACAAAACGCAGCGCGCCGCCGGAGCAGATATCGCCGAGATTGATAAAGAAGGGCGACTTTAATCCGGACTTGAGCGTAAAATCGCCAAAGCGCAGGGCCTTTTCGTCAATCAAAAACTGGATAAATTCATTTTTGGTAATCGTTTGCACTTAAACCTCTTTCCCTTTTGGTTCCTTAAAAAATGTATGTCCGTTAAATTTGATTTTCCCGTTTACGATGGTTTGTTCCACTCGCCAGCCAAAATCGAAATTTTCGTATAAAGGTATTCCGGCCTTACTCTGTACTTTTTCACTTTTTAGCGGATACGCCGCTTGTTTCACTAAAACTATATCGGCAAAATTGCCCGCCTTAATACCGTTCCGCTTTTCAATTTTGTAGCAAGTCGCGGCCTGGCCGCATATTAACCGGTGAAACCGCTTCCAGCTCAACAGTCCCGAATCCACGAAATGCAGCATCTGTGGCGTCAGCCATTCGATGGCCGCGATGCCCGAAGGTGGCTTGCCGCTTTCCTTTTCCGATTTCTGATGCGGAGCGTGGTCGGTGCCCATAAAATCAATGGTTCCGTCCGCGATGGCCTGACGCAAAGCGTCGCGGTCTGCAGCCGTGCGGATGGGCGGATTCACCTGAAAAACGCTACCCTGCTTCAGATAATCTTCCTGCGTAAAATAGAGATAGTGGGGACAGGTTTCGCCCCACACGTCAAAGCCTTCCTGTTTCATCCGCTTCAGCCAGCGCACCTCGTCCGCTGTGTTCATATGGCAGATGACCGTGCGCGGCCGCTCTTTTTCAGGCAACGATCTTAAGGCCTGCTCGATTTTTCGCAAGGCACCGGCAATGGAGGCCCGCGGCCGCTTTACGTGGTGCGGCGTTCCGGTTTTTGCATCGGTATCAAATTCCGTCTCATCCTCGGCGTGGAAAGAAACCTGCGGAAAATGCTGCATTAATCGCCGGATGGTTGCCTCGGAAGTAATCGCCGGAACCGCGGAGGATTTGGCCATATAAATTTTAGCCGATTTGATCGCCGGCCGAACCGCGGGCAAACCGTATTCCGTGGCATGCAGCATCAGCCCCCAGTTTACGTGGCTTTTTTTGCGGAACAATTTTTTCTTTTGCTCGATACGTTTGGCCGTTGTGCAGGGCGGATTATTATTGGGCATATCGATAACCGTGGTCACCCCGCCGGCCAGAGCCGCTTTTGAGGCGCTGTCGATACCCTCTTTGTATAACTGCCCCGGCTCGCGGAAATGCACGTGCGGGTCGATGGTCCCGGGCAATACAAGCATTCCGGAAGCATCCAATACTTCTTGACCGGCATCCGGCAAATCCCGTCCGGTTAGTTCGGCAATTATCCCATTTTCGATGTGGACGCTTCCTTTGGAAAACGTTCCATCCGCGTTCAGCCATTTGGCGTTTTTAAGTAGCATACAGTCCCATTATTTTATTTTCCATTACATTCCCCCCTACGAAGGGGGGACAAAGGGGGGTGTTTTTTCTATATCCTATATTGCTTTAAATTTTTACAACCCCCTTATTCCCCCTTTACTAAGGGGGAAAAGACCTTACACCCGGTTCGAGTCCAGTTTTTCCTGCTCGATTTCCGCCAATAATTCTTTGGTAATCCCCGTAGGATATTTCCCGGAAAAACAGGCGTCGCAGATGGGCAGGTCTTTGTACAGCTCACCCAAATCTTCCAGTGATTGGTACACAACCGCATCCGCGCCGATATATTTGTGAATTTCGCTCACATCATAGTTGGAAGCCAGGATTTCCCTTTTTACCGACATATCGATGCCGTAAATGCAGGGATGCTTGATGGGTGGCGAAGCGGATACAAAATAGACCTCTTTGGCGCCAGCGTCGCGCAGCAACTGCACAATGCGTTTAGACGTCGTTCCGCGCACGATGGAATCATCCACAACCGCCACCTTTCGGCCCTTCACAATATCGCCGATGGGATTTAGTTTTTGCTTGACCATCAGTTCGCGCTGTTCCTGGTTGGGCGTGATAAAACTGCGCCCCATATGGGGATTCTTGGCCATTCCGCGCCGGTAGGGCACATCCAGCGCTTCGGCCAGACCGGAAGCAAAAAAGTAGGCCGAGTTGGGCACGTCGATAATAATATCCGGTTTCAATCCGGTTTTGCGAAAGGTTTCCGCCAATTGTTTGCCCATCAGCACCCGTTCGGTAGCAACGAGACGATTATGAATACTAGTGTCTTCACGGGCAAAGTAAATGTATTCAAACACACAAAAGGCCTGCTTTTTGGTTTTACCCACCCGGGAATGAATGTGGTGACTTTTATCGATAAACACCATTTCGCCCGGTTTTAGATCGTACATCTTTTCATACCCAAGATAATCGAAAGTCGAGCTTTCCGAAGCAAAGGCGTACACCACGCCCTGGTTGGTAAACTTGCGACCCAGCACAATGGGACGGATACCGTAAGGGTCGGTAAAGGCCAGAAAGCCGTGATTGGCAATTACCGTAATAGAAGAATAAGCGCCTTTCACTTTTTTCTGCACTTCCTGCACCGAGTCAAAAATATCGTCCACGGTCAGATGTTTTAAATCCTTTTGTTCCAGCACCGTGGCAAAGGTGTAGAGAATCAGCGCCACATCATTGGACGTATCCAGCAGGCGATGGTGTTCTTCATACAAATTTTTACGCAGTTCTTTAAAATTAATCACATTGCCATTGTGCACCATCGCCAAGCCAAAGGGATAATTCACCGCGATGGGCTGAGCGTCCACCGCTTCGGTGGAACCGATGGTGGAATAACGCACATGCCCCAATCCGCAATAGCCTTTTAAAGTACTTAGGTCCGTATGCTTAAATACCTCGCTCACCCGACCGGAACCCTTGTGCATATGAAAATTCCCGTCAAAGGTGACCATTCCCGCCGAATCTTGTCCGCGATGTTGTAAAGTCATCAATCCGTTAATAATTTCGGACGAAACATCCTTATTCCCGATTACACCGATGATACCGCACATAACTCTTCCTTTATAAATAAAGTCATAAACCTCAAACAACAATTTTCAAATAACAAATAAATCCCAACAAAAAAACAAAACTCAAAACATTAAACAGTGAGAATAATCATCCTTTTGATTTTTCGATAATAGATGAAAGAATTTTCTTTAATTCAATTGCTTCTCCAAGCAAACGTTCAATGTCCTTTTGAATTTTTAACTCATTGGTTTCTAAAAGCAAACGCAGCCAATAAACACTTTCTTTAGCTTCTTTCCGGCTGATTTTTATGCGCATTAAAAAATCTTTTTTACTTAACGCTTCATTTGCTTCAATGTAATTCGCACCTACCGAACCGGATGAACGAACCAATTGTTTTACATCTTCAAAATTAGCAATAGATTTTGGAAGCGACTTTATTGCCATACGAACCTCTTTGGCAAATAAGAATGTCCGTTCCTCTAAATCGTATGGTTTAGCTAATTTATTGTTTCCTGTCATTACAGTTACCAATGATTTAATTTGTACTTCTGCCTAATATTTTACGTTTCCATTTGTGTTGATTCTTTGAAAATTGATTTATTTGATACCTGGATTTTGTTTGTTATTTGTCTTTTGAATTTTGATTTTTGTTATTTAAATACTTTTTCCAGCGCTTCACTATAAAACCGGTGTTCCACTTCCAAGCCACGCCGTTCTACTTCTTCCAGCGTATCCGCCCCGCGCAGGTCCACCTCCGCTTTGGCGATGACCTGCCCGGTGTCCACACCCTCATCCACAAAATGCACGGTAATTTTAGTGAATTCCTTTTTATTTTCAAAGGCCCATTCGTAAGCGCCGATGCCCTGAAATTCATCCGTATCCGCCGGATGAATGTTGATGATTCTATTTCTGTAAGCCTGAATCAATACCGGACTGAGAATGCGCATAAATCCGGCCAGCACGATGTAATCAACGCCGTACGGTTCCAGCAGATGCACCACTTCGCGGTCGAAATCTGCCCGCTTTTTGCCTTTGGATGGAATGGATGCGGTTTCGATTCCTAATTCTTTAGCAGTTTCCAGTCCTCTGGCCTGCGGCTTATTGGAAAATACCAGCGCCACTTCACAGACTTCTTTCAGAATGCCGCTCTGCGTCTGGCGCACAATGGTTTCCATATTACTGCCGCGGCCGGAAATAAAGATGGCGATGCGTTTTTTCATTTGCTTAAACATTTACTATATATCAGTTCTTTTTATTTTCAATTAATGCTTTTAGTTCTTTTTTACTTGGCAGAACCGTTTGATATTTACTGGCAAATATTTGTTCATTATCCTCAGGCAAAGATATTTCTACCAGAGTATTATTTTTATCTTTACACAATACGATGCCAATTGTTTTGTTTTCATTTTCATTTTCATTTTTTATATATCTATCATAATAATTCACATACATTTGCATCTGGCCCAAATCCTGATGGGTCAGTTTACCAATTTTTAAATCGATTAGGACAAAACATTGTAACAATCGGTTGTAAAACACCAAGTCGATTCGATAGTGCTCGTCATCAAAGCTAAAACGTACCTGCCTTCCTATAAATGCAAATCCTTTCCCAAGTTCAAGTAAAAAATTTTCTAATTTATCGATTAATTTCTTTTCCAACTCATTTTCAGAATAACGATTTTCTTCAGGTAAACCAACAAACTCAAGCACATACGGGTCTTTAAGCGCATCTTCCGGCTTCTCAATCACCTGTCCTTTTTCGGACAACGACTTGATTCCCTCTTTATCACGACTTAGCGCCAACCGTTCATAAAGAGCCGCATTATACTGACGTTTTAATTCTCGTAAACTCCAGTTATTTTTAATTGCTTCAATTTCATAAAATTTTCGTTCTTCATTATTAGCCATTCGCATTAAAATAAGGTAATGAGACCAGCTTAATTTGAAATCATCCGTATTCATTTTAGAGGAAGTAACTACAGTTTTTGACTTATCGTCGCCAAATTCGTCAGACAGTGTCTGACGAATTGAGTAAGTTAGGTAAAACCGCCTCATCTGCTTTAAATTAGTTTCTGAAAAACCCCGGCCAAATTCCAATATTAAACGCTTCGATAATTCTTCTAATAAGGATTTGCCGTATTCCGCTCGTTCTTTCCCTATTTGTTCTTCCTCTACAATAAGCATCCCGATTTCTTAGTAAGTGTAAACCATTGTTCGGTTTACAGTTTGGACAACCGATTCACGGGCTTGCTGTAAAAGCCGGGCAATTTTTTCGTAGAAAATATTCTGTTCTGTTTTTCGAATCTTTTTCATTCTATTTTAATTTGGAAATAACATTGTTCATACTGTCAATCCCTTTTTGGCAATGTCTTTACGGAAATACATTTTATCAAAGCGCACCTGCTTCACCATTTGGTAAGCGGAATCGATGGCCGCCTGCAGGGTTGCCCCCTGCCCCACCAGATTCAGTACCCGTCCGCCGGAAGTCTGCAATTGCCCCTTATCTTTTTTTGTACCGGCGTGAAACACCAGCGCCCCGGCAGGCAAATTATCCAGTCCGTTGATTTCCTTCCCTTTTTCATAGGAACCGGGATAACCGCCGGAAGCCAAAACCACATCCACAAAATAGCCGTTATTAAACTCAAGATTAAAATCCGCCAGCGTGCCATTTAAACAGGCTAAAGTCAAATCCAGTAAATCGCTTTTTAAGGACGGCAGCAGCACTTCCGTTTCCGGGTCGCCGAAACGCACGTTGTATTCCAGTAATTTTGGCCCGTCTTCGGTGACCATTATACCGAAGTAGAGCACGCCTTTGTACTGAAAGCCTTCGGACTGAATCCCGCGCAGGGTGGGCTGTACAATGGTTGCGCTGATTTTTTCCAGCAGTGTTTCATCACAGAACGGCACGGGACAGTAGGCGCCCATTCCGCCTGTATTCGGCCCTTTATCGCCGTCCAGCGCAGGCTTGTGGTCCTGCGAGGGCTGTAAAAGCCGGATGCTCTGCCCGTCCGTAAAACCGATGATGGATACTTCCTGCCCCTTCATCTTGCGCTCAATCAGGTAAGGCGCGTTCCGACCATAGCGTTTATGAATTTCGTCAATGGCTTCGTAAATTTCGGTGGTGGACGAACATACAAACACGCCTTTTCCGGCGGCCAGTCCGTCGTATTTGACAACCGCTTGCCCTTCCATTTCCTGGGCAATGGCGCGAATCTGAAAGGTGTCTTCGGGAATCCAGAAATCGGCCGTGGCCACGCCGTAGCGTTTCATAAATTGTTTGGACCAGATTTTAGAACCTTCCATTTGCGCGGCCTGCTTATCCGGGCCAAACACTTTAATAGAGCTGCCGGCGAAAAAATCCACAATGCCCCGCGCCAGCGGGTCTTCCGGGCCCACGAAAATGAGTTCAATTTTCTTTTCTAAACAGAATTGTTTAATCGATTCAAAATTCGTGGGGGCAATGGGCACATTGTTTTGCGTGCCGCCGTTGCCGGGAAGCACAAACACGTCGTCCGCTTTCACACTCTGCGCCAGTTTCCAGGCGATGGCGTGTTCGCGTCCGCCCGAACCGATGATAGCTATATTCATAATTCTCCCTTTAATCTGTTTTCTTCCACCTTCGCCGGTAAGGCGAATCCGTTCACGCCATAAGGCGGATCAGCCTGCCGGCTGGCTTGCGGCAAGGGGGTTGTCTTTAAAAACAACAAAGCGCATTCGCAATCGGCAATTTTTACAACCCCTTCGTGCAAGTGACCACCTTTGTGGTAATCCCCTTTTCTAAGGGGAAATTTAATTATCGCTCTGCCCAAATTACTTCTTTTGATTTTTATCAATATATATTTCATCATTTATCTTTTTTAAAGCCTTCACCAGATTAACTTCATCCATTATTGATAATTGATATTCCGAAATTATCTTTAACCTTTTGAACCGGATCTCTTTGTCCATCTTATTCGCTATCATTTCTGCATTTAATGTTTCGAGATTAGATAATACAGCCAGTTCATTTATACTTGCAATATCTCTAATATTCATTCCTTTTTCAGATAGTCCGGGATTTGCTTCTCTCCAGTCTTTTGCCGTACACTCGAACAACGCCACATTCAATAAGTCTGCCTCTTCTGCATAAACCAACCATTCACCATCTTTTTCATAATCCTTTCGAGGCAAGATATTGTGCTTAATAGCATCCGTATGAATGTAGTAATTCGCTTTACTTAAAATTCGTTTCACATTCCATTCAAGATTATATCGGTTGCTCTCGATTTCTTTCAATCTTTGAAATTCTTTAATAATCAATAGTTTAAACTCGGGGCTAATCCAGGTTCCAAGTTCAAAAGCAATATCTTTATGGGCATATGCTCCGCCATATCTGCCGGCTTTGGCAATTAATCCAATGGCATTTGTTCGTTCAACCCATTGTTTAACCGACATCGTAAATCGATTCACACCGGCTTCCTGCATAATTACACCGAATTCGGTGTAATTAAAATCCGGATTATAAATTTTTCCCAAACACCGAGGAATTCAATCGTATTTTTATTACTTAACCATTTAAAAATTAACCCGCCACTTTCTTTGTATTTTAGCATATCTGTCAGACTGATATAGTCTTCTTTATTGTGTTGGGTAATATGTATAATCGTGTCTTTAACAGTAATTTGTTTTGTTTTAATACCCATACTCAAACCTATAAATTAATTACCTTCATAGTGAATTACCAGCTATTGTGAGCTTTACTCGTATTGGCTATTCAGTAAAAATTCATCATGATGTTTTAAAGGCCTTTACTAATATTCAACAAATTCCTGTCCCTTTCATTTAAAATCAATAGTGTCCGGTTAAAAAATAACAAGTGTCTGGAAATTCTGTAATTCCAGGAAATTAAGGGAAATACGAATTAACAGGACTTGATTCGGAACCCACCCCCATCCCCCTCCCTTGAAGCGTCAAGGGAGGGGGCGAGTCCCGTTAAATCGGGGCTCGGGGGAGAGTTTTTAAAATAATCTCTTTAACAGAACAAATTTTCTAAATTAACCCGGACACTATTGATTTAAAATCCAAAATCTAACATCCCCTGTTTTTCTACAATAACTCTTTCTTAGTCTGCTGAACCACCATCCGGCAGATGCGCGGGGCGTCGCCCACATATCCGGGCACAGTAAGATTTTTTAATCTTTCTTTTGTCTCCGCGCTGACCTTTAGTTTATCCACAAACTTTTGCAGCTCTTCAAGCGAAACCCGTTTGCCGCGGGTAATCTCTTTAAGCAGATTATAGGGGTCGTCGACGCCCTCTTTGCGCAGAATGGTCTGAATGGGTTCGGCCAAAAGCTCCGGATGCGCTTCCAGTTCGCTTTGGCAGTATCCCGCGTTGATATCCAGCTTCTTTAAGCCTTTGACGGTTTCCTGAATGGCGAGGTAACTATGCGCCAGGGCCACGCCCATATTGCGCGAGGCGGTGCTGTCCGATAAATCGCGCTGCAAACGGGAATTACCTAACTTGTCAATAAGCCCATTCAGCAGAGCCGAAGAGACCTGCATATTGCCTTCGCTGTTTTCGAAATTAATGGGATTGACCTTGTGCGGCATGGTGGACGAACCCACCGCGCCCTTTTCCGCGCTGATGGTCAGATAACCCAGAGTCAGATACAGCCAGACGTCGCGATTCAAATCCAGCACTACATGATTGATTTGCTTGGTGATGGAAAAATAGAGCGCCCAGGTGTCGTGGTCTTCGATTTGGGTGGTGGTTAGATTGGCTTCCAGGCCGTGCCGCGCCATAAATTTCTGTGAAAATTCCAGCCAGTCGAATTCGGGAAAGGCGGACAGCAGGGCGGAATAATTTCCAGTGGCCCCGTTCAGTTTGCCGCTCATTTTAAAATTTTTCAGCAGCCGGAACTGACGCAGCAGGCGTGAAAGGTACACCGCCATTTCTTTGCCGCCGGTGGTGGGCGAAGCCATCTGCCCGTGTGTGCGCGCCGGAAAGGGCGTCTCTGCCCAGCGTTCGGCGTGAGCGAGCAGAATTTCCATAAGCGCTTTTAATTGCGGCAGTTGCTCGTTTTCCAGATATTCCTTCAATAAAAAGGAATAAGAGAGATTATTCACATCTTCCGAGGTCAGACCGAAATGAATCATATTGGGCTGACGCAGTTCCAGTTCTTCCTGCAAAAAAACTTCGCAGGCTTTCACATCGTGATTGATTTTTGCTTCGATTTCCTGGATGCGCCGGTAATGGGATTCGGAAAAATTTTGGTTCACGCGGTCGATGCGTACCCGTTCGGCGGCGGTCAGTTTATCAAACAAAGCGGTTTCGTCCAGCGCCCGTAAAAAACGCAGTTCCACGATAACGCGCATCCGCATTAAAGCAAATTCCGAAAAATAATCCCCGAGGTGCGCCAGCCGCGCGCCGTAGCGTCCGTCCAGTGGCGAAATTGCTTTATCCATCTATCGACCCCGCACCGTTTTATCCGCTTCGCGCAGGTCCTGTTTCATTGCTTCAATTTTCTTAGTAAACACTTCCCGCAGGCGCGGCAGATTTAAACTGCGCAGGGCCAGAAGGGCGGCGTTTTTGGGGTCTACCACCGTAGCCGCCGGCGTGTTGGACGGCATCATCAGCGAAGAATTTATATTGACCATCAAATCGGTTTTATCACCGAACGGCGGACAACTGATGACCGGCACCGGCAGATTGGCGGCCAGCGCCCCGCCCAATCCGTTGGAACGCCCGGCCACGGCAATCACGGCCACCGGTTCCAGCGAGGTTTTGTAATCGGCAATTACGGCAGCTAAATCTTCCCCGTTCTTATGGGCGGATACGACGCGCAGTTCCACTTTTACATCGTATTTTTCGATGATGTCTTTCATTTTATTGCAGTGGTCCAAATCGGAAGTGGAACCCATTACAATGGCCACAAATCCGTCTTTAATGATTTTGTGTTTCACCAGATTGGTATGCAGACGCAGTTGGGCGTTTTCATCGATTTGAGGCAGCAGTTCGCCGGTAATCATTCCGTAAATATCGCGGTAGCGGCGGGTGGTTTCCTGCACCACGTCGTCGGGCAGGGTGTTGGGATATACGCCGTCCTTTTTGTTTTTCATCAGGTAGCTGCGGACATATTCCTTGTCCAACTGCTCGGCGTTGTCCGGATCGGCTTCGTAATTTTCTTTAGACCAGAAACGGGAAGAATCGGGGGTGTGTATTTCGTCAATCAGCACCAGTTTGTTATCAATCAGACCGAATTCGTACTTGGTGTCCACCAGAATCAGACCGCGTTCCTCCAGTAGCGCGCTGCCCCGTTCGAACAGTTTAAGGGACACTTTTTCCATCGCCTTGTAAATATCCGCGGACACCCAGCCTTCGTCCACCAGCTCTTTGGGACTGATTTCACGGTCGCTGTCTTCCTTGGTGGTTGGGGTGACAATGGGCGTGGGGAAGGGTTGATTCTTTTTCATTCCTTCGGGCATATCCGCGCCGGACAGCGCCCGCTTGCCTTTTTGATACCCGCGCCAGGCCGAGCCGGTGATGTAGCCGCGCACAATCATTTCCACCCGGATGGGCGTGGCCTCGCGCACCAGCGATACGTTGGGGTCTACCAGTTTAATAAAATGGTTGTCGATGATATCGCGGGTGTTTTCGAACCAGAAGGCGGCCAATTGATTAAGCACCGCGCCTTTGCCGGGCACCGGTGTTTCCAGCACGTTATCGAAACTGGACAGGCGGTCCGTGGCCACAATCAGACGCGTCTGGGCGTCCACACGGAAACTTTCGCGCACCTTACCGGAATGGATTTTTTCCAGTTGAGGGGTAACTATATTTACTATGCAATTCAAAACTAACCTCCCTTTAAGCAATTTTAAATTTTGAATTTTAGATTTTGGTTCACAACCCAACTGCGCTCCCCTATCAAGGGGGGACAAAGGGGGGTGTTTTTTCAATTATATCCTAAACCTTTCATATGAATTCACAACCCCCTACCCCCCTTTTCTAAGGGGGAATAGTTTTCTTTTAGTGTTTAAAGTGCCGCAGCCCGGTAAACACCATCCCAATGCCCAGCTCGTCGCATTTGGCGATAACCGATTTATCGCGGATGGAACCGCCGGGTTGAAAAATGTTTTTAATGCCCGCCTCGGCCGCCAGTTCAATATTATCCGGGAACGGGAAAAAGGCGTCCGACACCAGAATGGCTTTACCCATTTCTTCTTTAATATAATTTTCCAGTTGTTCCGCAGCCCCGCTAAAGGATAAACGCAGATTCTCCTTGGCCCGGCTGATGGCGATCTGGGTTGAATTCACCCGGTTGGGCTGCCCGGCGCCCATTCCCAATAACTGAAAATCTCCGTTGGCCAATTGGCGCACAATCACAATGGCATTGGATTTCACCTGGCGCACGGCAATCAAACCGAATTCCAGTAAGTCCGTTTTAAAATCCGGCGCCTGCACGGTTACGGTTTCGGTTTTGTCGTACAATCTGGTATCCGCGTTCTGCACCAGCAGGGCATTATGCAACACCCGGTAATCACACGTCGGCGTAATCTTTTGGGGGTCGAATTGTACCACCCGTAAATTTTTATGCTGGAAAAGGTAATCCAGCGTTTCATCCGTAAAAGAGGGTGCCACAATCACTTCCACAAATTTGCGCAGTATCTTGTTGGGCGCGTCCAGATTCATAAAATCGGCCGCTTCTACGGTCAGTTCCCGGTTAAAAGCAATCACCGAACCGAAAGCGGAAAGCGGGTCGCCTGCCCAGGCCTGTTCAAATACCCGCCGCTGATCCATGCCCGAACTGAGTCCGCAGGGATTGTTGTGTTTAATCACCGCGCAACCGGATTGTTTGAGGTCGCGCACCGCGTCAATGGCGCTGTTCATATCGATAAGATTGTTAAAAGACAATTCCTTGCCGTGCAGCACTTCGATGTCGTAGAAAGAATCCGTCCCGCTGTTGCGGCGCAGAAAAAAGGCGTTCTGGTGGGAATTTTCCCCATAGCGCAGCTCTTTGGCCTGACCATACGCCAGGCGCACACTCAGTTCTCCGGCGGTTTCATCCATTGTGGACGCAATCATCGCGTCGTAATCGGCGGTGGCGTTAAAGGCTTTGCGCATCAGTTTGAAGCGGGCGTCGTAAGTAAGGGCGCCGTTGTTAGCTTGCAATTCTTCCACCAACTGCGGATAGTCCGCCGGGTCGGTGGCAATGGCCACATATTTGAAATTCTTGGCCGCCGCGCGCACCATCGTATGCCCGCCGATGTCGATATTTTCAATCAGCGTGTCGAAATCCGCCCCGTCCCGTTTGACCCGTTCGAAGGGGTAGAGATTGCAGACCACCATATCGATGGGTTTGATGTTCAGGGATTCCGCTTCTTCCGCGTCCTCTTCACGGTCAAACAACAACGCCGATTCGATTTGGAAGGAAATGGTTTTCATCCGTCCGCCAAAGGCTTCGGGATTGCCGGTGACTTTTGAAATGTCGGTTACCGCAAGACCCGCGTCCTGCAACACCTTTTTAGTGCCGCCGGTGGAAATAATCTCGCAGCTGAATCCGACCAAGGTTTTGGCCAGCGCCACGACGCCCGTTTTATCCGAAACGCTAATCAGCGCACGTTTGATTTTTATGCTTTCCATTTTTACCTCTATAAATTTCCAAGAACCAATTTCCAATTACTAGACAACCAATTTTGCCCGTCATTCCGAATTTCCGCGTCAGCGGAAAGAGGAATCCTATTCACTGAATCACGGACTTCCCGGGATACCACCATCCATCCCCCTTAATAAAGGGGGTTAAGGGGTTGTCCCTGCAACTCTTCAATTTTATTTATAATTACCGTTAAAACCAATATCCTTTCATTTGACCTATTTTAAGTATTTCCATAAAACCCGCTCTGAAAAGGTGGCGTTGTTTCTTAAATTTCTTGCCTTTTGTTTTAGCTCAGGATTGTAGTGTACTTTCAAACAACCCCCTTTATCCCCCTTTGCGAAGGGGGAAACGGTCTGTCGTCATTCCGAATTTCCGCGTCAGCGGAAAGAGGAAAGACGGTAGCGCCTCGAGTTTCTGTAATGCCACCATCTATCCCCCCTTAGAAAAGGGGGTTAGGGGGTTGTCCCTGCATCTCTTTAATTTTATTTATAATTACCGTTAAAACCGATATCCTTTTATATGACCTGATTTTAAGTATTTCCATAAAACCCGCTCTGAGAAGGTGGCGTTGTTTCTTAAATTTCTTGCCTTTTGTTTTAGCTCAGGATTGTAGTGTACTTTCAAACAACCCCCTTTATCCCCCTTTGCGAAGGGGGAAACGGTCCGTCGTCATTCCGAATTACCGCGTCAGCGGAAAGAGGAATCCCATTTTCATTTAACATTTATAATCCAAAATCCAAAATACCCTCTTGGAAATCGGCTCTTGGCCATTGACACGTTATTTTAATTTCTCAATAATATTTTTAAACAGTGCCAGCCCCTGCCCCTCTTCCGAAATATCGGGATTTTTCCGTTTCTTTTTCCCCCAGTCGGGATGATTGTACAGCGACAGATACGCTTCCGGATGCGGCATGAGGCCAAACACCTGCCCGGACGGGTCGGTCAGTCCGGCGCAGTTCAGTTCCGAGCCGTTGGGATTGAGCGGATATTCCGCCGTGGAGTCACCTTGCTTGTCGACGTATTCCAAACAATTCAGATTTTGCTTAAGCACTGCGGTACGGATTTCTTCGTCCTTAAAAATCAATTTACCTTCGCCGTGGCGTACGGGAACGTCGAAAAAATCCAGTCCGTTCAGGTACGGCGTCCGCGCCTTTTCATTCACTCGTATCCGTACCCAGCGGTCTTCGAACTTGCCGGAATCGTTGTGCGTGAGGGTAGCTTCCTGATCAGAATTGCCGCCCGTGTTGGGTAGCAGACCCATTTTCACCAGCGCCTGAAAGCCGTTGCACACACCCAGAATATATTTGCCGTCAGAAAGGAATTGTTGCAGCTCGTCCATAAAACGTTTGCCGGAAGCCATTGGCTTGAATTTGAATTTATTGCCCAGCACCTTGGCCGAACCCAAATCGTCGCCAAAAGAAAATCCGCCCGGGAAATTAAGGATTTGATAATCGTGAATGGCAATCCGGTCGGCGAAAATATCGCTTAAATGAACAATACGCGCATCCGCCCCGGCCAGCTCATAAGCCGCGGCCATTTCTTCTTCGCAGTTGATGCCGTAGCCGGTAAGTATGAGTGATTTTATTTTTTTCATTTACTTCCTTTGTTTATTTCCAAGAGCCAATTGCCGATAAAACCTTTTTCGTTTGTTTTAACCCAGATTGTTTCGCCCTTAACAACAACCCCCTTTATCCCCCTTTGCTAAGGGGGAAACGGTCCGTCGTCATTCCGAATTTCCGCGTTAGCGGAAAAGGAATGACGATAGTGCCTCGAGTTTCTGTAATGCTAACATCTATTCCCCCTTAGAAAAGGGGGTTAGCCCCGATAAATCGGGATGCTAACAGGGGTTTTCTTCTCTAATTCTTCTATTTTCTCTGCTATTACCAAAAAAATCGTTTTTTCTATTTTACAACATTTTTGTTTTAGCTCAGGATTGTAGTGTACTTTCAAACAACCCCCTTTATCCCCCTTTGCTAAGGGGGAAATCAAAATTCCAGCCCGGTGCGCCAGGTGTTGAGCATCTTTTCTATTTCCAAATGGATAATTGCTTTACCGTTTTTCGAAATGTGTAGTTTTTTCGTTGCGCTTACCGAACCCAAAAATTGCGCATCCGGACCGAAAATCGTTTCAAATATTTCCCTATTTTCCGGGGCAATGGAAACCACAAATCGGGAATGGGATTCGGCAAACAGGGCGGCGTTTAGGCTAAGCCTGTCATCCGGCAATTCAATGACGGCCCCGAAATCCCCGCCAAAAGCGGATTCCGCCAGTGCCACAGCCAGCCCGCCATCGGAAATATCGTGCGCAGAAACAATCAGTCTTTGCCGGTTGGCGCCCATCATTTTTTTGTAAATCCGGCGCGCCTCTTCCCGGCGCACACGGGGCACATTGGCGCCCAGTTCGCCAAATATTTTGTAAAATTCCGAAGCCCCCAACTCGTCGTAGGTTTTGCCCACCAGATAAATCAAATCCCCGGCTTGCTTAAACTCGGCAGTGACGACTTTGCGCGCATCGGCCACTTTAGCCACCATCGAATAGAGAATCGTCGGCGGCACGGATATTTTAACCTTGCCTTTAATGAAATCATTCTTCATCGAATCCTTACCCGAAGTCATGGGAATATTGAAAAAAGTGGAACTGTCGTAGAGCGCTTCGTTCATCCGCACCAACTGGGCCAGTTTGTAGCGACCGTCGGGATTGCCCTCTTCGTTGAAAACGGAATCGGGCACGCAAAAATTATCATTCACGGTCCAGAAGCCGTTGGCTTCGTTCGTTTCGTCCGGCAGTTCGCCGCCCACGGCAATGATGCCGCGCAGGGCTTCGTCAAAGGAACCGGCGGACATTTCGTAAGCGTCGATGTCGCCGTAGCGCGGCAGGATACCGTTGGCAATGGCCAGACCGGCCCAGGACTCAAAATCCAGCCGCATCACGGCCGCGTCCTGCGGGGCCACGCCCTGTGCGCCCATCAGCGGTTTAATCACCGACTTGCCTTTCACTTCGTGGTCGTAGCGGCGAATCACCGGCTCACGCGAGCAGATGTTCAGGCCGCCGAGTAAATCCAACAAAACCCGATTGTAATCCAGCTCGTTTTTCAACGCGGGCTCGCTGAGTCTGGGCGCCCGCCATTCGGCAAAGAGATGTTTTTTGGGTACGCCCTCGTGCAGGAAATCCAAATTCAGGTAACAGATACGCTCGGTTTCGTAATGCACTTCCAGAAATCCGCTGCTGTTAAAATAGCCGATGTCGGTTAGTTCCACCTCATATTCTTCTGCCCTTTTGAAAAGGGCGTCCACGTTTTGTGTTTCCACCACCAGGCTCATCCGTTCCTGGGATTCGGACACGAAAATTTCCCAGGGTTTGAGTCCGGCGTATTTCAGCGGCACCTTGTGCAGTTCCACCACCGCGCCGCTCGTGATGGTGGCCAGTTCGCCGATGGAAGAGGACAAACCGCCCGCGCCGTTATCGGTGGAACTTTTAATCAGACCCTCTTTGGCGGCCCGAATCATAAAATCGGACATATTTTTCTGGGTGATGGGACTGCCAATCTGTACGGCGGAACGGGGGGAATGCTCGTCGATTTCCATTGAGGAAAACGTAGCGCCGTGAATGCCGTCTTTGCCCACCCGGCCGCCGGCCATAACGATGCGGTCACCGTTGTCGATGGGCTTGTTCCAGGAATCCACCCCTTTGTAATTTGCGTCCATTACCGCGCCGGTGCCGGCAAAGACCAGCGGCTTACCGCTGTAGCGTTCGTCAAAAACAATGGAACCGTTCACCGTGGGGATGCCGCATTTATTACCCCCGTCCTCGATGCCTTTCACCACGCCGCTCATTATGCGCCGCGGGTGCAGTTGACCGGGCAACAATTCCCCTTTGTAGTAAGGCGAACCGAAACAGAGTACGTTGGTGTTAAACAGCAGCTTGCCGCCGCCGACGCCCGTGCCCAGCGGGTCGCGGTTCACGCCCACGATACCGGTCAGCGCGCCGCCGTAAGGGTCAAGCGCGGAGGGACTGTTGTGGGTTTCCACTTTCCAGATAAACACCCGCCGGTCGTCGATGCGCACCACGCCGGCGTTATCGGAAAAAACTTTCAGCAGCCAGTGTTTGCCTTTGGCCGCAAGTTGTTCCGTGATTTTTTTAGTGGAGCCCTGAATGTAGGTTTTGAACAGGGAATCGATTTCCTTCTCTTCGCCCGTGTCCAAATCTTTGTAAGAAATCTTGGCGCTGAATTCTTTATGCTTGCAGTGTTCCGACCAGGTCTGGGCTAAAATTTCCAGCTCGGCGTCCGTGGGCAATTCGGGCATTCTCGCCTGTTTACGCGCCGCCTGTACTTTTTCATCTTTAAAATACTTATGAATGGCCTGCATCTCTTTTAAATCCAACGCCAGCAGCAGGTCTTTGGACAGCCTGAGCAGTTGTTCATCGGAAACAAAAATATTGATGGTTTCCGTGGATGTGTCCGCGCGCATCTGCACTTGGGGCACAAAACGGATGGCGCCGTCAAAGGCAAATTCAAAATGGTTAATCAGCGGATTGCCCAGCAGTTCCGAAGCAATGGAATCCAGTTGCGCCCGATTTAGTTCTTTTTCAAAATAGAATATTTCGTGGGTGAAAATAATCTGCCGGCTGTAATCGAAGGGCATATCGAAATAATCGCACAGCGCTTTTTGCGCGGAAACGCCTTCGTCGTCGGTCACCCCTGGCAGTTTGGAAATTACTAACTGGGATTGAAAATCCGGATTTGTATACAGAGTATTGATGCGCACTTCGTGCAGAATGGAATCTTTGAGGGATTCGTTGGCAAAGGCTTCCACCTGCGCCGGGGTCAGGTTGTGCAGAATGGAAAACACTTTGGCCGACTTTACCCGGCCGGTTTCGATTTGCAGAAATTTTTGGGCGTCTTCCCGGACACGAGAACCGGAAACATCGACAACATTTTCTTTTAAAATCAGCTGAACGTGGTTAGCGGTTCCGGTAGTCATAGAGGGTCCTCTCTAATAGCTGGTAAGTAACCTTTGGGGATGACGGCCCCGGGTATCAATTTTAATATTTGGTCCGGCGACGATGCGGCCGCAGATTTTCGCCCGGTAGTCGTGCCGCGCCGCTAATTCGGTAATTTTCGAAATCTGGGTTGCGTCTGCAATGAGCAGCATTCCGTTGCCCATATTCCAGAGCCGGTAAGCCTGCTCTTCCGCCACGGCGCCCATTTCCTGTATTTTTTTCATTACGGGCAGCGGTTCGAACAGGTCGTTTAGTTCCGCGCCCAATCGGTTTATTTTAAGGATGCGCGACAGATTATCGGCAATACCGCCGCCGGTGATGTGTACGCAGCCTTTCAGTTGTACATCGTTTTGAATGAGTTTACTGATAAAGGGGGAATAAATCAGCGAAGGGGTAAGCAATTTTTCACCCCAGCCGGTTTCATCGTCATAGGCTGCGTTGTGCCAGTCCTCGCCGAACTGTTCCTGCATAATTTTGCGCAGCAAGGAGAACCCGTTACTGCGGAAACCGCGGCTCTTCAGGGCCAGCACCGTATCGCCTGCCGCAATGTGACGGCCGTCCACGATTTCCTTATCCTGCGGCAGAATGCCGATGCCCGTGGCGCCCCAGTTAAAATGCATCCCGTTGCCGTAGCCGCCGATGCGGTTGCCCAGCTCGGCGATTTCCCCGCCGGTAATGGCGATACGGGAAAAATCCGCCGCTTCTTTTAGGCCCTGCATCAGCTCTTCCACAATATCCGCGTCCAGATTATCCACATCGAGAATATTGGACAGGTTCACGGTTTCGATGCCGTTAGCCGCCAGGTCGTCGGCCACCATCGCGATAAGGTCGTAGCCCAGTGTTTTATAAATGCCCGTGCGCTCGGCCAATTCGATTTTCGTCCCGATGCCGTCCGAGGACATCCCGATTTTCACGCCGCCAAAATCCATAATATTGGCGAAACCGCCGTCTGCCGAAACCAGCGGATTGCCGCTGCCGGGCGGACGGTTGGCAAAGGTTTTTTTAGCGTAGCCATAAGCGATTCGGGAACATTTGTTTCCCAGGTCGATGTCTATGCCGGATGGTTTTAGGTGCATTGCATTCCTGTTAATTTCAGTCTCAGTGTAGCCCTTCCGGGTTTTAATACCCCGGAAGGGTTACATTATCTTTCTGTCCCGCAAGCGGTATCCAGGGCAAAGAGCCCTTGTCCGCGCAACCGTTCCCATAATAAAAGGAATCACAGGGTTGTTATTCAAGTCTCTATACAACCCCCTTAGTCCCTCTTTGATAAGGGGGAAACGGTCCGCCGTCCTTTCCGTAAAAACGGGAATCCAGTGGATAATCTTTCTGGATTCCCAACCAAGTTGGTTGTAGCGAAGCGAAAATCCCGTTTTCGAAAAAATAATTTATGTTGGCGTATTTTTCTTTTCTTCCAACCCAAACCTTCTTCCGAATACCGTGTCAACGAGAAGAGGAATCTCTTTCACTTAAGCACCTCACTTCCCCCGGATACTTTCATCCATCCCCCCTTAATAAAGGGGGGGGGAGGGGGTTGTCTTCTCTATTTCTTCTATTTTATCTACTATTACCGATAGTACCGAATCCGTTTGTTTTATCACTGAATATCCATCAAAACGTAAAAACTTAAATCCTTCGCTCTCTAATTCTTTTTGCCGTTTCCTATCGTATGCTTGTTTTTCGTTATGACTGTCACCGTCAACTTCAATAATTAATTGTAACTTCGGGCAATAAAAATCGACAATGTAGTTTCCTATAGGTTTCTGTCGCGTAAATTTATACCCTTTCATTTGACCCGATTTTAAGTATTTCCATAAAACCCGCTCTGAAAAGGTGGCGTTGTTTCTTAAATTTCTTGCCTTTTGTTTTAGTTCAGGATTGTAATATACTTTCATAAAACAACCCCCTTTAGTCTGCGTCGGTAGACGCATCCGCCTGCCGGCGCGCCCCCTTTGATAAGGGGGAATTAGAACAAATCATCCTTAAAAATAATATCCTTCCGGTGCGGGCCGGTGGAAATCATTCCTATGGGCACACCGAGATAGTCTTCAATAAAATTAATGTAATTTTTACAATTCTTCGGCAACTGCTCTAAAGAAGTGGCGCCTTCCACTTCTTCGGACCAGCCGGAGAATTCCTTATAAACGGGTTTGCCCTCGGCGTCGTAATCCACCGCCGCTTTAACGGTTTCGAATCCGGACAGGCAGCTTATCTTGCTCAAAGACACATAATTGAATCCGTTAATCACAAACGAGCGTTTAAGCATTTTTAAATCCAGCCAGCCGCAGCGCCGCGGACGGCCGGTGGTGGCACCGAACTCGTTGCCGTTTTTCTGCAATTGTTTTCCGGTATCGTCAAACAGTTCCGTGGGGAAAGGCCCTTCGCCCACGCGGGTGGTGTAGGCTTTTACGATGCCGATGCGCTTGTCAAATTCCACAAACACCCCGCCGCCGGTAAAGGCGCCGCCGATGGACGTGGACGAAGAGGTCACAAAGGGATAGCTGCCGTGGTCCACATCCAAAAAAGTGCCCTGCGCGCCTTCGAATAAAACGTTCGCCTCTTTATCCACAAAACCGGCAATCACTTCCACCGAATCTTTTATAAAGGGTTTGATTTTGTCCAGCGACTGCTTCACTTCGCGGATGGTGGCTTTCACATCGGGAAAGGGTTCGTTGTAAATTTGCTCGCTGATGTGTTTGTAATTGAGCAGGTGCTCTTCGAAACGTTCCACAATGCTGCCGTCCAGAATGGATTACATCCGGATGCCCGTGCGGTGAATTTTGTCGGCGTAAGCCGGGCCGATGCCGCGGCCGGTGGTGCCGATTTTTTTATGCAGTACATTGTCGAGGTATTTATGCACCGGGGTGACCATATGCGCCTGGGACGAAACAATCAGTTTTTGCGGCGTAACCGTAATCCCTTTGTCCGCCAGATAATCCAGTTCATTGGCAAAAGTGACCGGGTCCACCACGCAGCCGTTGCCAATCACATTTACCGAAGTTCCGGACACAATGCCGCCGGGAATCAGATGCAGCACATATTCCTTATCCCCGATTCGCACCGTGTGGCCGGCATTGGCGCCGCCCTGAAAACGCACCACCAGGTCCATTTTTCCGGCGAGCATATCTACAATTTTACCCTTGCCTTCGTCGCCCCACTGCGCGCCGAGCACAATATAATTGGCCATTATTTAATTTCCCCAGTTGGTGGTGTTGTAGGTGTTGTCCTGACCCGGCATATAAATGTCGTGGGCCTGGCCTTCGCGGATAGATAGCGCCGAAACCACTTCCAGTTCCGCCTTTTTATGAAATTCCCGAATATTCTGCGCGCCCACCGACGACATGGAAGCTTTTATTTTGGCTAAGGTTTCGGGCAGATTGTCGCGCAGCTTACCGGCGTACTGCACGAAGCCTTCCACGCCTTCCACAAACTGCGCCTGATTGTAACGGATTTCCTTCCATTCCCGCGCCCGGGCCGAACCTTCGCCCCAGTAGGGTTTCATCACCTGGTTTTTTATGGTCATCTTTTCAGTGGGCGATTCGTCCATCCGCGCAAAATAACGGCCCATCATCACGTAATCGGCGCCGAGAGCCAGAGCGATGGTTACGTCTTTGGCGTTGACAATGCCCCCGTCGGCCACCAGCGGAATATACCTTCCGGTCTTTTCAAAATAGCGGTCGCGCGCTTCCGCCACCTTAATGATGGAAGTGGCCAGGCCGCGTCCGGTGCCCTTTTGTTCCTGGGTAATACAGATGGAACCGCCGCCCATCCCGATTTTAACCGCCCGCGCGCCGTGTTCCACCAGATAATCAAAACCGGCTGCGGTGATGATATTGCCGGCAATTACCGGTACATCCGGATAGTGTTCGGCAATCCATTGCATCGCTTTGGCCTGAAACACCGAATAACCGTCCGAAGAATCCAGCGACAAGACGTCCACGCCCGCTTCCACTAAGGCCGGCACACGCGATTCGTAATCGTGGGTGTTGATGGCCGCGGTGGTCAGCAAACGTTTGTGTTCGTCTAACACCTCGTTGGGATTGTCCAGGTGGTTGCGGATGTCTTTGCGAAATACAAGATAGAGCAGACGGTCGCCGCCGTCCACGATGGGCAGCACCGACTGGTGGGTTTCGCGCAGCAGGGTATTGGCTTCTTTGATATTTTCGATATTAACGCCCACGGTTAAATCTTTACGGGGAATCATCCGCTCTTTTACCGGCAGGTCGCCGTGGGGTTTAACGTCGTAATCGTTTTTAGTGATGATACCCAGCAGCCGGTTCGTTTCGTCCACCACCGGAAAGGTATTGAAGCCGCGCTGACGGGTCAGTTCAAGAATATCGCGAATGGGCGTATCCGGTTTTACCGTTTCCGGCGGCACGAATCCGGCTTTAAATTTTTTAATTTGGCGCACCATATCGGCCTGCTGACCGGCCGTTTGGGAAGCGTAAATAAACGCCATCCCGCCCAGAGTAGCCAGTTCAATCCCCATTTTAACGCCGGATACGGACTGCATCGCCGCGGCCACCACGGGAATATTCAGGTGGTATTTGGTTTCACTCTCATTACAGTAAACCAGCGGCGTGCGTAAGGAAATGTTGTAGAGGGTCGTTTCTTCTGTGGTTAGTCCGGGTAAGAGGCGGAATTCCATTAGGGTGCGCGAGGCTTCGAAATGAATTTTTTTAGGCATTGAACAAAAACCCCTTGTCTTTTGAAGTCGCGCTATTTTACAAAATTTGTCAAGTTTTCCAAAACAAAAAGAAACGGAAATGGATAAAAAATGAAGAAATTTTTTTCTGATTTTTTTTTAGGCTGAAAATTGGGATTTTTATCATTTTTTATGTAAGTTAAACTTTCTTCACCTCTGATGTAAAACACATTCTTTACCCAAGAAATCTGCTCCGTAAACAAAATCTTTTTAACTGCCGGTCTTTTTTCTGTATGTTTTATTTTTATTCTCATTTCATATTCCTTATTTTATCCATCTGTATTTTCCCGGAGATATTTTTAATACATGGAGTTAGTCGAAATACTTTTCATCGCATTCGGTCTGGCAATGGACGCGTCGGCCGTTTCGCTTGTGGCGGCAGCCTCCGGATTTGCGAAAGAGTCACGTTCAACTTTCCGTCTGGCCTTCCATTTCGGTTTATTTCAATTCCTGATGCCTGTCCTCGGCTGGCTGCTGGGTATAAACTTCAGCGCTTATTTTTCGGCATTTGATCACTGGATAGCCTTTGGACTGCTGTTTTTCGTTGGCGGACGAATGATACGCTCCGGCCTGAAACCGGAGAACGAGAGTTTTGTTAACGACCCCTCGCGAGGATTTACATTAATCATGCTTAGTGTGGCAACCAGCATTGACGCTTTTGCCATCGGTTTAACGCTTGCAATGCTGAATGTAAGTATCTGGTATCCAAGTGTAATCATCGGATTCGTGACAGCGCTGCTTTCTGTTATTTCAATAATGATTGGAAAGCAATTGGGCGCTTTGGTTGGTAAACGAATGGAAATAGTTGGCGGAATAGTACTTATTCTCATTGGCGCCCACATTTTAATTTCACACTTGCTTTAAACAGAGTTATAACTTAAAGGAGGAAAATTAATACTTCTATCTTTAGCCCGGAAAAAAATATTTAGGAATGCATCTTTCTTGTATTTTAATAGTATATACAAATTGTTTTCATTCCATTTGCTTTTCAATTTAAATTAATGAAAAATATTTGGAACGCCGGAAAGTTCCTTTTAGACGAAAAAAAGATATTCGATTTATATACGTTTTGAATAAATAACTATAACAGGTCATACGATTATATTCATATCACTTAGGAGGTTTTTTTAATGTACAAGTTTTTACTTATTAGTTTAATTGGACTGGGATTGTTCATTTCCTGTGGGCAGAAACAGCTTAAATCGGGAATTAGCCAGGATGGTTTCGATACAACCGTTCGGCCGCAGGATGATTTTTACCGTTATGTGAATGGCGCTTGGCTGAAAAACACCGAGATACCGGCCGACCGTTCCAGTTGGGGTTCTTTTTACGAACTACGCGAGGAAGCGCAAAAGCATCTGCGCACTATTATTGAGGAGTCCGCCAATAAAAAAGATAAAGTTGAAGGCAGCGACGAACAAAAGGTAGGCGATTTTTATCTGAGTTTTATGGACAGCGCGCGTATTGAAGAATTGGGAATTACTCCTTTAAAGGAAGAATTGAACACTATAAGTTCTGTTAAATCTAAGAAAGATCTTCAAAATTTAATGGCTCATTTTTTAGTCGTAGGCGTACCAAAACCCTTTTACTATTTCATCGGCATCGACCAAAAAAAATCGGATCAGTACATCAGTCAATTGTACCAAAGCGGGCTGGGGCTGCCCGATCGGGATTATTATCTTAAAGATACGAAAAAGTTTAAAGACATCCGGGCTAAATATTTAACATATATGGAAGAGTTATTTACGCTGGCCAATATAAAAGGCGGCGCCGCCAAAGCTAAAAAGATTATGGCTTTAGAAACGAAACTGGCCAAAGCACAGTGGACCCGAGTGGAGAATCGCAACCGCGACAAAACCTACAATAAATATACGCTGGATAATTTATCCAAAGAAACCGCACGATTTAACTGGAGCGAATTTCTTAAAGCCGCCGGTGTAAAAAATGTAAATGAGATTGTTGTTTATCAGCCCAGTTTTTTCAAAAAATTCGGCAAGCTATTTACGCGCACACCTGTTTCGGACTGGAAAGATTACTTTACATACAAACTCTTGTCCTCTTCCGCCTCCTTATTGTCGAGCCCCTTTGTAAATTTAAATTTCGAGTTTTACAGCAAAACACTGCGCGGCGTCGAGCAGAACCGTCCCCGCTGGAAACGCGCGGTCAGCAATGTCGAAGGTTCGCTCGGTGAAGTGGTTGGAAAAGTTTATGTTAAAAAGTATTTTAAGCCCGAAGCCAAAAAGCGCATGGTAACCCTGGTTGATAATTTACAGAATGCCTTTGCCAAACGTATCGAAAAACTGGACTGGATGAGTCCCGAAACAAAAAAAGAGGCTTTAACAAAACTATCCAAGTTCAATGCAAAGATCGGCTATCCGGACAAATGGAAAGATTATTCCAAACTGATCGTCAAAAAAGACGATTTGGTTGGCAATAATACCCGTTCGAATATCGTTGAGTTTGAACGCGAAATAGATAAACTGGGAAAACCAATCGATAAAACCGAATGGGGAATGACGCCGCAAACGGTGAACGCCTATTACAGCCCCACGAGAAACGAAATTGTTTTTCCGGCCGCCATCCTGCAGCCACCTTTCTTTAACCTGGAAGCGGATGACGCCGTAAATTACGGCGCTATCGGCTATGTTATCGGACACGAAATGACCCACGGTTTTGACGATCAGGGACGTAAATCGGACGGCGACGGCAATATGCGTGAATGGTGGACCAAAGAGGACGCCAAAAACTTTAAAGAACGCGCGCAGGTGATGGTGGATGAATACGATCAATTCAGCCCCATCGATTCCATGCATGTGAACGGCAAACTGACGCTGGGTGAAAATATTGCCGATTTTGGCGGAATGGTAATTTCCTATGACGCCTATCATATGTCTTTAAACGGCAAAGAGGCGCCCGTCATTGACGGTTTTACCGGCGATCAGCGATTCTTTTTGGGACTGGCCCAGGTGACCCGCGGTAAAATGCGCGAAGAAGCGATGCGTCAGAGATTAATGACCGATCCGCATTCGCCCGGTCAGTACCGCTGCAATGGCATTCTGGCTAATTTACCTGCCTTTTACAAAGCCTTTGACGTAAAAGAAGGCGATGGTATGTACCGTGCTGAAGCTATTCGGGTGGATATTTGGTAGAACAAATCCTTTTAAAATATGGCTTACTTTGATCCCGACAAATCGGGATCTCGTAAGTTCAGCATACGTTCCCTGAACTTGTCGAAGGGAATAGTTATTCCACATTCTATTTAAGGCATACCGGCAATCCGGTATGCCTTTTTTTTAACCTCCGAAACCTGAAAAGGCATAGCCAATTCCATAGGCCGCCGCCGCGGCCAGACTGCCCACTAAAAACATTTCCAACCCCGAAACCAACCAATTTCGTTCTGTTATTCGCACTTTTAAAGCCCCCAGCGCAAAAAGCGACAAGCCGGTTAACACGCTGGCCAGCAGAAACGTTTTATCATTTAGTTCCGGGATAAAATAGGCTAACACAAAAATCAGCAAAGGTAAAAAACCAAATGAGATAAATGCCACAAACGTAACCATCGCATTTTTTAACGGCGATTCATCGGATTCGATAATCCCGAGTTCTTCCACCATCATGATATCCACCCAGGCTTTTTCATGTTCGGTAAAAATATCGACAATGATCTGAGCGTCTTTTTCGGGAATTCCTTTTTCCGTATAAATTTCTATTAGTTCCCGTTTTTCACCTTCGGGATGATTTTCCACTTCCCACTGTTCGCGCGTGCGCTCGGTTCGATTGTATTCGTTTTCGGCCCGGGTACTTAAAAAGTCGCCAATGGCCATGGAAAGCCCGTCCGCAATCAGATTGGCAAAACCCAATATCAGTACGATACCCGCCGAAAGTGAAGCGCCCGCAACGCCGGCCACCACGGCAAAGGTTGTAATAATGCCATCCAGACCGCCATATACCATGCTTTTAATATACTGGCCCTGTTCATTTTTGTGCGGCTCACCGCCTGTAGCATCGTGCGCTTTGCGCATTTCGTGCACATCATTTTTCTTAAAAGCATGACGTGCCCGTTCTAAATTTCGTGATAACATTTTTACCCTTTTATATTACTTGCCATATTTTTACTTCTATTCTTACTTAGCCAACCATCGGAACCTTGCTTTTACGTACAAACAAAAAAATTACAATCCAGACAACCGAACGAAAAGTCATAGCCTTAATACTCTGTGTGGCAATAACATCATTGAAGACGGTAAGCAAAGAAAGCAGAACCAGGATATGCCCGCCGGCCACGAATCCCGAAAATAATAAGGCCTGTTTTGTTTTTGTCCAAATAAAATATCCGGCTGCAACCGAAACCAGCCCCATCAAAATATTATAAGTGATTAGCGTAATGAATGTGGCATAACCGGGATCAAATGAACCGCTCAAAACCCGGGTTCCGGTAATCACGGGAAGCACACCCATTAGAGCGGCAATCACAGCAATCGGTTTATTCCAGTTGTTTTTCATATTTAGTTCCTTCCTTTTATTGATTTTCACTTTTAATAAGAACTTTTGATATTGTAAATAAGATGAAACTGAATTATTCCCCTTTTCTGAGAATTGTACGGCGGGTCTCCTTCCACCGATTTTCGCGTTGCCAGTGTCAGTTCCGCTCCAAAGGCGAGTTGCTGCCACAAAGGTATCTGCACGCCGGTTTTTATCAGATTCACATTTTCATAACGGGAAGTTCGGAAATCTTCGATATTTAAAATAAAATAGCGTTTCAGGCGCAGATATAGCCGGCCCCAGTGTTGTTTTGTGAGCATTATTAAAATTTTCCCGCTGAGACCCGGGCCATAATAATAGTCCCGTTCCACACCCGTTTGGTCTACATTCCCTGCGCTGCCGATAATGATCCCCGATACTAAGATTTCGTTGTTCAGTCTCAATCCCGATTCGAAGATGTACTTCTGAACCGCTCCCAGACCGACACTGGAACTGGAAACCTTAAACTGATCCTGATTCATAAAATCGTAATCTTTAAAAATTCCTATCATATACGAATAGTGCGGTTGCCGCTTCACCAGCAGCGATTTTAAATTTCCGCTCGTATAAATTTCGCCCACGTAGCCTTCGCGTCCGATATTCAGAATCATAATAAATGAAAAATAATCAAACGGCTGTGCAACCTTAGCCGACTTAAACGGATTACCGTAAAAAATATGCGCTCGCAAGAATTGTCGCGATGTCATCCATTTTTGTTCATCTATTAAATAACCGCCGCTGCCATACTAAATCCCCGCGGCAAATTTATCCACTTTTATCGGTTTATAAAATCCGCTTCTTCGTCCGCGGAATAAACGATTCAGGCCAAGGCTTGGATTAACAATCAAAGAAGCCAGCTCTTTTCCCCAACCGGGATTGTCGCCGAGAATAAGCAGACTTAAACGGTGGGAAATTTCACCGTAGGTGATACCGCTTAGGGGCGTGGTAAGCATGTCATTGACCGACGGATATTCCGTTTCCATAGCCATTTCCCACATGTAACTGGACAGAATGGGATAAACGGAGGATTGCCAGAGAGATAAACCCTGCGCGCGGGCGGCGGTGTACACCAGCGATCCCTGCAGCGGATGGCCAAACTGGTTGACATTAAAATTATTATCATCCAGTACCCAGCCGTGTTCATAATTTCTTTTTACAGAATTGAGGCTGATTCGGGCCCAGGGTTCCTGCATAATATAACGGTTGTGCGCCCATAGGGTCAGATTCACGCCAACCATCTGAGCAAATGCGCTCAGATGCGGATGCTTTAATTTTAAGCTGTCCCGAGAGAAATTTCCCTGAGCGCTGGCAAATGTTGATTGCAATTGCAACGTGATCAAAAAGATGAGCACAAATTTTGTTTTGTATTTCATTAAAATGAAAACTCCCGCGTTTGCTTTAAATCATCAGGCATTCGATTTAAATGTTAGTCCTGTTCATTATAAATTATTATTCCCAATATGATAAACCACATAAAAACGGAAAATATCTCGTTTTTGCAATACTTCCGGTAAAATACTACCCACCGGTTTTCTGGAGACAAGCGTGTATTCCCCGCCAACAGAAAGCCGGTTCCAAACATGCACCTGAATCCCGGCTTTGAGCAGATTGATGTTTTCATAACGGGAAATACGCATCTCTTCCACATTAAAAATCAGGTATCGTTTTAAACGGGTATAAAGCTTCCAGCTATTCCGGTATTTAAGAATAAAAATAACTTTGCCGCTTACTCCGGGACCGTACTGATAATTACGTTCGTGCACATCAATGGAATCGCCGCCTGCGCTGCCAAATAGAATTCCGTTTACAAAGACTTCATTGTATAAACGAAATGCCGATGATAGCCTTAAATTCTGGATAATTCCCGTTCCGATACTCGAACTGGACACTTTAAATTCATCGTGGTTCATATAATCGTAATCTTTAAAGATACCCACTAAATAAGAATGCGAAACGCCTTTTTTAATTAGCAGGGGTTTTAAGATTCCGCTGGAAAAAAGTTCGCCCACATATTCCGAACGATCCGTATTCACAATTGCAATAAATGAAAAATAATCAAATGGCCTTTTTAGTTTCTTTTTATTAAAAGGCTCTCCATAAAAAAGATGAAAACGAATAAACTGGTTTGGCAGCAATTCGTCCTGGTTTTTTAAAAAATACCCGCCGCCGCCCGCAGAGAAACCGGCGCTAAAATTCTTTTTTTTCTCGGCCCGAAAAAGACGATCCGATTTTTTTCGAAATAGACGGTTAACTCCAAGGCTGGGATTAATTATAAAAGCCAGAATTTCTTCTTTTAAACCGGGGTGGTCGCCCAGCGCTATCAGGCTCATCCGGTGCAGCACCTCGCCATAGGTAATACCGCTTAAAGGTGTTGTTATCATATCGTTAATGGCCGGCTTTTCAGTTTCCATGCCCATTTCCCAAATAAAACTGGAGAACACCGGATAGTAAATTGACTGCCAAAAGGTTAAACCCTGCGCGCGGGCGGCCGTATAAACCAAAGCGCCCTGAAAAGGATGTCCGAATTGGTTTACATGAAAACTGTTGTCATCCAAAACCCAACCGCTTTCAATATTACTTCGAAACGATTTCATCGTTATCTTAGCCCAACCCTTTTGGGCAACGTAACTGTTAAAGGCCCAGATACCAAGGTCTATTCCCAATGCCTGTAGCAACGCATTGCGCTTCGGATGCACCACAGCGACACTGTCCGTATTGATTTCGGTTGTGCTTTGAGCGGCCCGAAGCGGCGCATTTATTGCCAAAATAATAAACAGGACGATTAGTAGTCGGTACACCTTTTGTCTTTCCCCTATAGATAAATATGTACTTTTGTCCACGAGAGCACCTGATAATTCGTATCCTTTTGAATGGACCAGCCCAGCTGCAGTTGCCCTAAAATACTATTGTAGGTTATATAAGTATCCCAACCGGAGGACCAGCCATCCCTCCGGTTTATTACCCGATTTTGCAGATAGCTGTGCATGGCTTGAGCCGTAACAAATACATCACTTCGAAAAAATGAAGCGGTAAACGCCGGCACAACCGAAAACGACGCGTAGGCAAGCCGGTCAAAATAAAGCAGTTCTGTAAAAGCGGCAGGAAGCGGCGTTTGTGCCAATGCTTCCAACGGCGTTTCTTTTGTGGCATTTTGCATTGATACGTCAAGCCCAAAATGGTATTTTTTGCTTAACTGAACACCCATTCTGCCACTTAAGGCAAAGCTGTAAAACGACCGTTCCTTTTCATTTCCGGCCAGCAGTTGAGCTCCCATTTTCCACCCCCGTACAAAAGGAGCCACCCGTTTAAGGCGGTTATATTGATAACTTATTTTTACAAACGGATAAAAAATCGGAATATCCTTTTTAATAAATAAAACACTGGAATCCTGATTAATATTTTTCCAGTAACGGTAGCGCATTCCCGCCGCGATAATCAATTCCTGATTCCAGCTTAAAACAAAATGATTCAGCAGTTCAATTTCACTGCTGTAAAATTTTATGTCTTCATTAGGCAACTTCTGCACACGGTAAGCATGATAGCGGGATGCCTGCCGAAGCTCCCAAAAATAGTTTAGTCTTGCCGAATTATCGGCATACCAAAAATGGACCGGTGAAAAAGAATAGCGGTAGTTGGCCTTGCGGTTGCCGATTCCGCCCTGAAATCGGTTTGCACAGGAAGAGCGCGCATTATGATATTCCAAATTTGTCATCAAAAAAAAACCGTTGACACTGTTTATCTTTATTTCCGGAGTGGCGCTCCAGCGGGCTTTTTTCTGAACAATAAATCGCAGTGTCCGGTCGTTCCCGCCCAGCATCGGTGTTATGGATTCGTACCTGTGCGTGGCATACAGCGCATTTAGCAGACTGTTTATTCTATGCGCGGAATAAACAAAAGGCAGGGCCAGGTTAAATTCTGGCGCCGTCTGTTTTCCGGTTTTTTTATTAATCCATTGAATCGAATCGATCAAC
The DNA here is from genome assembly GCA_024278755.1 of Calditrichota bacterium. Lineage (GTDB taxonomy): Bacteria > Calditrichota > Calditrichia > Calditrichales > Calditrichaceae > JANTFQ01. The sequence continues at coordinate 23,971 of JAJRSO010000067.1, read as the reverse complement.
ACGCCGTCCAGTGCATTCCGGAACAGGGCTTGCTCTTCTTTAAAGGTCTGCATATGCCGCCGGCGCTTTAAATTGCCGCCTATTTTCTGCGCCGCTTTTTTACCGGCCAGATACCCGCGGGTAATCAGCGTCTCCCCGCCGGCAAAATCAAAGACATTAAAGCCTTCCGTATCAATATTAATGTAATAATCCCAACCCTTAACATTTATGGAATCGCTGTAGGAAAACAGCAGCGCGTTGATGGCGTCAAAGAAATCAAACACATCATGCACCTCGTCTGCCGCCGGCGTCGGGTCGCCGGCATTGACGGCAACAATCACATCGGCCTTTAAGTTCTGGGCGGCAAAGACCGGCACTTTGGCATAAATCCCGCCGTCGAGAAACATCTTATTTCCTCTGATTACCGGCGGATAGATAAGCGGCATGGACATGGAAATACGAAGCGCTTCGGACAGAGAACCGGAACCAATGGCAACCGCTTTCCGATTTACCACATCGGCGCCGATGGCCCGAAACGGAATGAGCAATGAATCAAAATTGGAATGTGCGCGATATTCGGCAGGGGCAGTGAGCAGAAATAATTCTTTCCAGATGAGTTTGTCATTTAGAAGTCCGGGCGAAGTTTTGATGCTGCCGTTATTCTCGAAAATGGAAAAGCTGCCGGATTTTCGAAACGCCCTTTCATACACAGGCAGATCGCCGGGTTCCTTCCTTCCCAAAAACAGTTTCATTATTGTCCCGTTCCGAACCATCTCTTCCAGTTCGTCCAGGCTTACCCCGGCAGCATATAAACCGCCAATAATCGAACCGCCGCTGGAGCCGATAAGATAGTCGATGGGGATCTGTTCTTCTTCGAAGGCCCGCAGCACACCAATATGAGCCATAGCCTGGGCGCCGCCGCCGCTTAACACGACGGCGACTTTTTCCCCGGCAAAAAGCGGCGCTGCATACAGAAGCGCGCTCAGCAGAATTTTAAAAACTATATTTGAATTTCGCATACACCATGTCATTATTATCATACTGGCCAAAATTACCGGAAGAGCCGGTAAAAATATTGGCGCCAAACTGGATTTCATATCCATCCGTCAAATCGTATAAAATCCGGGGACGAATCAAGGCGTCTTCATTGTTCAGACCGATATAGGAAAACAATTCCAGGGTCAGCGTTTCCCGCAAAAAATCCCGGCGGGCCAACAGGGTAACCGTATTTTCATATTCATCCTGGTCGATAGCGTCATTGTAATCAAGAATCGCCTGCTGAATAAACTGGCCGCTAAGTTTGATCTCCCACAGTGAATAATCCAGCCCAACAAGGTAATGCAGGTAGTCCTTTTCGACCAGCGCCTCTTTGGCAGTCGGATCGGCGGTATTAAAATTCTTTCCCTGATAATAGGCGCCTTCGCCACGCAGGACAACGGGCCCCAGCGTTGTACTAAAACTACCGCCGGCAATGGTCAGACGATGATAGCGCGGATTTACGGTCAGATGCAATCCCTGCGTATCCATTGTTTTGGTGATATGCATGGCAGGATCGTCGTCCCAGGCATACCCGACCATGATTTCATAATCGATCAGCGAAGTCATGGCGGAGTATTTGGCAAACACTTCGCTGTTTTGCAGCGATCCTTTTACCGTTTCCGGATCATTGATTGTGGGCTGTACCGGAAAATCCATTTTAGGGAACCAGATAGTTTCTTTGCCCGGCATCATGGTCGGCGTAAACACCGGCAGCCAGACCAGTTCGAAGGTATTATCGTTGATATAATAATCGAATTTTGCGCCGGTAACGCCCATGCGGATTTCGTCGAAATCACGCAGTAAAAACTCACTTAGATCTTTGGGAGACACAATATCGGTGATAAATACGCCGTCCGCCTTACCCCAGATTATCTGCTGTTTACCGATGCGAATGTCTACGGATTCGAAGAAAATATCCATATAAGCTTCGCGCAGGCCGATTTGCAATTCCTGATTCGGATACTGGTAGATAAACGGATTGGCTTTAAATGCCACCATATCGCGGCCGTGTTCCAGATTTAAATTCAAGGTATTCTGAATAATGGAATACTCGTGATCGCCGTTAAGCAAAACACCTGTGTAGTTTCGCGCATAGCCGTTAAAAGTAATTCCCTGTGCCGAAACCAGCCCTGATAAAAGCAGCAGCAGAAGAAGAAGAAGAAGGGCGGGTAATCTAACCCCCCCCCATCCCTTCCCCAATCCATTAGAGAGGGGCGGACGACGGAGTCGGCCGGGGGGGACTATTGAAACAGCTCTTCTTCCCCTTTTCTGAGTTAAAAAAATGTTTTTCATTTAATCCCCCGTTTCATCATGCGTTCGGTAAATTTATTAGTCGAGATGCCACTGTCGATTTTTATATTTTTTAAACTCATGGTTGTAGTATGATTTTTTTGAACATTTTTCATCTCGGACGCTTCAATGATCCAGTAACCTTTGATTTTTTCATACTTTTTTACGGTCAGTGTTTTCAGGTGATCGCCGTCTTCATCATAAAATTCTTTCTTTAAACCAATCCATTTGTCTTTGATAATCCATGTAATGGTTTTGGAATACATGTAATCTTCATCCTTTGGCATGCTTTCCACCACGTAACAATCTTCGCCGCTCAGTTTTTCTTCCCGCAAAATTTTATGTCTATCATCGGTTGGCTGGCGGTCACCCAGATCATCGTAGGTAAAATCCGAACCCATAAAATAGTCGCTTTTACTGTCACTGGAAATACGCTTCACCTTTTTAAGGGCCGGCAGATAAATCCACTGGTCATCATCTCTGCCCTTTTCGGTGTAACTCCAGTTCATAAACGACGTATTGCGCACATCGGCAGGGGCCATAAAAAACATGATTTTTTTTTCGACTTTACCCATATCTTTAATGAACTGTTTAATTTCCCGTACCCGTTGATCGCCGCGGGAATTGATTAAGGTCATGGTTAGCTCGGACTGCATATCGTTGCCTTCCGGCCGATCGTATACATTTTGAATGACCTGAAGTCCGGTGATTTTTTCCTGAGCGTAGGAAAAGACAACCGACGTTAAAACAAACGCGATTAGTAAGAGTTGATTTCGTCTGCGTGTCATTTTGGTTCTCCTTTTTTGATTGACTGATTAATTTGGGTGATAAATTGATTGATAAATTCTTTGGTCATCGCTCCATAGTGTTCCCGAATAAGATTTCCGGATGCATCGAGGAGCAGAACATTTATATCATCATCTTTCAGCTTCCATTTTCGCACAAGCATCTTGGTTCGATCTAATACATAGGCGATGTCCGATGATGCTTTTGCCTTTTCCCGCACCCGATTGCGGATAATAAAATCGGGAATGATGGTCGCGTCGGTATTTAAGACAAAGGTAATGCCCAGCGAATCCGGCGAAAAATGAATGGAATCCAGCATGGCGACCAAAGGTTTAACCCAGGATTGCTTATCCGGATCGACATACAGCAGTAAATTTACCTTATTCTTTAAAGAGCTGCTTTTCCACTCCTTTCCGCCACACATTCCTCCGTCTTCACCACGCAAAGTCAGCGCAGAAAATCCATCCGCAAATGCGTTACCGCGCAACAGTAAATATCCGCTTAGTATAAAGAGTATTAAAAAATATAATCTTTTGCGATTCATGTATTTCTTCCGTTTTTTCAAACACTATCCAAAGGTACTATTTGAGCGCGGATAACGAGGATTTGCATTCGTACGGACAGTTAAGTCTCCCGGACACCCCGTTATCTTTGCGTTCATATTTTAATGCTTTTCATTTTTTTTAAAATAAACATTACTGGCATACAGGATAATAAACATTATCGTTACCGTACCCACAAAACTGGTAAACATATTCAGTGAAACCAGAGCGCCCAGCGAGCGGTTCGGAGGGAACACGGAAAAAAGCAGCACTAAAAAGCCGGCAATTACCACGATGGCGTTAAAGATAATGGCCCGACCGGAATGGTGCATGGTCAGCCGTACGGTTTTCAGTTTATCCCCTGTCTGTTCGGCATATATTTTATACCGTTCAATAAAATGCACCGCATAATCGATACCGATACCGATGGCAATACTGGAGATCAAAGCGGTGGTCGTGCTTAGCGGGATATTCAGTAACCCCATTACGCCAAACCAATAAGCGCCGTAATTACGATAGGTACAGAACCGATTAAACCGATGGATAGTTTTTTAAACATAAAGGACAATAAAACGACAATGATTAGCAGTGACAGAATCAAGCTGGTAATCTGGCCTTCCAGAATCAGATCCGTAAATACCAATGCTTTATATCCCGAGCCGGCATAGTTTACCTGAATACCCGCCTGCTCGAATTTAGGCCTATATTCTTCGATAATGGCAATGGCGCTGTTTAAGGCTTTGGAATTATCGCTTTTCAACTGAAAAGTTACATTGGCCTTCTTATAATCTTCGGTTACCACCTGCCACAGATTATCGGGGTCTCCGGACATTTCGTACAGCAGTAAATACTGGGCAATCAAATCCTGATTGTCCGGAATGGCGTCGTAGCGTTCGCTATCGGCATGCATAACCTTATTCATACGTTTTAAATAATCTCCGAGCGAAAACGAATTCCCCACAACCGGTAGTTTTTTCACCACATCATCCTGCATTTCAACAATTGCCTCTAGCGCGGCAGGTTGCTTAAAGGTGTCTCCGCTTTTGCCTTCGAGCACAACGTTTAGCGTGCTTGTTCCGCCGAAATGGGAATTAATAAAACTATCGGTTAATACAATATCGCTGTCTTTTTCAAATTTTTCCAAAAAGCTGGAATTGATCCAGACCTTGGCCATTCCCCAAGCTGAGATAACAACAACAATAAAAGTAAGGGCGTATATCACGTTTTTATATTTTAAAACACCTTCGGCAAAACGATAGGCCAGATGATCCGTTTTATCATCTTCGTCGTCTTCTTCCGTTTTAATTTTCTTTTTTAGATGCGGCAAGCCGAAAACCAAAAGCGTTGCCGGAATAAAAACAAGGGAAAACACCATGGCCATCATAACGCCGAATGCCGTAAAAATACCAAAGTACTTAATGGGATAGACCTGCGATGTAAGCAGTGAAATAAAGCCGACTGCCGTTGTTACGGATGTCATTACAACAGGCCGCCACATCTCATGCAGCATATCATGCACCGCTTCCTGGCGTGTAGCGTTGGGATGCTCTTTTAAAAACATATACAGGTGGCTGTATAAATGGATGCCGTCGGCCACACCGATGGCAATAAGCATCACCGGCAACATGGTGGAAACCGCATAAATGGGAATATTAACCGCCGCCATAAGACCAAAAGCCCAGATGGTACTAAACACAACCACAAACAACGTAAACAGCGTGCTTTTCACGTTGCGCAGCACAAGATATAAAACCAGCAAAATCACTAAAAGGACAATGGGCACCATCCGTTTCATATCGCGCGGCCCAAGATACGCCATTGTTCCTTCCACAATGGGCCTTCCGGCAACATAAACCTTTTCCGGCCCTTCGTATTCTTTGGAAATATCCAAAATACGATGGTAAAAATCCTGTGAAAACACATCGTCTCCGATTCGGGCGATAATAACGGTAACCGTTTCATCGGTGGAAACAATCCGTCCGAACACCATTTCGTTACTGCGAACCTTCTCACGCAAATCTGCTAATTTAGCGGAATCTTTGGGAACGCGTTTAAAAAAGGCTTTTACATCCATCCCGTCTTCGGTACCCACAATATTGTCGGCCGTATACAACGAGGTTACGTCGGTCTTTTCGATCTCTTTCATTTTTTGCAGCTTTTTGGTTAAATCTTTCACCTTCTGCAAGGTTCCGGAATTATAAATACCATCCTTATTTTCGATGGCGATAATAATGCCATCTTTAATATCAAACCATTCTTCAGCCTGATTGGAATACACGAAAGCCGGGTGTTGTTCGGGCATGTACTTATCAAGATTTGTTTCCATGCGCGTATTCTTTTTCATGATCGCTGTAAAAGCAACCGAGATCAGCAGAATCACGACTAAAACCGTTTTGGGATACTCGAGTACTCGTTTTAATAACTTTTCCATAACACTCCTTCTTAAGGTTTGTGAATATTCACTTTATTTTTAGTTATTTTTTTAGAACCTATTTTTGAATTAATATTTCAATGGTCTTCCACAGGCGCCGCCCCTCTTCCTGCAAGTCAAAACTATAATCGGCAATGCGCCACTGGGTGACCACGAGACGCAAAGCGCCGGTAATCATAAAGGCCAGCTCTTTGGCGGGAACATCATCGCGGAACTCGCCAATCTGCTGTCCGTTTTCTAAAATATCAATAATCACCTTTTGATTGTACTGCATAATTTTATACACAAAATCTGAAAGACGGCGGTCGTTGCGGAACAATTCTTCCGAAAAAATCACCGCGGCAATAGCGGGATTGGAAGAAAAAAAAGTAAAACGTTTCTGCAACATCTGTTTTAGTTTTTCGGTATAGTCGGCTTCCAACGCACTCAGTTCTTTATTCATCATCTCCTTGCTTTCACGGAAGAGCGAAAGAATACTAATCAGAATATCCATCTTACTCTTAAAATGACGGTAAATAGCCGATTCCACAATACCGATTTTTTTGGATAAATTTTTTATGGTCAGCTCCTGAATGCCCTTTTCGGCAATGAGTTCGATGGAAGCATCGATAATGTCTTTTTGTCTTTTTGTCGTTTTCACAAATCTTTTTCCTAAAACGTGTGTGAATGTTCGCTCACATTATACGACACTAAATTCTCTTTGTCAATTTTTTTATCTAAAAAATTTCAACCGGCTTCGGATAAATTTCTGATACACTGTCGTTTTGTGTGGGTAACTTACTAAAAAATTGCCGTGATCTTACACGGATTCACGGAGTGAGCTACAAGGAAGCGGTAACAAATTTGCCATGGTTCTGCGATTTGTAAATAATACATCTGAATCGCATTTGTCCAAAATATATGAGTCCAGTCTAAAAAGGCATAGCCACTGATTTCCACAGAAAGACACAGATTGTTTTTATTGAAATTACATTGAATAAATTCGTGTAAATTTGTGGAATTCGTGGTTTTTATGGTGGAATCAGTGCTTGTTTTTTCCCTCACCGATTCGACATAGAACCGAATGTATTTACACGGTCCGGCGCTTGTTTATTTGATGTATTATATTTTCTTAATGATCCATCGGTCATACATAAAAATAGCGACGGCCGTCAGAACCGCAATAAGGGCAAAGATAATCCACATTAAATCCGGACGCTGCATATCGCGCGCAAACGCTGCGTAGAGCTGGCCAGAAAGGATTCCTCCGAACAGGTTTCCCAGCGCCACACACCAGTAAAAATATCCCATATACATGGCCACTTTATCGGGCGGAGCAATCTTGCCCGTGTATTCTTTGGATTTGGGACTGGCCATCATTTCGCCAAAAGAGAATACAAACAGCCCTGCCACGACGACCCATCCCAAGGTTCCGAAGGCCAGAATCGCAAAACTGACGACCGTAATCACAACGCCCCAAAAAATAGTGGTAAACGGTTTTAGACGGGTTACCAGATACGATACAAATACCTGAAATAAAATGATAGCGCCTGCATTTACATTGATAATATACTCAGGATTTAACTGTCCCGAAACGGCCATCGAATTTTTTACCGATTCCGTTAAACCGCCCAATCCAAGCACAGACATGGAACCGGAGAGCCAGCCGATTAAATCCGATGTATCCGTAAAATCCCGGATATATAAGGGCAGCGTGTAAAAAATCTGGTTAAAAGAGGTCCAAAAACCGGACATGAGCAGCAGAAACAAACCGAAGCGCCAATCTCCTAATTTCATCGGAGTGCGCCACCAGGGTGTATCTGCTGTTTGAGTTCCCAGTTTGAGTAGGAAATCATAAAAGATATTAAAGACGAACCAGCCTGAAATGATATAAATAATCTGCATCCAGCTGATAAATCCGCCCGCCGTATATTTAGAACCAATGACTAAGATCGTGAGCAGCATAAAAATAAATAAGAAAAAACGTCCGTTCCCGAGCACTTCCACCATATCGGTCATTACTTTTTTAAGACTGCGCGGATTTTCGGTTTTATGTTCATCAACGGTTTCTTTAAAAAATAGTGTTACAAAAATAAAATTAACCACAATCCATCCGGCCGACGCCACAAACACCCATTTCCAGGCCCAACCGCGTACAATTCCGGCCGCAATGGGTCCCACAAATCCCCCGATATTCACCATCATATAAAAAATCCCGAAGCCCAAAGAGGAGGTTCTGTCATTTGTTGTTTTAGAAACCGTACCGATAATCACCGGCTTAAACATGGCCGCGCCCAGGGCCACCAGCATATACATGGCAAAAAAACCGCCCATTGATTTAAACTGCCCCAGCATAAAATAGGCCGGCGCCAGCACGACGAAAGCCCAAAACAGCATTTTCTTAAAACCATAGCGATCAGCCAAAGCCCCGGTTACCACCGGAAAAAGGTAGAGAAAAAAGGTAACCACCCCCTGAATAACGCCGCGGTCTTCATCGGTAAAGCCCAGTCCGCCTTCGGAAACGGCCCCGGTAATATAAAGCGATGAAACGGCAAAAAAACCGTACCAGGCCATGCGTTCAAAAATTTCCATTGTATTGGCGATCCAAAAATTACCGGGGAAATCGCGTAAACTTATCTTTTTTCTGCTCATTTTATTCCTTACTGTTTCTTCAATTTTCTGTTATTTCCGTAGCCGCTACGGGCATAAATATCCTAATAACGAATGAATAGCGCAGAAAGTACAAAAAACAAGGTGGGAATTCTATTTTATTCACGAACTGAAATAAAGCGACCTGTAGAAGATTTAGTGATGAAGGTGGAATATGTAAAAAATAAAAGGCTGAAATATTACGCTTGCTTTATTTTAATGTGGATTTTACGATGCCAACTAAAAGTAAAACAGAGTGTAAAAAACCGTGGTTGGACAGTAGTCTTGATAAAATCCAAGTTTTAAAACGTGTAAAAAATCAGCCCGGTTTGTATTTATTCACAGCTTCCGTTTGCTATACCTTTTCTTTCCAACCGGCCCAGGTCATCAAGAGCCAGCCGCCTATAAAAGCAACGCCGCCTGCCGGTGTAACATAGCCAAAAGAAATCCCACTTAACGATTGGATGTAAAGGGAACCGGAAAAAAGGACAACACCGGCCACCAGCAGCCAACCGGCCGATGTAAGCAGTTTTTCCTGCTTTGGCCAATTATCCAGCGCCCAGGCTACCGCCAAAAGGGCGAAGACATGGTACATATTGTAGCGGGATGCTTTTCCATAAGTGATGAAAGCCTGATGCAATTCGATCAGCCGTGCTCCGCCATGCGCTCCATAGGCGCCAAGCGCTACACCAATTGCCCCAAACAACGATCCTAATGTAAAAAATATGCGACTCATTTTATTTCTCCTTAAATCAAAACCCATCGTAACAGACTAATTTTTATTAAACTTTTTTTCTTCCCATTCAAGTAAACCTTCAATAATCAAACCCATAACAATCACAAACACAATCGTTAAAACAAGGCGCGCAGCCATAAATTTAACACCCAAAAACTGAAGTTCCATCATTTCCTGCGGAATCTTTATACAGGCCCAGGCGGAAAGAAAAACAATAATATTTGAAATACGGGCTCCTTTTTTAATTAAGACCGCCGCCAAAGGGAAAGCGAGATAGAGCGGCCCTGTCGGTAGGGCGCCAAAAAACAGCGCCAGAGCAATACCTTTTATACCCGAGGTTTCACCCAAATGGTTAACAATCGTATCTTTGGGAACAAATACCGCAAACAAGCCCATTAAAATCATGACAGCCGGCAGAATGGCGGCCATCTCAATTAAAAATCCCCAGGAAACGTTTATAAGCTCCGGACGTTTGTCCGGGAAAAAAGAACTTAAGATCACCGTTACCAGCAGAACAATCATTAAAATTGCCACATCGCGTTTGAAGGTCTTTTTTTGTTTCTGCTGCGATTCCTTATTCATAGAACCGCTCCCATAAGCAATGCGATTAGAATGGCAAAAACGAAGCTCAAACCATTGCGCAATAAGGCCATTTTCTTACCAAGTTCTTTGATCTCTAAAGGCAGCATTAATAATCCAATCATCGTCAGTGTTGTTATAAACGCGGCAACCGCCATCACGGAGGCCCCGTTTTTCAGCACAGAAGCCGCCAGCGGGAATGATATCAGCGAAGGGATATGCATCACAGAACCAAATAATGCCACAATCAGCACGCCGCTAAAACCCGATTGTTCGCCGATTATTGTGGAAATATCGGAAGAAGATACAAAGCTTAACAAGAGGCCGATAAGAATTATAATAATCAACACCATTGGCAAAATTGCAATAAACGATTTTAAAGCTATTTTAAGCGCTTGTTTTGTTTTCTTCCGATCTTTAATGAATGCAATCAGTAAAAGAAGCAAAGAAAATATGTTAATAAAAATTGCCGTTACATTCATCTGTATAACCTCACGCTCCCTGTTCCGATCCTAAACATTTTAGTAAATTCCGGGTTTATTTTTTAAAACCCTACAACCAATTGAGCGGTTATACGATCAAAATGTTTTTCGCCTTCCGGATTCTCCATTAAATATTCCATCCTGAGGCTACTGTAATCATTCACCTGATATCCAACACCCAGTACATAGCGGTCTATTTCTTCAGGAGATGGATTGGGAATCACGGTATTCTTATCCTGCCATAAACTATAGCGCAATGTAAAAAACAGAGGCATCGAAATATTCGTTTTACCGAGATCGGAAACTAATTGGACATAAAATCCGTTATGACAATGCTTTCCTAAAGAATCCTGTTCCCCGCCGTAAATACCGTCAGCCCAAAGGAATTCCGATTTAAGTTCCCACAGGTTCCACTCGGCAAATAAGTAGGCGCCGCTAATTAAACTTTTTCGCTTTATCTTATTATTAAAATCGGAGGTATGAAAAAAGCCCATACGGATATCGCGGGTAATTTTAAAAACCAGATCCCCGGCAAAATTCACCCCGTCATTAAATCCGTTTACGGCGCTAAAATTAATTGTAAAATATCTTTTATTCAGATGCATATTCATCCCCACATCGTTCCAGCCGGCAATGGTCTGTTCAATAATCAAGGGTTGGCTGACTACCGGACGATCCGGCGAGGCAAAAGAGAGATAATCCAGCCCAATGGGCACATCAAATTTCCCGATAACAATACCGGCATGTTCCTCCTCTTCCGTTCTGCGGGGATGTTTTATGCCGTCATTAAACAGATTATAATGGAGATAAACCATACTTAATTCGATATTGCCACACATGTTATTATAAGCGATTGCCGCTCCAAACGAAAGGTTTCTTTTATAAGCTTTGCTGAAATCAATTTCGAACTGGTTAATCTTAAACCCGGCGGTTTCCCCTTTTGTAAGCTCAGCGGTATGAACAATATCAAAAAAACCGGTTATTTCGGTTTGAGCAAGGACGCGATCCGCGCCGGCGCATATAAAATATAGTACGGATGCTATTATGCTAATCTTTCGAAAGCTTATTCTTAGTTTTTTTACCCGAAATCTTTTCATTTAAGAGTGGCTCCTTTTTTTCGCTAAAATTTTTACTGGACAACACCGCTGTAAATTTAAAATAGCGATTTATCGGGGTAACGGGGTATCCAGAATAACGTGAATCTTTATCACGGCCCAGAGGGCAGGAAACAAATCACGTCTGGACGGGATTACAAACTACCCGTTCTTTGACTTGATAAGACTTTTTATACAGCGCAAGCGTAAAGAAAAAGGCGGTACTTTTTGCATATAAGCGCTATAAACCATTCCATATTTATTGAGCGCGTCTTTTTCTTCAATTTGCAACACAAACCAAAGCGCACCGGACACCCCCCAGCCAGAACTCAGTATAGCCGGAACCGATCCGCTTATCAGAGCAAGCGCCACCGGGAAAATTGCCAGGCCCAAATGCATAGGGTGCCGCATGCAGTTAAAGATACCGAACTCTATAAATTTATCCGGCCAAAGAGTTTTATGATCTTTTTGGTGTCCCTTTTGGGCCAAAGTCCGTCCTCCGGCAGAAGTAAGTAACAGTGAAATGCCAATCAGAATAAGGCCGAAAACCAGAGCTATTGTTTTTTGAAATCCATACAGGTAAACAGGTCGGACAAAGGCAGGAACATACACAATTAGCCATACGACAGGCCAGTAAAAGAACTTCCAGACCTTTGTTATTTTATTTAACTTAAACATTTTATCGTGCTTTCTCTTAAACGCCATCCTTCAATAAAAAAGGAGCCTGAGAAACAAGCTCCTTTCTCCACATAAGGATTACTTAGAGACGAAAACTGAACTGTAAAAAAGCAATGTTTTGTTCAGCTTCAATTTTATTTGGCGTAATGCTGGATTTTACTTCGTTATGAAAACCACGGGTGTAGGAAATCGTGGAGACGCATGTATCATTCCATTTTTTGGAAATACCGATGGAAACATGATGTTCAACCACTGCGATGGCGCCGAGGTTACTATCCACATTTTCTTCACCAATCGGTGTTTTACCATAATTATAACCGGTTTTTATACACATTCCGGGAACAACCTTAAAATTTGCACCAACGGCATAAACAGTCTGATCATCCCATCCAAATGCCAACGGAATAACAACCCCGTTTGGTCCTTTTAACTCAATCTTATCATTAACATCAGAAAAATTATACCATTTCACATCTGCTTCAATCATTAATTTTTGCGTTAACTGATAAGCCAAACCAAAGGAGGCCTGCTGCGGACTATCCATATCCATTTTATAAATGCCTTCACCGCCCATCGGGCTGGTTCCGTTAAATTCGTATTCAGCAACATCAAGTTTAGAAGTATACGAAAAACCTGCCTGCAAGGAAGGCATAATATGATAAATAATACCGATAGCGCCGCCAAAGCCCCAGGCTTCTGTTTGCGGCATGATAAAGCCAGGCGTCTTAAGAGCAAGAGACTGCTGGCCGATTTGCAGGGAAACACCAATTGTTAAATTATCAGTGGGTTTATAGGCAATGGTCGGCGTAATTTTTAATAAACCTTTTTTGGTAACCACAGATACATTTTCCGGGACTGGCGTATTGGGATTATCCGGAAGCGTTGTTGAAGGAAAATCGACGCCCATTCCGGCAACGCCGCCGGCTGCCATACCAATATACAGTTTATCCGATAACTTCCCGATAAATCCATTTCCCATTCCGAGATATAGATTCGAATTACTTTCGGTGGTTCCGGCCATGGAAGTTATTTTACGTGGCGGATTCAGAACGCCAAGACCTAAATCAAATGCAATACTATTAAATCTAATCTCACCAATTGCCGCAGGATTATAAATCATACTCGGCGCATCAACGGGAGAGGCGATAATCGCTCCGCCGCGTGCCCATTGCAATGCCGAAACGCCAAGCATCTGGTCGCCATCTGTTGCGAGTACCGTTGAAACAGAAATCAATATAGCCAGGGAAAAAAACAGCTTTTTCATGAAAAACCTTCTTTCTGGATAATAAAATGATATTGGATTTTTATAAAAGAACAAATAAAAATATCCACCCGGCAAAGCGCCGGATGGATACGGTAAAAATCAGGCAGTTTCTTCGGCTATAAAATATTTTTTAAAGAACGGAAGCACAAACATCACAAACAAGGCCAGGGAAAGCACGCCGCCCACGCCCCATTCAAATGAACCGCGAACAAAAAAGCCCTGAAAACCGATTAGCGCGGTTGCCAGACTGGTTCCTAAAATCGTATAATAACCGAATTTCTTTTTCATGGCTAAGAAAGGAATGGCAATAACCATCATAAAAGAAGCGAGATAATTCATAAATCCGCCAAGCAGCAGAACCAATGTGTTCGGATCATATTCGGGTTTGGCAAATTTAACCACCGTCGGAACAACTTCATGCATTTTATTAACGATATCAACCGTCTGACCGACCTTAAGCGAATCCAGCTGCATCTGGGAAATGGTGGTCAAAGCAATGGCGTTGTAGTGATCCAAATTGGTGAAAAAATTTCCTAACGGACTAAAATCACCCGGAGGGTTCGGCGTAAGCAATTCCGGAATAAAGATAAAATATCGAACGCCATGCTGGCCGTTCATAAATACCATACCGGCTACAATGCCCACAAAGGTATAGGGAATCAGCTTTATGATTTTATTTTTAATCGTATCTTTATCCGCCAGCAGAAAGATATAATAGAATAACAGGCCAAACGCTAACGTCCAGATAACCGGAGGCATAACAGAAGTACCGGCCGGTGGAGGTAAAATTCCCGGCACCGGACCTTGTGAATAATCAGATACAACCAGCACCATCCAGGGGATGAGCATGGTCATTCCGGCAACGGCTGGAATCGCGGAAAAGCCCAGCATCGTACTGCGCGCCCATTCCGCGCCTTCATATACTTTCCAGGCAAAGACAATTGAAAAGGCACCGGCCAGCCACAAAACGACCATCCAGATGCTGTACGTTGCGCCAAGAATAGGTACGGCAGGATAAAAATCCGGGTCAAACGGAATCAGCCGTTCCATCACCTCTTCGAGCGCGATTTTCAATGTATGCATCCCTTCTGACGGGGCCACATACATCATAAACAGACCAGCGACAACGGCCGTAACGGCCATAATGATGCGCTGAGTTTTTGTGGTTTCATTGAACATAATTCCTCCTAAGAATTAATTGAATGAAATGGATTTAGTGGGTTAATTAGTGTGAAAATTTGGTTTTTATATCCTCCCTGTTCTGTCATTTTAAACGTAGCTCTGGCTTTCCGGGCGTACGTTATGCACACCGGCCCCTAAAATCTTATCTTTAGTCGAGTGGTTTTGTAATCTGTTTAAATCCTCAAGACCTTAAGATTGTTAAGTCGTTTTTCGAGAATAAAAAATGCTCATTTTTAGTTCTGCATTCCCACTATAAAGGCCAGGCTGGCCATAAATAAAATTACCGGAAATGAAGCATATATTTTCTCAGCCGCGACAAATTCTTTTCCCATTTTAAAAGCCGCCAGCAGCAAACCTTCGCTTCCGATAATAATTCCGCCAAGGCTGATTAAAAGAGCGATTGTGTTTAGTGTTCCGTTTATTACAAGCATAAGTGGAATTAAAACCACTACACTGCCGGCAATTCCATGCACCAGGGTCAGTACGAGGACGGCGGTTTTTTCGGAAACCAAAAAGCGTGAAAAAGCCACGGCGCCGATTCCGGCAATACTGATAATTAAAAAATATAAATGCATTTGCGGCAGATACTGGTTTACCATTCCCAGCGACAAACTCACCGGAATGAATGCAGCCACAACCAACACGCCATTGCTTTCTAAAATTTCAAACCCGAATAGCATAAGCAATATGGAAGCCAGCACCAGCGTTCCAAAAGCAACGGTATAGTAAAAAGTAGTCAGTTCCGAATAGGGCTGGATTCCGCCAACCACTTTATAACCTGCAACATGACCGGTAAACAAAAAAATAAATCTGTTAAGAACTGATATCTTTTTCACTACATCGTTCCTAACGTTACCATTAGCATAGAGCCCAGCATATACAGAGAGGCATATTTAAAGAGACCAAAATTTGTACGTTCCGAAGGACGGTATACGCTAAATATGGCTAACCCGATGACGCCAACGGCTAAAACAGCCAATAAACGTAAATACCCCCAGGATAAACCGACGGCAAAAGCGCCAAGTCCAATGGCAACCGCTGCGCCAAAACTGGACAAAGCGATAATTATCTGTGTGACTTTGTTCCCATACGTCGAAGGGAATGTGGGCACACCGGCTTCCGCATAGTCCTGGTGATAGCGCATGCTAAAGGTTAAAATATGCGTGGGAATCCATAATAAAATAGCAATGGTAAACAAGATTCCAACGGCATCAATACCGCCAACGCCAAGCGCTCTTCCGGCTAAAATAGGCATTCCGCCGGAGATACCGCCCCAAACGATAGACCAGGCTGTTTTTCGTTTAAGCCAAACCGTATAAACAATCACATCGATAAATAATCCGCCAAATACCACCAGCCCGTAAACCATATTCATGGACAATGCCCAGCCGACGCCAAGAACCGAAACAAACAATCCAACCAGTAATGCTTCGCGCGGATTAAGTTCGCCGGAGGGCAGAGGACGATGTGCCGTTCGTTTCATTTTGGCGTCGATATCGCGATCGTAAACCATATTTAAAATGGTGCTTCCGCTAACGGCCAGAAATAGACTACCGACCAGTCCTAAAAACGATTGCCAGTTCATTACCGGGCAGCGCGTACTCACGTACCCGGTAATTCCCGTAACCAATAGCAGGCCGGTTTGCATGCTTTTAATTAATGGCCAGTAGAGTTTAAATTTACTTCGCAGCGTCTTCATCAGGCGTCTCTTCTTTTGCTGGTTCCTGTATATCACGAGCACATCGAAAACCGACATACATGCTGTAGAAATCCGGCCCGGCGCTGTTGCGTGCCCAGGTAAACAAATTATATTCGTAATTTGTCCGGCTACCGCCACGCATATATCGATAATGCATATTCGGATAGTCATCGCCGCACCATTGCCAAACGTTTCCGGCCATATCAGATAATCCGTAAGGACTTTGATCATCAACGGTTTCATAGCCGTCATGTGTTTTGCCATTATAAAAACCTACCGGAGTGGTCGTTGTATTTTCGCCAAGTATTTTTTCGAACAGGGTATGGCTGCTAAGATAGTTTGCCGAATTGGCCGAAATTTTCTCACCCCAGGGATAGGTGCGTCCGTCGGTTCCCCGCGCCGCTTTTTCCCATTCGTTTTCCGTTGGTAAACGCCAGCCGTAGAATTGTGCATAGGCGTTAGCGCCAAACCAGGTTACAAAGGTCACCGGATGGTTTTCAAAACCGCTTACCACACTAAATGTTTTTCCGTCAAACTGAATCCGAATGCCGGGTTCCGCTAAATTCATATACAATTTATCGCCGGCCGGCACTTCATATTCATGCTTCCAGCCGTCAAACGGATCGCCTTTGTAAAAACCAAGTATTTTATTGTCAATAATTTTAATGGTACCTTTAGCCAGTGCCTCCGTTAAAAAACGGATATATTGCGCATTCGTTACATCCGTAATCATGATCTCATAATCATTATCAATTATTGTTACGTGGCGATGCTGACCTTTTAAAAACTCTCCGGCCGGGACTTTCGCCCAGGCTTCAGAATCAACGCCGGTATCGATATATTTTACCGGTGCAACCTGCGTGTTCTTTGGTGTACTGCAAGCAAAGCTAAACATTAAAACAAGAGATGACACAATATAAAAAGCTGTTTTCATTATTTCACCTCCTCTATATTCAGACCTTCGGCAGGTGTTTCCGGAACAATGCGGTTTAAATCCAGTTCGGGATTTTCCGCTTCTTTTTGCCACAAACCATCCTGTTTAAAAAGATCAAATAAGCGCCAGCCCAAAAAGAGAGCCAGCATAACCAAAATTGCGCCCAAACCGAAATCCATCAACACCATCGTCCAGTTTACAATGGCATGTTCAAAATATTCTGTAACAAAGAGTCGTTTCATCGAAAAAATGGTTGCCGAAGCAAATGCCATATCCGAACCAATCAGTAAAATCCAGCCAAACCACTTTCGTGTTTTTCCTTTGATACCGGACAAATCCACATAGTACATTAAAATAATCGTAGCAATGAGCGCTGCCAAAATATGCCAGTGACCGGTAAGCGTAATACGCTCTTCACGGGCAGGCCATACTCGGAATATTTTTTCCAGCTTGATGGCCATAAAAATTCCCACGCCACTTACTGTGAAATTCATAAAAACCATTTGCCAGCCCGGACCAAACTTAATCGGATCGTGAAACAGAGCCGTAAATTTTTGTATAAAAGTTGGCTTTTCGAGCCCAAGTTCTTCCACACGGTCATGAATGAGTTTTTTCCAGGAATAGACCACATATAAGAGCGCTGCCAACATTACGCCCACAGAACCGAAATAGATAGTGGTATGCGCCCACGGTAGCCATACAATTGAGAGCGCGCCCAGCGTCAGAACAATTGTTCCGGGAATCATCAGGTACATCGACCATTTATGCAAAGCGCCTTTAAAATCAAGCCAGCGCCCGACAATCAGCGTTATGGCCACGGCAACAAGGGAAAGCATAATGTGTAAGTGGCCGATTATTGCATGTTCCAGGGCTGTTTTATGTGGGTTACGTATCAGGTTTTCCGCCAGAAAGGTTTCATGCCCGTTGCTCCAATAAGAGCCGGTTACGGCGCCCCAGGTAGCGGAAAGCAAGGTCATCACAGCCATTGTAAAAAAGGCTACCCGCTCCAGATCCAAACCGGATTTAGTATGCGCATAAGCGCTGTCTGCCGCAAGGCGGTATTCTTTTTTCCAGGGCCACAAAGCAATGGCTAAGGATACACCGGCAAAGAAGATTAAGGACTGACCAACTAAAAACAAACCATGAAATATATAGGCATGGCCAAAATAAGCAAACCATAAACCAAAGATCATTGCCGTTAAATAACCAACTGTTATAATAGCGTTGATATTTACCTGCTGGTGTTTTTTCATGGGGACAATGGAAGTGATAAAATACACTTCAATAGACAATACGGCCATGGCAATGGTATGGTAAAGCATGATAATACGGCCTTCACGCTGCCAGTGGTGCATTGTCATACCAAGATATTTAACGGTTAGGTCACGTACTCCCCATTCGACCATCGGCCCCGACAGGGTTCCCCAAATTGCGGTTACCAGCGCAATCATGGAAATCGCCACAAGGGTGAGCCCTTTCGTGGACTGGAACAGATACTGAAAACGATTTGTTGATGTCTTCATGCTGCCTTCCTTATGTTATTAAAACAGGTTTATGAGTTAGGTTTTATTTTTTTATCAGTTTTTTAATGCTTTCCAGTAAAATACGACCCTCGTTAATCAGATCAAATTCAAAATTTGTTAAACGCCATTTAGTGACGGTATATCGAATCGAGCCAATGATCATCGAAATCAGTTTATCGCATTGAATATCAACCCTAATTTCTCCGTTTCTCTGTCCGTTTTCAATAATACATTTAAGAGTGCTTTCATGCTTATCCAACAATTTAAGCACTTCGACCGAAAGACGATTATCGTTCTGAAAAATACTCTCCGAAAAAATTACCGATGCAATGGCCGGTCGTTCGGTAAATCGGTTAAAATTATACATAAATACCGATTCAATCTGGTCTAAAGCTGAGTTATCACTTTCACATACATTCTGAAGGCTTTTATCCGCTTCCTGTAAAAAACTGGATAAAATTGTGAGCAAAATATCAAATTTACTGTTAAAGTGCCGATAAATGGCGCCTTCGGAAAGACCAATCTTTTTTGAAAGATTTTTTATTGTCAGACCCTGTATACTTTTTTCTGCAATTAACTCGATAGCCAGATTAACAATTTCAAGCTGACGAGGCGATAATTCTTTCATTTCTATCCCAGAGTAAGTGTTTACTCACAAATATACTGCCTTCGTTTTTTCTTTGTCAACACTTTTTTTTAGTTTTATCCGTTTTATTTTGGGTCTGCGAAACATTATGATTTTTACCCGTTTCGGTTTGCATATCATAAAATAGTAATATTATTTAATATATTCCGGATGGTTTAGCGAACAAAACAAGGCTTTGGATTAAACACAAATTAAACGCAACCACCTGATCCCGCACAAATGGTACATTCGTAAAATAGTATAATTTAGATAATTTTGTGCTTATTGCAGGAAGCGCCCATGTCCTTTTGGGAAATACGAACGGATATCAGACCTAAAAAATCAGTGCGGAAGCACTTCATACTCTTCCGGCGTATCGATATCTTTTAACACTGCTGAATCTTCCACCGGTAAATAGTAAATATCATTTTGATGCCGGTGCACTACAATTTTCGCTCCCTGATCGTTGGGCGTATCGAGTAATTGCTGAAAATATCTGCGGGCAAAATAAACCGGGTGTCCTTTCTTACCAAAAAACCGGGGAATAATAATACGGTCCGGATTTTTGATTGCCGATTCTAAAATCATCTGATAGGTCGATAACTGCACAGCCGGGTGATCGACCAGAGCCAATACAAAACCGTCACAATCATCCGGTAATTTTTTGATGGCAATTTTTAAGGAGGACAACATTCCATCCTGTGGATTGGGATTATACCAACATTCATAATTATCGACGGACGTACATTCACAAATAGTATCTCCAGCCTCACCGAGAATACTGATAATGGGTTGATAGCCTGAAATCTGAAGATTATTTAAAATCGTATCAATAAAAGAAACGCCATTATAAGTAAGCAACGCCTTAGGATATCCCATGCGGACAGAATCTCCCGCAGCCAGCAGAATTCCGGCAATTCGAGTATTTTGTTTCATACGATAAGGATCATTATGGTTTGAATGGTTTCTTATTTTATCGGGCAGTCACCGGCAGCCTGAAGATGAGTCGACACATCTATGCGATTTATACCCGCCGGGCAATTAATTGTTAACCGTTCCGGCAAGCAATTGAATAAGTTCCTGATCCTGTTGCACGGCCTCATTTTCCACAGTTACAACTTTTTCCACACGGCAGTCACAATCGGCTTTAATGATATTTTCCATTTTCATGGCTTCCAAAATGAGTAACGGCTCTCCTTTGGCTATAAGGTCACCTTCCTGTACATGAATTTTTATCACAACTCCCGGAATGGGCGCTCTGACAATCAATTCACCCGGACCGCTCTGAGCGCCCTGAACCAATTCTCTTACTTTGCGTGTCCGTTCATCTTCTACGTGTAATTCAAAATATTCTCCGTTTACAAGCACATGGTAGGTCTCTTTCCGGCGTTGCAGATGAATTAAAAAGGATTTACCGTCTTTTAAAAGCGAATAACGTCCGCCTCCCAAAGATACGGCATCGTATGTACACGCTTTATTATTATATAACAAATGATACAGCTCGTCTTTAAAAACGGATTCATATTCGAATTCATGTTCATTAAAATTAGCAAATATTTTCATCTGGACCTCAGGGCATTTTTGCGGTGCAAATTTTTCCATTTAAAAGCAGTGTCGGAACCGTTATCCGGCGCTTTGACGGAAATACGTTTCTTCTCTTCCAAAAAATCAACTGCCGAAATAAACGCAGCTGTTTCGGCGGTTGCTTCATCAACAGTGAACAAGTCATCCCCATATTCTTCTATAAATTTGGTAGTAAACCGGCCTTGTTGAAAGGCCTGATGTCCCATCACTTTTATAAGAAACGGAATGGTTGTATGAATACCGGAAATCTCATATTCCTGCAAAGCGCGCATCATACGCCGAATGGCCTGCTGCCGATCGCTGCCCCAGGCGATCAGCTTGGAAATCATCGGATCGTAATAGAGCGAAATTTCACTGCCCTGCGTAACACCGCTGTCTTCCCGGATGCCCGGGCCGTCCGCTGCTTTCAAAAAAGCAATGGTACCCGGGGATGGTGAGAAATTATTATCCGGATTTTCCGCATACAGACGGCATTCGACGGCATGTCCCCAAAATTTCGATATGTTTTTCTGACGGCTCATTCCGTGGCCGGCCGCGATTGTTATCTGTTCTTCCACCAAATCGAGTCCGGTAACCATTTCCGTAACCGGATGTTCCACCTGCAGCCGGGTATTCATTTCCAAAAAATAAAATTTTCTGTGTTTGTCCACTAAAAATTCAATGGTGCCGGCGCCTTTGTACCCGCAGGCTTCCGCCGCTCTCACCGCTGCCTGCCCCATCGCTTTGCGCAGCGCATCATCAAGTAATGCAGAGGGCGATTCTTCTACCACCTTTTGGTGGCGGCGTTGGATGGAACACTCCCGTTCTCCCAAGTGAATGGTTTTCCCTTGTCCGTCCGAGAGAATCTGAAATTCAATATGGCGTGGTTCTTCTACAAATTTTTCGATATATACAGACGCATCGCCAAAAGCAGCGCTGGCTTCCCTTGCCGCGCCTTCCACCGCTTCTTTAAATTCCTCATCTTTTTCCACAAGACGCATTCCTTTTCCCCCGCCGCCGGCCGCCGCTTTGATTAGAACCGGATAACCGATTTCAGCGGCAATTTTTTGGGCCGTAGCAATATCCCGTACAGCGTCTTCCGTTCCGGGAACCGTTGGAACATGGTGAGCAATCATTAATTTTCTTGCCGCTGTTTTATTGCCCATCAAACGAATGGCCTCGGGAGAGGGCCCGATAAAGGTAAATCCCGCTTTTTCCACCGCTTCGGCAAATTCTGCGTTTTCCGATAAAAATCCGTATCCCGGATGAATAGCATCTGCGCCGCATCGGGCGGCAATATCTAATATTTTATTCCATTGCAGATAACTTTCCTGTGACGTGATCCCTCCTAACGGGTAGGCTTCGTCGGCATGATATACAAACGGACTTTTACGATCGATTTTTGAAAACACGGCCACCGACTGAATTCCCATTTCCCGGCAGGTACGCATAATACGGACGGCAATTTCACCACGGTTGGCGATCAATATTTTCCTGAACATAAAAGATTCCTTTGCATGAATTTTTTAATACGATTTGATAAATATAGGCTGTATCTCAGAATAAATCAATCAACACAACGCCGGGAAACAAGCAAAAAAGCCCTTTTTTCGGTTAATAAGCCCATTAAAGCAAAAAAGATGGCGCTTTTTTGTTTTTTCTCTTGACATAAAAAACCGATATGGTTAGGTTGTCATTTCTTTTCAGGGATTACTGTCGTTTTAACTTATTAAAAGACGCGGTGATTTTGGAAAAGAGTTTAGTTTTTTATTTTTATTTTTTTACTTTTTTAAGGAGTACCAGTAATGGCAGATCGAGTACAGGGTGTTGTAAAATGGTTTAACAGCACAAAAGGTTTTGGCTTTATTTCAGTTGAAGGCAGCGAAGATGTTTTCGTTCACTACAGTGCAATTCGTACGGACGGTGGATTCGCAACTTTGGAAGAAGGCCAAAAAGTTGAATTTGTTATCGGCGAAGGTGCTAAAGGCCCTCAGGCTCAAGATGTAGCCACAGTCTAAATCTGACTACAAATACTTGAAAACAAATAACCGTGTTCTTTTTAGGGCACGGTTTTTTTATGTCGTTAGTCCAACTGAGTATTGTCTGTCTTTCTATGGCGGATAGTTAACCCTTTTAAAAAATTACGCAAAAACTGATCGC
The DNA here is from genome assembly GCA_024278755.1 of Calditrichota bacterium. GTDB lineage: Bacteria > Calditrichota > Calditrichia > Calditrichales > Calditrichaceae > JANTFQ01. The sequence continues at coordinate 758 of JAJRSO010000067.1, read as the reverse complement.
CGCATTCTTTATAATGTTTATGGCCTTCTCGTCGGAACAATGCAGACAATTACGATTTGGATACATGAACCCCCGCCAGCTTTAAAATCTCCCGCACATCATCACTGTTTAATGATAAGGCAATGCGTATCTTCTTTAAGATTACATTATTAGTCAAACGTTTTTCCGCTTTTTTCTCTTTTCCCGGTTGTTCTTCTTGCATTCCTCGTTTTGCTGTAATGAAGCCATCTAAAAACAAGCGCATAATCCGGTCATTGCACGGGGCATACCCTTCTTCATCCTCCTTTTTTAGAAAAGATAGCAGGCTTCCCTTGTCAATTTCATATCCAGATAATTTGAATGCTTCTATCATTTTAGTATCGCTTAGGTCCAGAGCATAGCGGAATCTTCTTAAAATATCATTGTTTAACATATCATTCTTTCACTTTGTTAAATGTGTTTTACTAAAAACAAAAAAGGGTTTAAGGAATAGTTCCAAAAACCCTTTTGTACACCTGCAGGGACTCGAACCCCGAACCAATTGATTAAGAGTCAACTGCTCTCCCAGTTGAGCTACAGGTGCATTTTATTTTATTAATTACTGTTTTTCATGGACCTGCTCCCAGTCCCGCAATGACCAAAATCTTCGATTTTGCGTCAGTACGAGGATCCTCGAAAAACTACGAAATCGAAGATTTCTGTTTTTCGGGATTGAGCTACAGGTGCATTTTATTTTATTAATTACTGTTTTTCATGGACCTGCTCCCAGTCCCGCAATG
>JAJRSO010000066.1 GCA_024278755.1 Calditrichota bacterium | reverse complement strand
TTTCTGCGATATCAGCGCCATCTGCGTTTTCTGTGCCCTATTTATTTATCAAACACCGATGACACTGATTGAGCTGATTTACACCGTTTTTAAATTAATTCTCTTTATCGTATTATCTGCGTTATCAGCGCTATCTGCGTTCTATTTATTTGAATATATCTTTCGTTTTATTTCCGGCTTTTTGCCAAAATTTAACAATAATCCAATCTCAATCTGAGTAGCTTTTAAATAGTTTATCAATTGAACTTCATGTGCCTTGCAGAGGGCTTCCGCCGCTTTAATCTCGACAATTATTTTATCTTCAATAATTAAATCTGCAAAATATTCACCAACCACCTTTTGCTCATAATATACATGAATAGGCCTCTGCGCTTCTACTTTTAAAGAATGCTTTTTTAATTCAATTTTTAATGCATTTTCATATACTTTTTCTAAAAAGCCATATCCAAGCTGATTGTAAACCGTATAAAAGCAACTGATGATCGTTGCCGTTAAATCTTTATGTAAATACTCATCTGACATAAAAACTTCCGTAATTGCATTTATCAATTTACAAAAATTTAAATACCATTTTTACATAAGTTGTGTTGTTTTTTCCGTGCTAATCTGCCAGATCCGCGTTTTCTGTGTCCTATCCCTAAACCTTCTCATAAAAAGTATCCGGGTCATCGGGATTAAACGGTTCATTTATCCAGAATAAAGTAATTAGTTCATCATCGCCGGTATTGGTAATATTATGTGTATACCAGATGGGCATATCCACAAAAGAAGGATTGTCCCCGTCCAAATCATAATTGATTACTTCCTCGCTGCCAATCTTTCTAAGCTGAATACGCGCTTTCCCCTTAATCACCGCAAAACGTTCCGCCTTTCGTGTATGGTAATGATTACCACGAGTGATACCCGGTTTTGTGGTAGAAAAAGAAAACTGCCCGCCGGAATTTGTTTTGGCGATTTCCACAAAAACACCGCGTTCATCGGCATGTTTTTTATAAAAGAAGGGAAATTTCTCCTGCGGCATATAGCAGCGGAATGTATTAAATAATGCCAGCTCAAACGCATCATCCAAGTTGGGAAAGATACCGTTTTCAAAATAATCCGTCTTATAATGCTTAAGCAGCTGCAGAATTCCCGATACTTTTTTCACCGCCGTGTAGGGCACCGTATAATTGGAAATTGAGAATTGAGAATTGGGAATTGGTAGTTGATTGCTGATAGCTTTATAAAACACCTCCACCAGCTCATTAATATAGATGAGTTTAACCGCTCCATCCACCTGTATTTCCGGCGTCTCTCCGTGCGTCAGCTGATGGCAAAAGGTAGCAATAAATGAATTATAGTACGGATGTCCGAAAGGGCCAAATACATTTGGAATGATAAGCGCCGTAAACGCTAAATTGTTTTTCTCTGCCCAATCTTCAAACAGTTTTCGTCCGTCGCGTTTAGATTTGCCATAAAGATTATCCCGCTCTTCCTGCGTGGAAGAAGAGAAAATAATATGCGGTTTTGAATCTGTTTCATCCAGAGCTTGCAACAATGTTTTAACAAGACGGATATTGGTATCATAAATCGTTTGCGGCTCATTATGACGATTCATTGCCGCCAGATGGACGATGGTATCGCATTGATTAACAAAATCTTTGAGGATAGCCAGATCATCAAAAAAAGCATCCTCAAAAGGGATAAGTTCAATGCTGTCCGCCTTCAAGTTTAAACTGTTGGCAAGATGCGTTCCCATAAACCCGGCCTGGCCGGTGATACCTACTCTATTTTTTTTCATTTTAATCCTTACTTTTTAAAAAATCAGACCACAGATTCTCACAGGTTTAACAGATTTAATAATAGGATCTGGCATTTAAGCGCCTCTTAACTGCTAAAAAAAATAGTTTTCCGCGATTAACTGTTTAATCCGTGTTATCGGTGTACCCTGTCCAGTCGAACCACATGGAAGCATCAAAACGGTACGTATCGGCCGCGCTTTCGGATAAAGAGAGATTCGAAAATACGGTTAATATGGAATTTGTTTCAAGCGCCTTTACACCGTTTGCGTATCCGGGTGGGATATACAGTATTTGCGGCTCAATGGCTTTTAAAACAAACGTATCCGCCTGTAAGCTTTTGGAAGGATTCTCCCAATCATCAATTTTAACAGCGGTAATTAAAAAGACACCCTGACTAACAAAGAAATACTTCTCTTCTATTTTATGCCCCTGCCAGGCGCGTACGGTTTCAACCGATTTATTTTTAACCTGATAAAAACGTTTTATCCCGGGAAAGCTGAAATCATTTACATGTGAAACGGAACCGCGTTCATCCGTATGAATTCCGCCGTTAATTATATAAGGTTTTCTATTCATTCGTAATTATATTAGCTTTTAGTAATTAGAAATTGGTTATTGGTTATTGGTTATTTAATTCTTTTTGAATATAGTCCAGCTTCAACAGCATCTCTTTTGTTTCCTGAATATTCAATTGTGTTGTGTTGGAAGAATGGTAGTCCTGCATTTCACTGATTTCTGCCTGACCTTCAATAAAAAACTTATTATAGTTCAAATCCCGAATATCAGGCGGTACACGAAAGTACTCCCCGCGATCTTCGGCCACTGCCATCTCTTCCCGGGTTAACAGCGTTTCATATAGCTTTTCACCGTGGCGAGTTCCGATAATTTTGATTTCATTATCCGCATTAAAGATCTCCAACAGGGCCTTTGCAACGGTCTCAATGGTTGCAGCCGGGGCTTTTTGTACAAAACGGTCACCCTGGCTGCCATGTTTATAAGCATAGAGCACTAAATCGACCGCATCATCCAATGACATAAGAAAGCGGGTCATATTCGAATCGGTTATGGTTAAAGGTTTGCCTTCTTTAATCTGACTGACAAATAGCGGAATAACGGAACCGCGGGACGCCATTACATTGCCATAACGGGTACCGCAAAAAACCGTTTTCCCGTTTTGATTTATTCGTGCTTTGGCAACCATCAGTTTTTCCATAAGCGCTTTGGATAAGCCCATCGCGTTGATCGGATAAACCGCTTTGTCTGTACTTAAAAAGATAACTTTTCCCACTTCATTTGCCAAGGCAGCGTTTAATACATTTTCAGCGCCTAACACATTGGTGCGAATGGCTTCCATCGGATAAAATTCACAGGAAGGTACCTGCTTTAAAGCAGCCGCGTGAAATACATAATCGACGCCGCGCATCGCCGAATGGAGACCATCATAATTTCGCACATCACCAATATAAAACTTGACCTTCGAATTACTCAGCCGAATACGCAAATCTTCCTGTTTTTTTTCATCACGGCTAAAAATACGGATTTCTCTTATATCTGTATCCAAAAAACGATTTAAAACTGCATTGCCAAAAGAACCGGTACCACCGGTGATAAGTAAAGTTTTACCTGAAAACATTTTTAGTCCTTATCATTATTTTTAATTTATCATCTGGAAGCTGGCTATTCTTAATTCTTAATTTTTAATTATCTTTTCCAGGTACTTCCCATAATTACTCTTACCCAGCTCTGCCGCCAGTTTTTTAAGCTGAGCAGAATCAATATACTTTTTATAATAAGCCACTTCTTCCACGCAGCCGATCTTGAGCCCCTGCCGTTCTTCGATGGTTTTCATAAAAAGAGCCGCATCAATAAAGGATTGATTCGTCCCCATATCCAGCCAGGCAAAACCACGGCCGATTTTTTCTACCTTCAGATTTCCCTGCTTCAGATAATGCTTGTTCACATCGGTAATTTCCAGCTCGCCGCGCGCGGACGGCTTTAACCCGGAAGCAATTTTCACCACCGTGTTATCATAAAAATATAAACCGGTCACCGCGTAATTGGATTTGGGCCGCTCGGGTTTTTCTTCCAATGAATTGGCGTTTCCGTCTTCATCGAAGCCCACCACGCCGTAACGCTGCGGATCGTTTACATAATAACCGAATACCGTGGCGCCCTCTTTTTGATTTGTGGCTTTTATCAGCAGCTCCGGCAGCCCGTGACCGTAAAAGATATTATCACCCAAGATCAAACAGACGGAATCATCACCGATAAACGATTTGCCAAGGATAAAGGCCTGCGCCAATCCGTCCGGACTGGGTTGTTCTTTATAAGAAAGGTGAATCCCCCACTGACTTCCGTTTCCCAACAATTCTTCGAAGCGCGGTAAATCCTGCGGTGTGGAAATGATTAGAATATCAGTAATGCCTGCCAGCATCAGGGTAGACAGCGGATAGTAGATCATCGGTTTATCATACACCGGCAGCAATTGTTTACTCACCGTTTTGGTAATAGGATAAAGCCGTGTCCCCGACCCACCCGCGAGAATAATACCTTTCATAATACTCCGTTTGCAATTATGAATTTTGGGTTATAAATTTTAAATGCAATATGAACACGCCATTCAAAATTCAAAATTCATCATTTAGAATTTGTTTTTAGCCCAATCCGTTCCAACCGGTAGGCGCCGGATAAAATACGTTCCCACCATTCCTTGTTTTCCAGATACCAGTTTACGGTTTCCCGTAATCCGGCCTCCAGTGTTTTTGCCGGCTTCCAGCCCAATTCGTTTTGTATTTTGGATGAATCGATGGCATAGCGCAAATCATGGCCGGGCCGATCCGTCACAAAGGTAATGAGCTCTTTATAATCTCCTATGGAATCGTTTGGTTTCAGCTCATTCAGAATATTGCAAATAATCTTGACCAATTCCAGATTTGTCCGCTCGGCATTGCCGCCTACATTGTAGGTTTGTCCGATCTCACCCTTTTCCAGAACAGAAAGCAGAGCGGTTACATGGTCTTCTACATACAGCCAGTCGCGGATATTCGCCCCCTTTCCGTATACGGGAATGGATTCGCCCTTCAAGGCTTTGAGAATAACCACCGGAATCAGCTTTTCGGGAAACTGATACGGGCCGTAATTATTGGAGCAATTCGTAATAACCGTGGGCAGGCCATAGGTGTGATACCATGCGCGCACCAGATGATCCGAAGAAGCCTTGGAAGCCGAGTAGGGTGAATTGGGCTTGTAAGAAGTCGCTTCCGTAAAAAAACCGCTGCTGCCCAAAGAACCGAATACCTCATCGGTGGAGATATGCAGAAAACGGAAGGCTTCTTTTCGGGTACGATCTAAATTCTGCCAGTACGCGCGCGTCGTTTCTAACAGATTAAAGGTGCCGATAATATTGGTATTTAAAAACTCCGCCGGCCCGTCGATGGAACGATCCACATGGGATTCCGCCGCGAGATGCATAAGAAATTCCGGTTGATATTTTTCAAAAAGCGCCGTTATTATAGGCGCATCACAAATATCCGCCTGTTCAAAGGAATAGCGCGCATCATCGGCAATATCCCGAAGAGAATCAAGATTCCCGGAATAGGTCAGCTTATCCGCATTCACCACATTATACGCAGTATGTTGAATCAGGTAGCGCACCAGGTTAGAGCCGATAAACCCGGCCCCGCCGGTCACAAGAATTGTTTTCATAGAATAATTAGTTTATAGTTTACAGTAATATTAATTGTTAATTGCTAATGTTAATCATTACCTAAATTGAGTGATTCTTTTGTTGTCATCGTCCCGCCCAAGCGGGATAAGCGACGTGGCGATCCCAGGAAGATTGCTTCTCCCGATTCTCGGGATCGCAATGACGGTGCGGGCGGTCGTCATCACGGGTGTGGTGCTCCCTTTTGGAAATGTTAGATGAATGTTGGCTATTTAGGACACCCCCCTTAATCCCCCTTTTTTAAGGGGGAAAATTGCTCTCCTCTGCAATCGTTAATCTTCAATCGTTGATAAAAAAAACAAAGTGGCCGGTTACCCATTTTTAAACGGTGAACCGGAAACTTCTCTTTTCATTTAAAATCTATAATTTAGAATCTAAAATTTCAACAATTCGCTCCGCCGTTTTGCCGTCCCAATATTTGGGAATCTCGCCCTTTTTCCAGTTACCGCTGATAATTTTCTTTGCCTGCTTTACCATCCGTTCCGTATCTGTCCCGATGATTTCATTGGTGCCAATTTGCACCGTGATGGGACGCTCGGTATTTTCCCGAACAGTCAGACAGGGTTTGCCGAGGAAGGTTGTTTCTTCCTGTAAACCGCCGGAATCGGTAATGACAAACTTTGCCTTCTTTTCCAATTGAATAAAATCCAAATAGCCCAGCGGCGGCAACAGTTTTAAATTTTTCATAGCCTTTGCTTTTTCCATCAGACCAAAATTTTCCAAGTTCTTCTCCGCCCGCGGATGGATGGGAAAAATAATTGTAATGTCTTGGGAGATTTCTTCGAAGGCGCGCATAATTTTAGAGAAATTTTCTTTGTCATCCACATTGGAAGGACGGTGCATGGTAATCAGTACAAAATCATCGCCATTCAGATTTTGTTCCGCCATAATGGTGGACTGCTCGGCCTTTTGCATAAAATTAATCAGCGAATCGATCATCACGTTACCCACATAATGCATCTTATTGGGATCCACGCCTTCATTCTTCAGATTGATTTCTCCGTTAATTTCCGAAACAAACAGAAAATCCGAAATGGCGTCCGTGGCCAAACGGTTGATCTCTTCGGGCATTTCCCTGTCAAAACTGCGTAATCCCGCTTCCACATGGGCCACCGGAATCCATAATTTTTTAGCCGTAATACTGCAAGCCATAGTGGAATTGACGTCGCCCACTACCAGAACCAAATCCGGTTTGTATTTTAAACAGACCTTTTCAAACTCAACCATTACCCGCGCCGTTTGCTCGGCATGGCTGCCGGAACCGACGCCGAGAAACTCGTCCGGCTTGGGCATGCCCAAATCATCAAAAAAGAACTTGCTCATGCGCTCGTCATAATGCTGCCCGGTATGAATCAAAATAGGCTCAATGTCATTTGTGACTTTCTGCATCTCTCGATGAATAGGGGCAATTTTCATAAAATTCGGCCGCGCGCCGACGATGTTCAGTATTCGTTTCATCTATAATTCCTTTTTTATTGTTTCGCCGGGTAAAGCATACGGTATGCGTCGGCGGATAATCGTATCAAGCCGAGATACAACATCTGATTTATCGTAGCATCTTTTTCTTCTTCAACATATTGCATTGCCAATAATTCACGGAACCGTCGCAGTTCTCTGCTTTTCCCTCGCCACTTCACATCAGAAGAAGTCAGGTCTGTCAATTCAAAGGCCCGCTCGTAACACATATTTACGGCCTCTGTTTTGCCATTTTCGATAAAGTTTTTAGCCCTGTTCAGCTCGTTGGCAATCATAAGAATTTGCCGCCCTTTTGAATACGTTGCCCATTTATCTATATCTAAACTTTTATGCAGCTTTAACGGATACATTGTTATTTGATCAATTCGTTAATAATAATTTCCAGTTGTCTGCATAAATTAGGATCTTGTACTTCCATTGCTCTGTTTCCTTGCCCAGGTCTGATATTAATAAATGAAGTATACTCAATATCGTACGTATTTTCACTTTCTATCAAATTTGCTCCCCATAGGTCATCCTGTTGTGAACCATCTTCAAGCAGTTTTTCTTCAATATCCGCATGCATCTCGGCATCTGCACCGATAATACGCTTTTTAATATCGACAACTATCTTTAAGATATCTCCCAGATCAATTTCTTTGGTTTTCCAAAGGTCATAAAAAGAAATGGGGCCCCGAATAATTTTCATAACACAACAATCGCCAAGCTTTATCTAAAATTACAATACACACAACAATTACTATTTCCTTTTTGCCACAAAGAGCACAAAACGACCTAACAACCTAATAACTTAATACCCCTCGCATTCTGAATTCTATCTTCCGGGCTCTAAAGAATTGTTCACTGTTCATTGTTAACGGCTTTTTCTTCCGGCCAGTCCAAACAGCGCAGTACGTCCGTTTCCGTTTCTTTATACTTCCAGCCGCTCTTCGAACAAACCATAATGCCTTCCGCATCCGGATTTGTTAAACGGGCGCCGTGTCGACTCATCCAGCCGATGCGTCTCGCCGGAACCCCGGCCATCAGAGCATAATCCGGCACATCTTTTACCACCACAGCCCCGGCGGCAATAAAGGCAAAGCGTCCCACATCGTGCCCGCAAACAATCGTGGCGTTAGCCCCAATAGAAGCGCCGTACTTCACAATCGTTTTTAAATAAAACTCCGTACCCCGTTGCGGAAACTCCACCCGCGGTTCCGAGATATTGGTAAAGACCATTGACGGGCCGCAAAAGACATAGTCTTCCAGCTCCACCCCTTCGTAAATGGAGACATTGTTCTGCACCTTGCAGAAATTACCGATGGTTACATTATTGCCCACATTTACATTCTGACCGAACACACAATTCCGACCGATTTTAGAACCGCCCTGAATATGTGAAAAATGCCAGATTTTCGTGCCGGCGCCAATTTCTACGTTATCGTCTACATAGGCAGATTCATGAACAAAATAATCAGACATACGCTTTTTACCTTATTTTTTCCAACAGAAGTCTTAATAATCCACTGTATTGATTTATAATGTTTTCATATATTTTTTGCGCCCTGTTTTCATCGTATGTATGTGTTGTTTCATTACGGTCGTCAACCATCAATAATAGCTGTTCTGTTACAGTTGCATCATACAATTCTAACACCAATCCTTCCCTAAAACATTTTTTAGGGGAATTGCATACAATTCCATGCACCTTTAATAAAAAGGTTCGCAGCGCTTTCCAACCCAATTCAAAGGTAAATTCAAATCTTTGAATCGTAGCATCGCGGATAATTTCTGTTTCACTTAAAGTTGCAATTTCCTCAAGTTTCAATAATGCTTTTTCAAAACTTTCCGGCGTTACCATTTAATTCCATCCTTATCTATATTGGCCTTTAGTTCCGATGAAACAACCGCATAGTCTACTATATCTATTTTATAGGGAATATTCGAATTTTCCAGCTTTTCACGAATCAACCCCAACCTGCGAGGGAAAATCGGTTTATCCGATTTCAGGGCAATGTCATAATCCGAAGAAGGATGTGCATTCCCCATTGCTCTTGAGCCATATAGTATAATTTCGAGCGACGGAATATTTAAAACACTCTGAATGATTGTTTTAATCTGTTTGGCATATAAATCCACTATGAGCCTATCATTGGATGAAACCGATCACTTTTTTGCTGTAGCGGCTGGCTATGCCGGATGGCATGCACCAGCTCAATAGAGGAACGGGCAGCGCTTAATCCAAAACCATTCCCCGCTAAAATATCTTTATAAACAATCGTGTGTAAGTCGGTAAACCCACCGCTGAATTCGATTTCGTGCCCGTCGATTAAAATAGAACGAAAGGTCGGCTTGCCTTCGTCAACCGCTTGTTTGGGCAGGTCGTTCCGGTCCACCGAAAGGAACCAGCGCACATTGGCATTTTCCAGCTCGATAAAACCGGCCATTTTTTTGGGATCGTTTAAATGCAGTTCCGAATGCTGCGGTTTTCCAAAAATCCACATCAGCATATCAAAAAAATGGATACCGATATTGGTGGCCACACCGCCGGATTTTTCCATATTTCCTTTCCAGGAGTATTGGTACCATTTGCCGCGGCTGGTAATGTAGGTTAAATCAATATTTGCTTTCGTCTTTTGCCTTTTATCTTTTATCTTTTGTCTTAAATCGATGATTGCCTTGTGCGTCCGCAGTTGCAGGATATTATAGATTTTGTGCCCCGATTCCCGCTCGATATCTTCCAGAGCGTCGATATTCCAGGGATTCATCACCAGCGGTTTTTCACAGATGGCGTCGGCGCCGGCCCGCAGGGCGAAACGCATATGGGCGTCGTGCAAATAGTTGGGCGAACAGATACTGACGTACTGAATATGTTGGCTGCTTTTTTCGTGGCGCAGTTTTTCCACATGGCGATCAAAACGTTCAAATTCCGTAAAAAAGTCGACATCATCAAAATAACGATCCAGAATACCCACCGAATCCGATGGGTCCATGGCCGCCACGAGACAATTCCCCGTATCCTTTATCGCCTGCATATGACGCGGAGCGATATAACCGGCGGCGCCAATCAGCGCAAAATTCTTTTTATCCATATTTTTTCCGTTTTATATTTATTTTATGCCACAGAGAACGCAGAACGATATAAACTACGAACAGATTAAGGCACAACCTCTGTTATCCGGTTTTCTGAAATCTGTTTTCTTTCTGTGATTTCTGAATACTATTATCGTTATCTCATGAAAAATTCAAAATCTAAAATTTGTAATTTAAATATATCCAGCTCCGCCCCGTCAATTACATTTTATTAAAAATAAAACGCAGGAGCATACATCAATAACTGCTTTATTTTACAGGGCTTTAATATAATAATTTCAGGGAAATAAACAAGTCCCGGCGGTGGTATCACCGGGGCGTCATGATGAGGATTTTATCTGTTATTCAAATACTCGATCACTTGTTCGACACACACTTCCACAGAAAACCGCGCCGTATCCAGAACAATTTCCGCCTGTTCCGGAGCTTCATACGGAGAGCTCACTCCGGTAAAATCGCTAATTTCACCATTTTGGGCTTTTTTATACAAACCCTTCGGATCGCGGGACGCGCAGGTTTCCACATCGGCCTTTACATAAATTTCAATAAAATGCGCGCTTCCGGCCCGTTCCCGCGCAAACTGCCGCATTTTTCTAAACGGCGAAATAAACGAAACCAGCGTAATCAGTCCGGCATCTTTAAACAGAACGGCGATCTCGGCAATACGGCGAATATTTTCATCGCGGTCGGCCGTACTAAATCCCAAGTCGGCATTTAAACCATGACGTACATTGTCGCCATCCAGGCGGTAGGCCAGCTTTCCGGAAGTAATTAGTCGCTGTTCCACTTCCACAGCAATGGTTGATTTCCCGGAACCCGATAAACCGGTAAACCAGAGAACAACGCCCTTTTGATTCAAAAGCGCACAGCGGTCTTCGTAGGTTACCTGGCCGGAATGCCAGACAATATTTTCAGATGCTTTTTTATCGGCCACAATCATCCTCTGTAATCAACGGGAAATTATAACTATTCTGTTTTATATTTTAAGTCTTACTACTTGCTACTCGATACTAAAAACTACCACGGCTTAAAAATAATACCGCGCTCCTGCATTAATGATTTTATACGGTCAACCGCTTCATCCGATTCGGTACCTGTAGGAATGGATAAATCCGCCGCTATATCGGTTGTTTTATTATCGCCAACCCAAATCGTTTCAATCTTATCGGGATTTACCGCGGTCTTTATCTGCTCCAGATCATCCTGTGTTAGCTCCACCGCGGTTACAACCAGGATAATGCCGGCATCGAGCAGCAAGTGCGCTATTTCCGCCAGACGACGCATATGTTCCTGACGATTATCACCGTTTTGTTCCGCTTTTATATCGGCGTCCACACCGTAAAGCACATTGCCGATACCCATAAAATAAACGACTTTCCCATCAGAAAAAAGACGTTTTTCCAAACCCTTTGCCACCGTTTTTTTACCAATATCCCGTTCACCGGTCACAAGAATCAGCGTTGATTTTTGATTGTATTTCTCGGCCCGGGATTCCACGCCAATCTGACTGGGTTCCCATTTGAAATTACGCATTAACACCTTGTCGCGCATCCAGGTCTGTTTGTCGTCCAAGGCTTCACGAATGATACCGCCGCCGCGGATTTCATACTCATCCACAATTACAAACCGGCTCGAAGCGGCAAAATCTTCTGCCAAATCAAAAGCAATGGCTTTATTTACTTTTAGGATACACTCGGCCACATCATGGCGTTTTACCTGCTTGCTTTTCTCATCATTGTTCAGATTGGAAGCGTCGATTACCCGGATAATTTTTTCCAGACGAGCGTCCACCTTAATGGTTCCGATTTTAATAGAATAGTCTTTTTTACTGATAAAGGGGTTCTGACCCAGCCAGAACAGGCTCACTTTAAAACGGGTGGTTACCTTTGGCTTCTTCTGACCGGAAATCGTTGCCGTTTCGCCGCGTGATACATAAATCTGTTCTTCCGTTGTAAATCCGGTTGCTTGCCCCGCTTCGGCTTTTTCCTGTTTCGGCAGATTAAAACCTTCAATCGTTTTTACCCGGCTGCGTTTCCCGGAGGGATAAAACACAACTTCATCGCCCACATGCAAAGTTCCGGAATCGATGGTGCCGGCTATAATCCGGCGGTCGTCGCCCTGCCCGGTAAATTTATAGACATCCTGAACCGGCATTCTAAAATCTTTTTCGATGGGCGCCTTTTCTTTTTTAAAAATATCCAGCGAATCAAGTACCGTGCTTCCGGTGTACCATGGCGTTTTTTCGGATAATCCGGCAACGTTGTCGCCCTCCCGGCCGCTTACCGGAATAAACAGATCCGGCGCCACATTTATCTGCCGTAAAAAACTGCTGTATTCGGTTACAATATCATCAAACACCTGCTGTTTATAATCCACCAAATCCATCTTATTCACTAAAACAGTCACCTGCTTAATTCCCAGCATCGAAAGCATATAGCCGTGGCGGCGGGAATTTTCACGTACACCTTCGGCGGCGTCAATTACCAGTAAAGCCGCTTCGGCGCGGGAAGCGCCCGTAATCATATTTTTTAAAAACTCAATATGCCCCGGCGCGTCGATAATAATGTAGTGTCTTTTTTTAGTCTGAAAGAACACCCGGGCCGCGTCGATGGTAATGCCCTGCGACTGTTCATCCTTTAGCGCATCCAGCAGAAAGGCGTATTCAAAGGGCTTGGAATTTAAACGGCAGTTTTCTTTTACCTGAGCCAGTTTTCCTTCGGGCAGGGATTTGGTATCGGCCAGCATCCGGCCGATAATGGTGCTTTTACCGTGGTCCACATGTCCGGCAATGACAATATTCATCTGTTCACGATTATCTCGGTTTTCCATTTACACAACTCTTTATCGTTTATAATTCATAATTGGTAATTCGTTATTAGTAATTACATATATCCGTCTTTACGAAGGGTCTCCAAACCGCCGCCGTCGTCTTTATCCTGCGCCCTTCCGGAGCGTTCGGCGATGTTGGCAAATTTCCCGGTGCGTAGTTCTTCTATAATATCATCCACATTCTTCGCCGTGGAATCCACCGGCGTCGTACAAGGATAGCAGCCCAGTGAGCGATACCGTTTCCCCTCGCCCTGATCATAATAGAGCGAAACCGTCGGAATATTTTCGCGCTTGATATATTCCCAAATATTGAGTTCCGTCCAGTCCAGCAACGGATGAATACGCAGATGGGTACCCGGTGCAAAATCGGTTTTATACTGATTCCAGAATTCCGGCGGCTGATCGCCCACATCCCAAAGGTTTTCCCGATCACGCGGGGAGAAATAGCGTTCTTTGGAGCGACTACCTTCTTCGTCGGAACGCACGCCTACGATAATTCCGGTAAAGGCCTCGGTATTTGTGTCTACCTCGTATTTCTCGGTATGGTGATTCATCCGGTAGCGTTTCCACTGGCCCGAAAGTGTATGTTTTAGGGCCTCCGTTTTCAGCAGGCGGCAGCAGGTAATCCGGTCGGTATTTCCATCCGGGAACGTTCTTTTTTCTTTTAACGCTTCTTCATTCTGCCCGTATACCATGGTTAAATTCCATTCCAGCGCCAGACGATCGCGGTATTCAATCATCTCCGGAATTTTATAACTGGTGTCGATGTGCACCAGCGGGAACGGTACGTGGCCAAAAAAAGCCTTGCGCGCCAGCCACAATAAGACAGTGCTATCCTTACCGATTGACCAGAGCATTCCGAGGTTCTTAAAGTTTGCGTAGGCTTCTCTAAAGATGTGAATGCTACGGCTTTCTAATTGATCCAAATGATCCATTTTGTCTCCTGAAACCTTTTATCTTTTTTACAGATTGTTTTTCTTTAAATAATCAACTATGATATCGGTTGCCTTTTCCAATGAAAGATCACACATTTCGATAACCAATTCGGTTTGGGAAGAAGTCTCATATTTGATATCCATTCCGGCAACATCTTTAACCAGCCCCTGCCTGGCTTTTTCATACAATTCGCATCCGTATTTTTCACTAATTTCATCGGCTGTGGTTTTCAGATAAACCTCAATATAATTCTGACAGATATTACGCACAAAATCACGGCTTTCAGTAAACGGTGAAACAAAAGAAGCGATGGTAGATATTCCGTTATTTTCCATCATCGACGTCAAATGTCCCACCCGTTTTATATGGCTATTCACTTCATCTCTGGTAAAACCGGTTTCCGGAAATAAGGGACGCACATCGTGGCTGTCCAGACGCTGAATTTTAATACCCTCTTTTTCCAGCTTTTTATAAACCATATCTCCGAGAGTCGTTTTACCCGAACGAGGAATGCCTGTAATCCATAAAACAAACGGCGGCACTTCCACCCGGCCAAACATCAGCCTATCCCATAAACGTTCGTGGAAATAATAAAAAAGAAGCTTGGCGGTCATTTCCAACACACCCACTTCCACAGCCGTTTGAATCTGGCCGGTAAACAGGTATACCAACCCAATCGTTGTTAAGGTAGCCGTGATGCGCCAGGTAATGGCTTTCACAATGGTTCTTGTTTTACTATCTCTGTACATAGGCTCTTTAAATTATAATAGTTCAGACTATCGGTTGTTTTTTACAGATTCATGAGTACTAATTTCTGTGGGGGGGTCCGCATTGTTTTCGGCAGGAACCAGAAAGCGACCAAACCATTTATAAAACGGTTTAATTAAAGCGGGAACCCATAAACTTCCTCCGATAAAATACATGGCTGCTATAAAAAGCAATGGAAGTAAAGATGATTTTATCAGCATTGCCGCAGCCGTTAAAATTAAAAAAAAAGTAGAAAACAGGTACCCAAAACGTTTAATGGAAACATTTTCTCTGGTCGGTTTGCCTTGTATTATTTTAGCCATCTTCCTTTTCAATCTTTTTCACATAACTACTGTCCAGTTCCACCGAAACGGTTTGCTGAATCCCTTCGATAGTAACCAGAAGACGGGTCGTTCCTTTTACAACTTTTACGGCGCCGCGCATGCCTTTAAAAACACCGTCAATCACTTCAATTTCCTGTCCGCAGCGCATATAATTTTCCAGTTGCAGCTTTTCAGGATTTTTAAGCATTTGTTTTAAGGCGTCAATTTGCCATTCGGGAACGACCGCCGGCGTACCTTTGAAGTTAACTATTTTCACTACCCCGGAAATGTGAAGCAGATCATAACGGTATTTATAATCGAAGCGGGCAAAGAGATAACTGCTAAACAGCGGCATTGCCACTTTTTTCTTGCGATCCTTCCATAAACGCACACGGGTTACCATAGGCAGGAAGGCTTCCCATTTCATTTCCCGCAAAGATTCATATACTTTTTTTTCATGTCTCGGTCTTGTATAAACCGCGTACCAGTTTTCCATATTTTTCCGATAAGTGAAGGTTTTTAACAGAATTATGAAATTTAATCTATTTTGGGAAATAAACAAAATGAAAGCGCGGGGTAAAACGCCATCTTTTGGGAGCGGATTGCTTGTATCCGTCCAACTGAATGAACGGCCTATTCATTTTATTCAAAAAAGCCCTCCACGGCACGAAACAGTTTGTCAATTGAAAAGCGTTCTTCCGCAACAGCAATATCCTTCGCTAAAATAAACGCGTCATCATCCGTATGCATTCCGTTGAATATAGTCTTATTAAATAGCGCGGCATGTCCTAAGTCGCCTTTTAAATCATACCCCCGAAAGGCTTCCGTAATCAGATCGGGAAGGCGCTGTATTTCTTCGGCGTTAGCCTCCGGATAAGCTTCTTCGCGACGCAGCACTTGTTTTACAACAGGACGACCGGATGGATCCATAATTGTCTTCAGACGGATAATTAATTCACTGCGCAATTGTTCGTACTCCGTACCCGGTTCAACGGAGCCCTCTTTTTCGCGGCCTTTTAAATTGATATAAATACGCCCGGGATACAGGCTATAAGCTCTGCTCAGCGGCGCTATCTCGTGTAAACCGGCCGGTGGTTTTGATCTAAAAAAAAGATACCCGTTATCGGTAAGCCAGCGGTTTAGATAAACCGCATAACGCAAGGTACAGAAGCCATGGTCCGATAAAAGCAAAAAGGCGGTATCGTCTTCAGCTTCCGCAAGAATACGGCCAATTTCCACATCGATTCGCCGGTAAAGTTCCATAAAACGCGCTTTAAACAGATCGTGTCCCTGTTCAAAATATTCCCAGAAAAAATGGTGCAGGCGGTCCGTCTCCATTATATGCGTCATAAAAACATCCCATCGTTCCTGCTTATAAAAAAAGCGCATGGTTTCGAGACGTTTTTCCAGCACCGTAAATAAATGGTCCATAAAAGCAGGCAGATTTGTTTTGGCCATTTCCGTATCCGCATCGATGCGGTAACCGCGCGCTTTAAGCAGGGTGCCAATTTCCGGCGGCCAGACGCCTTTGCGAATATCGTTCCCCAAAAAACCGCAGATGGAAATTCCGTTTACGGGTTTCGGCGGGAAGGTTACCGGAACGTTCATCACAAACACACGCTTCCCTTTTTCCGAAAGAATTTGCCAGATGGTTTTAGCGCGCAGGTGTTCCGCATTGGGAATGTACCAGTTCATATCGGCCGGCGTACGATCAACAAATCCCAGAATACCGTGCTGTGCCGGCGTTTTTCCGGTCATAAACGAGGCCCAGGCCGAAGAGGAAACCGGCGGCTGCACCGAATCCATTTGCATAAAAACAGATTCCTCCGCTAAATTTTTAAGGTTGGGCATTACGCCTTCCCGAAAAAGTTTCTGCAAGAGGGTAAACGGCGTACCGTCGAGGGCTAAAATAAATAAGCGGGATTTTTTCATATATCAGTTGGATTTTTTATGGCGGGAATACTGTTCCAGCGCTTCATATACCTGGTACGGGATGCGTAGGTTTCCCCTGCCGCGTCCCAGTAAAATATCCGGCTTTACGCTACCGTGAAAATCGCTGCCTCCGGACATCTGCAAATTATATTGCCGGCAGAAATCGAACAGCCATCTGGTAAAATAGTGGTCATGAGAGGAATAATAGACTTCCACTCCGTCCAGGCCCATTTCTCTAAACTTCAGAATTTCATCGCCGAGACGGGGATAATTGGCAAACATCAGACTAATGGGATGCGCCAGAATCGCAAGCCCGCCGGCCCGGTGAATCAGATTAATCGCCGGTTCCAGCTCCAGCTTCTCTTTAGAAACATAAGCGGCACCGCCTTTGCCAAGAAGCTGCGTATAGCCCTGGTAGGCGGATCGGATATAGCCTTTTTTAAGCAATAGCGAAACAATATGCGGCCGGCCGACACTGCCGCCATTGACTACGGCTTTTAACTCTTCCTTTGGAACCGGCATATTTATTTTTGCCAGCTTCTCTAAAATTTCTGTGCCGCGCTCTTCTCTGGCCTCGCTAAGCTTTGTTAAAGCCGCATTCAACGCTTCATTTTGCGGATCGATAAACAGACCCAGTAGATGCAGATGACCGTTTCCGGACAGCGAATAGGCAATACTCAGTTCTACTCCGCTGATTACATTGACACCTATCTTTTCCCCGTGACGGACGGCTGCTTCACAACCGCTAATGGTATCGTGATCGGTAACGGCCAAAACAGAGACGCCGCTTGCTTTTGCAAGGCCAACCAGTTCCCCGGGCGACAGGGTCCCGTCGGAACGATTGGTATGCGTGTGTAAATCAATTTTCAAGTTTATAAATATCCCAGGTTACGCAGCCGCTCTTTAACCGCTTGTTCGTCTTCTTCCAAAGAAATTTCCGCATCATCTTTTTCGGTATCGAGATACTGCTGTAATATAAAAGCGGCCAAATCGTCAACCGCGGTAAAGATGCTGCGGTCAAGCGCCTTAGTCAATTCCTGATGCAGGGATTCCGGAATCTGTATAGTTGAGAGTTGGTTCATTTTAACGCTTCTTTTTTTAATCTCTAATGCGGCGCTATTTTACACTATTTCGGGAGCGGGAACAAACTTAATTCCGCAACCGTAGAATTTTGTCTGACGGCGCTTTTCCATATTTGCGCCGGCTGCGATTTTGTTATATGTTTCGGCACGAATTGCCGCCTAACCACAGAGAATGAATAACCGAAATGGCCGAAAAAATTATTGAAGTACGCGGACTTACTAAAAAATTTAAAGAAATTACCGCGGTAAACAAGATCGATTTTACTGTTTACAAAGGCGATGTGCTGGGCTTTTTAGGACCAAACGGCGCCGGAAAAAGCACCACCATTCGCATGCTGCTCTCCTTAATCAAACCCAGTTCCGGTCATATTAAAATATTCGGTGAAGCGCTGAGTGCGAATCGCCGTAGTATTTTACGCAGGGTAGGCGCCCTGGTCGAAAAAGCCGATTTTTATCCATACCTGTCCGCATATCAGAATTTAAAGGTTTTAGCCGGAATTTCCGGTGACAAAATAGCGGACAGCCGTATTTGGGAAATGCTGGAACTGGTGAAGCTAAAGGATCGTGCACACAGTAAGGTAAAAACTTTTTCGCACGGAATGAAGCAGCGGTTGGGAATCGCCCAGGCCCTGATGCACGATCCCGAGCTGATCATTTTAGACGAGCCCACCACCGGCCTCGATCCGCAGGGGATGAAAGAAGTACGGGAGCTCATCCTGTATCTGTCGAGAGATAAGGGGAAAACTATTTTTCTTTCATCGCATATTCTAAAAGAGATTGAGGAGACGGCTTCGCGCCTGATTATTATCAATAAAGGCAATATTCAGGTAGAAGGCGAAACGGCCGCTCTGTTAAAAAGCGAAAACCATACGGTTATTTTCGAAATCGATAAAATTTCGCAGGCTCTGAAAATCATTAAAGATACAAATTGGGAGAATCATCTGCAAAGCCATACCGATACGGAACTACTCTTTGATATTTCAAAAAGGGAGGCGGCGGAATTAAATACGCTATTTATCGATAACCATCTTCGGGTTTCGGCCATTATTCCCAAACGTTCTCTCGAAGAATATTTTTTTACGATTACGGAGAACAGCGCCCAATGACAAGACTGGTTGGCATAGAATTATTTAAGATTTTCCACAAATGGCGTACCTATATCGGATTCATCGCCATCGGTCTTTTGGTTCCGCTTATACAAATTGCCGCCTGGTACGAAGGTTCCGATTTTTTAAATATGGCCCTGAGCAGTTTAAAGGAACAGTTTATCTTTACCGGAAATCTTCTAAACGGTTATTTTTTAGGGCGATTGCTGCTTAATTCGTTGTTTGTGCATATCCCGTTTTTAATTGTTCTGGTGGGCGGCGATTTATTGGCAGGAGAAGCGACCGCCGGCACAATCCGGATGATTTTGTCCCGTCCGGTTTCCCGTTTTCAGATTATCAGCGCAAAATTCATTGCCGGGCTTATTTACACTTTTTTACTGCTTCTCTGGCTGGCGCTGCTTAGTCTTGGCGTAAGCGTGCTGGCCTTTGGAACCGGCGAATTGATCGTCATTCGTAATCAGATTCTTATCCTTGCCGCAAATGATGTGTTATGGCGTTTTCTACTCGCTTACGGCTTTGCTTTTTTAAGCATGGCCACCGTTCTAAGCCTGTCTTTCTTTTTCTCATCATTGGTGCAAAACGCCATCGGGCCCATTGTGGGCACATTGGCGGTGATTATTATTTTTTCCATTATTTCCGCCCTGCCCATGCATGCCCTCGAAATCGTGAAACCCTTTCTTTTTACCAGCTATCTTGATAAATGGACAGAATTTATGAACAATCCTGTAAATCTGCCGGCAACCCTTCAATCGGCAACCATACTCATAATACATATCGTGGCCTTTTATCTCGCAACCCTCTTCCTATTTAGGCGAAAGGACATTTTATCATAATATGAAAACACTACTTTTATTGCTTACTTTAAGCGTCGGCGTCGTTCAGTTATTTGCAGGAGATTCGCACAGTGATAATTTATTAAAAAATGTTATTCTGCGACTGGACAGGATAAACGATTACACCGCTGACATTCTGATAAAAATTGATGTGGATTTTTTAAAGATCGGCGATACCAAAGCCAGCGTGTATTTTAAGAAACCGGATAAATTTAAGATGGAAGCCAGGGGCTTTGCGATGATTCCCAAAGCAAGTTTTAGTTTTTCACCGCTTAACTTTTTGCAGCAGGATTTTCTTTCCGTTTATATTAAAGAAGACACATTGGACGCAATAGAAACGGATGTAATAAAACTGATTCCTGTCCGGGAAGATTCAAAAATTATTCTGGCGACTTTATGGATTGATAAGGTCCATTCGGTGGTGCTGAAAACCGAAGCCAATACAAAAGACAAAGGCTCCTTTCGTATCCGCTATCGATACGGAACGCATATTCAATATGGCCTGCCCGACACAGCGGTTGTTTTCTTTGATATTTCAAAATCCCGTATGTCGCACTTTCCGATGGGTTCCAAAAAATTAAATAAGGGCGCAAAGGGCAGCGTAGAAATTATTTATACGAATTATAAAATAAATAAAGGATTGGATGATTCGGTTTTTGAAGAAGAATCCGAAGAAGAAACAGGATAAAAAAAGGGCTGTTAACAAAAAAACTTTGAAATCAGCCCCGTAATGTTTCCGTTTCCATTTAAGCTTTTACAATTTTGTCCCGGCCTTCCAGAACATTTTTAGTCGCATTACGCGTATCCACGACCAGTCTCGAATGTTTTACAATAAAATCCCACTCGTAAACGGTGTGATCCGTCGAAATCAGCACACAATCGTACGCAGCCAAATTTTCAGGAGTTAGCTCAACAGATTTCTTTTTAATATCATAGGCGCGCATATCCGGCAGTTCCGGAATCAGCGGATCGTTGTAATCCACCAGTGCGCCCTTTTCCAGCATAATCTCGATCAGTTTAAACGAAGGCGATTAACGCGGATCGTCGATATCTTTTTTATAAGCGGCGCCAAGCAGCAAAATCTTAGAACCTTTAATGCTCTTTTCGTGGTCATTCAGCGCGTCCATTACTTTGCTTACCACCCAATGCGGCATACTCGTATTCACTTCGCCGGCCAATTCGATAAAACGGGTGTTCATTTCGAACTCCCGCGCTTTCCAGGTCAGGTAAAAGGGATCGATGGGAATACAGTGGCCGCCCAAGCCGGGACCGGGATAAAACGGCATAAAACCGAAGGGCTTAGTCGATGCGGCATTAATCACTTCCCACACATCAATGCCCATTTTATCAAAGATCATTTTCATCTCATTGACCATGGCAATATTCACGCTACGGAAGATATTTTCCAGCAATTTGGTGGCTTCGGCCGCCTGACTGCTGGAAACAGGAACGGTTTTTACGATCACTTTCTCATACAGGGCGCTGGCCAGTTGCCGGGCATATTCCGTATTGGCGCCGATAACCTTAGGAATGGTGCGCGTATTAAAATTGGGATTATTGGGGTCTTCCCGTTCGGGTGAAAAAGCAACCCAAAAATCCTTATCACCTTTTAAACCGGATTTTTCCAAAATCGGCTTTAAAATTTCTTCGGTCGTACCGGGATAAGTAGAACTTTCCAGAACAATAAACTGTCCTTCGCGAATATTCTTAGACAAGGTCTCTGCCGTTCCCGAAATATAGGAGACATCCGGTTCGCGGTGTTTAGTCAACGGGGTTGGCACACAAATCAAAATACAATCAACCTCTTTAATTCG
Source organism: Calditrichota bacterium (assembly GCA_024278755.1). GTDB lineage: Bacteria > Calditrichota > Calditrichia > Calditrichales > Calditrichaceae > JANTFQ01. The sequence continues at coordinate 23,450 of JAJRSO010000066.1, read as the reverse complement.
GCCAAAATCGCTGCTGGCTTCAAACAGATTGGTTTCCCGTACGGCTTTTACCCGTCCTTCATCAATATGTTTGATATAGGATTCGCCGGCATTCAGTTTATCCACTTTATACTGATCGATGTCAAATCCGATGGTGCGGAATCCTTGTTCCACAAATTCCATCAACAGCGGCAGGCCCACATAACCCAACCCGACAACGCCGATAACGGCTTTATTTTCATTAATCTTTTGAAGTAAATCCATAATCACTCCGTTCTATGTTATTATTTTCAAATACAATTTATACGGTTACTTTAAATTCCAGTTGCGGACGACCGATGGAGAAATAATCGATTCCCAGTTTCTGCATCCGTTCCGGCTTGTACAAATTTCTGCCGTCAAAAATAACCGGATGGGATAATGTCTCTTTTATCAGATAAAAATCCGGTTCGCGAAACGCATTCCATTCGGTCATTACCACCAACGCATCGGCGCCTTCGAGAGCGTCATAACGCTTTTTATACAGCGTTACATTTTCTTTGATATCTTCAAAACGCCATTTGGCTTCTTCCAATGCCTCAGGATCATGCGCCCGGATTTTTGCACCCTTATCAACAAGAGCGCGAATCATGGAACTGGCCGGCGACATACGCATATCGTCTGTATTGGGTTTAAAGGACAATCCCCAAACGGCAAATGTTTTACCCTTTAAGTCGTTTTCAAAATAACGGTTAACCTTATCCATCAATACTGTTTTTTGTTTATCATTCACCTGCTCCACCGCTTCGAGAATGCGCAGATGTTTGCCGTAATCATGGGCCGTTCGAATGACCGCCTGTACGTCTTTCGGAAAACAGGAACCGCCGTAACCCGGACCGGGAAAGATAAAGTGCGGACCAATACGCCGATCGGACCCGATGCCTTTGCGCACATGTTCCACGTTTGCGCCAACCGCATCACAAAGGTTGGCCATTTCATTCATAAACGATATTTTAGTCGCCAATAAAGAGTTGGCCGCATATTTGGTTAATTCGGCGCTGCGGATATCCATCACGATGATCGGCTTTCCTGTTCGTACAAAAGCGCCGTATAAATCGCGCATAATTTCCGCCGCTTCTTCATCCTCCGCGCCAATGACCACACGATCCGGCTTCATAAAGTCATCAATCGCCGCGCCCTCTTTTAAAAATTCAGGATTGGAGACAACTGAAAATTTATGATCCGTATGTTTGGCTATTTCGGCTTTTACTTTGTCGGCCGTGCCCACCGGCACCGTACTTTTATCGACCACCACTTTGTAGCCGTTCATGTGCGTGCCAATTTCCTTGGCAACGCCCAGCACATATTTTAAGTCGGCCGATCCGTCTTCGTCCGGGGGGGTGCCCACGGCGATAAAAATAATTTGTGATTCCTGAACGCCTTTTTTAATATCGGTCGTGAAAACCAGACGATCCTGTTCCATATTTCGTTTAATCATCTCTTCGAGACCGGGTTCGTAAATAGGAACCTGGCCGTTGTTCAGCATATCAATTTTTTTCTTATCGACATCAACACAAATCACTTCATTTCCAGAATCTGCAAAACATGTTCCTGCAACCAGGCCCACATAGCCGCTGCCTACAATAGTAACTCGCATAAAAACTCCTCAGGCTTAAAAAGATTAATAAAAAACTCGGCTGAAAACGAAAAAAGTTAAGCAGCCGAGTTTCAAAAAATACAATTAAAATTTACTGTTTTATGTGACAGAGATAACTAAGCGGAAAATAGCTTACTCCGTCGTTTTTTCTTTTTACCCGGTTTGGAATAATAATGATGGTAATAATAGTAATAATACGAACCGTACATTCCCTCCACATTTACACCGTTTAGCAGGGTGCCCAGTAAATTGGAATCTACAGTGTCGAGCAGTGTATGTGCCCGAGCCAGCGCATCGCGGTCGGTCTGTCCGGAGGAGACTACCAGAATAGTGCCGTCGACTTTGGTACTTAGAATCACCGCATCGGTTACCGCGATTACCGGCGGACTGTCGATAACCACAATATCGAATTTATCCCTGAATTGTTGCAGCAGCTCTTCCATTTTATTTGAGGCTAACAATTCCGACGGATTTGGCGGTAATGCTCCAGATGTGGCCAGAAACAGGTTGTCGAGAAATGTCGGTTTCAGCATATCCTTAAAATCAATCAATCCCATCAGGTGATTGGTCATTCCTTCGTCTTTTTTAAGACCGAAGATGGAATGAATAACCGGACGACGTAAATCGGCGTCTACCAGCACCACTTTTTTACCGGCCTGGGCCATGGCGATGGCCAGATTTGCCGCCGTGGTTGATTTTCCTTCTTTCGGCCCGGAACTGGTAACCAGCAGAACCTGTAATTCTTTATCCACTTTACTGAATTGTAAATTGGTGCGCAGCGTTCGGTAGGCTTCGGAAACCGGCGCCTTGGGATCCAGATGGGTAATCAACCGGGCTTCGATTCGCCGGCCTTCAAACTGACCCAGCTTATCGATTTTCTTTTCCAGTTTCTTTTCCACCTTGTCCATTTCAATACGCGGAATACTGGAAAGGATATTGAAGCCCATTTTTTCCAGTTCTTCCGGACTTTTAACCGTATTGTCAAAATATTCCATCAAAAAGGTAATACCCACTCCCAAACCAAGACCGATTAAAGCGCCCAGTAAAACATTCAGTTTCTTTTTGGGCTTTACAGGATAAAGCGGTTCGATAGCTTCATCGATAATGCGTACGTTCTTGGCCTGAGCGGCCTCTTGAATTTTAGTTTCCTCTAATTTCTGCACCATCATAATATAGGTTTGTTCATCTATCTTGCGCCGTCTTTCTAACCGCGCCAATTCTAAAATTTTAACCGGCAAGTTATCCAGCTTAACACTGTAGCCGTTCACGACACTCTGCAAAGCGCTAATCTGGGCAGAAGAGGCTTTAATTTCACCGTCAATCGTTAACAGCTTATTTATAATATCCTGCGACATTTTTAAGGGGTCCGAAACCATATTAGAGCCGGCAATTTTTCCAGCTTCCTGTTTCAGCTTATCCTTTAATGCTTTAATTTTTTGATCATATTGCACAACCGTTGCCTGATAACTGCTTTTATTGACGATGCTGGCATCTGCCTGCAAAGCGGTAACATAAACGGTGCGGTCACCCACAAGTTTTGCCAATTGCTGCTGCAACGATTCCAGATAGGGCGTTGAAATTTCGCTTAAATCTGCCGGCAGCATCTGTTTTCGCTCTTCTAATTTCTCCTCAAGCGAACGTTTCATTTCCAGATTGGCGCCCAATTCTACCTGGGCCTGTTCCAGCATCGATTCCACTTCCGCGAGACGCGTAACAAGTTCGCTGGTCTCATCGTCTAAACTGGCAACCTTTTCTTTTTCCTGATATGCGCGCAGTCTGTCTTCCGATCCGCGTAGCTCTTTCTGCTTAATCGCCAGACGTCCTTCGATAAATTTACGCAAATCGCTTATTTCGCCTTTATTAGATTCCGCGTTGATCAACTGAAATTCTTCCGCAACCACATTGGTTATATACGCAGCTTCAAAAGCCGAACCCGCGCTTACGGTCAGGGTTAAAATGTCGGTATCGCGGGTATGTGTGACCTCCATACTTTCCCGTAAAATATCCACCATATCGCGGAACGAAGTATATTCACCCTCTTCATTGGGCTGAAAAAGCTGTAAAGAGTCACGCACATTGGACATATCCAGCCGTTTGATTACCTGTTCGGCCAGCCGCCGGCTCTTAAGTATTTCGGTTTGATTCGCCACCAAAGTACTTTGATTGCCAAAGGCATTCATATCAAAGAACGACCGCTCCATCAGACCGGTACTCTCAATTAAGATACTGGCGCTTGCTTCGTATGTGGGCGGCGTTGTAATTGTAAAAATTAAAGTGGCGGTAAACACAGCAATAAATGATATTAAAATAATCCATCTGCCACGATACAGGATGCGCAGGTAATCACTAAACGATACCTGCGCTTCCATTTCCTGATCAAAATTTTCTACCAAAAGAATCGTCTCCTGTTTGATACTAAGCTGCGAAATCTAATTAAAAACAAAGAATGGCACAACCATTTCGGCTGATTTCGAATAAAACTTTGCTTATATGCCGTTGAATAAGACAGTATATCGAATTATAAATGAAAAACTTTATTTATCTTGTTTAAAATCCCCTGATAACTAAACCAGCTGCTTTCAATCAGCCGTTCATCCGGTTCGTCCGTTTCAATAATCAAACCGTCCAGCGCCTTTTGCGGATTAACTGAAAAAAGTGCATCTACGTAGTCCGCCGGTAGCTGTCCGGATAGCGCTTCTTTGGCCAAGGGAAGCTGTTTATAATTTCGGTATTCGGTTTCATGCGCATCGGAAGCGACAAAATGTGCCAGCCGTGCCTGCAACAATTTTAACGCCAATTTTTCTGCCCGTGATCCAAACTGTCCCGTAACGCTGCCGGCATTTATTTGCATCAGGCATCCTTGGTGATACCAGTCAAATAAGACCTCTATATTATTATTCATATACGAATAACGTTCGGGATGGGCCAGAATAGGCGTGATGCCTTCGAGTTTACACTGAAAAATAAAATCCTTTACCTCCTTTGGCATTTCAAACAGGGGCAGCTCGAACAGGAGATATTTACGGTTATTATTGAATGTTGCCCAGGGATATTTTATCCAGTCGTATATGTGCGGATTGAAATAGAGCTCAGAAGCAAGGGCAATTTTTATTGCAATATTTTCTTCGGCAATCAAATTCTGAAGCTCTTTATAATGATCTAAAAAACGCTCGCTTACCGCTTCGGTAGTTAAATCGGTTGCGTGGGGCGTGGCCAGCAGATACGTGACATTCTGCTCCACCGCCTGCTGTAGCATATTCAGGGATTCTAATTTATTTTTTGACCCGTCATCTACGGAAAACAAAAAATGGGAGTGAATGTCGGTAAAACGGGGTTGTTTTTGTGCCATCGGGTTTTCGCTTACTTTCTCATATCCACAACATCGGCGCCCGCCGGTGCGCTGTAGGTAAACAGATCATCCGTAAGTTTTGTATGGTTATCGATATTTGTAATTTTATACAGGCTGGAATTGCCATTCAAATCCACCGCTTCAATTTTCTGTATCAACCAGGTTTTATCCTGAATCCACAATTTTACAGCGCTTAAAAATCCGGAAGTATCTTCTTTGGGATCAAGCCGCACCACAAAAATTGTCCGATAGCCGTCTTTTTCTTCCCGAAGTAGCGACGCATAATGATTTTTAGGATATTTGAACAACATATCGCGCGGAAGCAGCGCTCCGGAGTTTTCGCGCACATTATCAATCAGCAGTTGATTGCTCAGATTATTGTAGGTCCAAACACTTTTTCCGTCCGTCACAACCACCTGATCTTCGGATTCAAAACGGTATTTTTTTCCGTCTTTTATGTAGATTTTCCCTGCGGTTTCGGTTTGAGTTCCCGTTAGTTTAAAAGTTTCCACTTGCACAAACGATGCGGTTAAATTGTCCATATCATCATAAGTGTTTTGCACCTTTTTGATGATTTTGTTAACATCGGCGGCGGCAAGCCCGTTTAAACTAAAAAAAAGCGCTAATAGAATACAGAGACTTGTTATTTTTTTTAAACCAAACCTTTTATTCATATTTATTATTCCCCTTTTGGTACCAGGTTGTTTTGTGTGGGTAGTTTTTAAAAAAAACCGCGAATGAGCACTGATCTTCGCAGATTTATTTTTTTTCCGCGGATGATTTCCCATTTTCGCCGAGTAAATGTATTCGCGTTCATTGGCGCATCCTCGGCTCTGTTCAGCAGCAAAAAGCAAACTTACTATTTCCCGACAAGTGTGAATTGTAGATCACATATTTTGCAATTCCTGCTGGGTTAAAATAACCTCCCGCGGCTTGCTGCCATTTGCCGGGCCGACCACACCGTTTTCCTCTAACTCGTCAATTAAACTGGCGGCTCGTGAATAGCCGATTTTTAGTTTACGCTGTAAAAACGAAATCGATCCCTGTTTATGATAAACCACTGTCGCCCGGGCCTGCTCGTACAAGGCATCGCGACTTCCTTCGTCGCTGCCACCGCCGATTCCGCCCCGGCCGCTGTTCCCCGGCTGCGGGATACTGTAGTAGGGTAAATCCTTCTGCCGACTGATGTGCTCGATCACTTTCTCCACCTCTTCGGTGGACACAAACGGATTCTGCAAACGCGTCGGTTTGGGCTGCCCCGGCGGCAGAAAGAGCATATCGCCGTTACCCAAAAGCTGTTCGGCGCCGTTCATATCCAACACCGTTCTGGAATCCACTTTTGTGGCCACCTGGTAGGCAATGCGCGCCGGGAAATTAGCCTTAATGGTGCCGGTGATAACATTCACACTGGGACGCTGTGTAGCCACAATCAAATGAATACCCACCGCCCGCGCCTTTTGGGCAATACGCGCAATGGGCGTTTCCACCTCTTTGGAAGAAACCATCATCAAATCGGCCAACTCGTCGATAATAATAACGATATAGGGCAATTGCTGGTGGTTTTCATCTTCCACCTTTACGCCGCCTTTTTTCACTTTTTTATTGTATTCCACAATATTGCGCACATTCAGGCTGGATAACTTCATATAGCGCCGATCCATTTCCAATACCATACTATTCAGCATACTCACCGCATTATTGGGCTTGGTCAGCACCTCTTCGTCCAAATCAGGCCGCCAAATCAGGTAGTGGTTGCGCAAGGCCCGGTAGATAGAAAGTTCCAGCATTTTGGGATCGACCATCATAAATTTAACTTTGGCCGGATTCACGGCGTAGAGCAATGACATTATAATGGTGTTTATGCCCACACTTTTCCCGGAACCGGTGGCGCCGGCAATAAGCAGATGGGGCATTTTAGTCAAATCGACAATATAAGCTTCACCGCTGATGGTTTTTCCGAGGGCCAGCGGAAGCTCCACTTCAGTCTTACTGAATTTTTCCGTGATGATAAGTTCGCGTAGATAAACCATCTGTGGATTGCGGTTCGGAATTTAGATGCCCACCGCCGCTTTACCGGGAATAGGCGCGATGATACGAATGCCGCGCGCTTCCATTACCATGGCCAGATCGTTGGCCAGATTGACAATGGCATTTACCTTAACACCGGTGGCCGGCTGCAGCTCGTACAGGGTAATGACCGGGCCGGCTGTGACGCTTACCACTTTCGCTTCCACGTTAAAGGTAAGCAGCTTTTCCTCCAGCAATTTGGCATTGGCGTGCAACTCCTCACGAGTTACCGAAATAGGTCTGCCTTGCGCGCTTTTTAATAAATCGATGGATGGAAATTTGTAACGGGCGATGCTCTCTTTAACCAGTTTATCATAATCCAGAATCGGATCGCGTTTCTCTTCGGTTACTTCAAAATCCACTTCGGCAGGCGTTTCCGGCTCTTCCATTTTATTTAGAATATCTTCGATAGAAGCCTGAACACCCACCGCCATCTCTTTTTTCGGCGGTTCAGTTAATGGCACAAATTCCGGTTGGGACGGCGTATCTATATTAATTTGCAGCGGCTTCGTTTCGGGAACCGGCTGAATATGCGGTAGCGCTTCTTCCGGTTCGGAAACGGGAACGGCCTCTTTCTGCTTTCGTTCTAAACGGTGTTGTTTACGCGCCTGCCGTTTTTCTTTCCATCTTCCAATAAAAGAACTTAGTCCGCTCGTCAGAGAGTGTCCCGCCGATGCAATGCCTCTAAATATCCGACCGATTTCAATGGGCGTGCTGGCAAAAAGCATTACGATTACGGCCAGAAATAAGACGGACAGGCTGCCAAATTCACCAAGATAGATAATTAATTTGGCGGCTGTAAATCCGCCAAGTAATCCGCTGGGATAGTATTCGGTAATATGTCCCGATGTTTCGATGGCTGCCGGCATTGCGAGAATAATGGAAAGCAAATAAGACCAAACAACAGATAAGCCGCTAAATTTTCGCAAATAGGGTACGGGTGAACCGGTAATCAGCCCAATCGAAAACAGAATTAACAAGGCCGGCAGTACCAGAATGGGGTAGCCCAGGGTCCACTGCATTAGCACATACGAGATGGAAGCGCCCAACGGACCAAGCCAGTTTTGCGCTTTTACGATATTATTCTGTACATTCAGATTTACCGGATCACTCACATTAAAGGTAGCGATTGCAATAAAAAGCAGAATGCCCAAACCTAAAAGGAATACGCCCCAGACTTGGGATTGGGATGATTTTTTGGTTCGTTTTTTCTTTGCCATTCGTATTTTTACCGGATTGTTTGCACAACGGATATGAACTGTTTAATATACTGAAACAAGGCTGGGAAAACAAATAAACAGAAGTGGTAACTCTTTTGATAATATTGACTTGACAGAGGCCTGTCTCATTTTAAACCTTCCGGGTTTTTAGCTCCCGGAAGGTTTTGTAAGCTACAAAAAATTAAACGAAAGGCGGTTTAATGATAGTAGCGGGAACCATCTTTTTTCGAATTTCAATTTCGATAGTCGTACCAATTTTAGTAAAGCCCTTTTTCACATAACCCAGGCCGATTCCCTTTTCCAGCATCGGCGAAACGGTACCGCTGGTCACTTCACCCAGTTCTTCACCGTCTTTAAAGATTTTATACCCGTGACGGGGAAAACCCGGACCATCCAGCACAAAAGCAACCAACCGGCGCGGCACGCCTTCTTCTTTTACTTTCAGCAACATATCCCGGCCAATGAAATCACCTTTGTCTAGTTTGGTAATCCAGCCCAGGCCGGCTTCCAGCGGATTGGTGGTCTGATCGATATCGTTTCCGTAAAGACACATCTTTTTTTCGAGACGCAGGGAATCCCGGGCGCCCAGGCCAATGGGCTCGATATCAAACTCCGCCCCGGCTTCAAAAACTTTATTCCAAACCCTTTCGGCAAATTCATTGGCAAAATAGAGTTCAAAGCCCGGTTCACCGGTGTATCCGGTACGGGAAATAATCATCGGGCAGCCGGCAAGCTCCCCTTCGATAAACCAGTAGAATTTTATTTTATCTAATTTTACCGACGTCAATTTTTGCAGGGTAGCTTCGGCTTTTTTACCCTGCACGGCGATCTGTGTAAAGTCCTCGCTTAAATCTTTAATTTCACAGCCGTCAATTTTATTATCCAGCATCCACTGAAAATCTTTATCTTTATTGGAAGCATTTACCACCAATAAATATTTATCCGCAAAATGATAAACCAGTAAATCATCCACAATGCCGCCGTCGGGGTAGCACATGGCCGTATAGTGCACCTGTCCGATTTCCAGCGCCGCCACATCGTTAACGGTAATTTTTTGTACCATATCCAGTGCGGCAGGACCGGAAATTTCAATTTCACCCATATGGGAAACATCAAAGACGCCCACGGTTTCGCGCACACGGCGATGCTCATCGCGAATGCTGCGATATTGGATGGGCATATGATAGCCGGCAAATTCCACCATTTTGGCCCCGGCCTGTTCGTGCATTTTATGTAAAGCGGTAAATTTCATTTTTGTGCTCCATTTAATATTTTTAAACGTTTTTCTTCAACCAAATCCAACAATCGTCCCAAATGGCGTTGAAAAATTAAGATGCAAACAATTAATGTAAAAACAAGAATTTGATCCGAAAAATAAGAGTGACGGGTAAAAAAGACGGCGATTGGCAGGATAAATGTCGCCGTCATACTGGCCGGAATGTGCTTACGCAACAAAGCGTAAAAGGCGCCCCAAACGACGAGCCAAATTACAACCAGGTAAATATTTACGGCCCCAAGCGCCCCGGCCGCAACCGCCAGTCCGCGTCCCCCTTTAAATTTTAACCAAATCGGAAACAGGTGCCCCAGCAAAAGACCAATTATTAAAAGTAAAAACGCCGTATTGTCCAAACTTAGATAATGCAAAGCATACCAGACCGGAAAAGCGCCCTTTGCCAGATCCAGCAAAAGGACCACAATAGCCACCGGCTTACTTTTACTGGTGCGCAGGGCGTTCATCGCCCCAACGTTACCACTGCCATGCTCGCGGATATCCTTTTTACCAAACAGCTTTAGCATAATAAAAGCGCTGGGAAAAGAACCAAATAAATAAGCAACCGCTAAAACCACTACATAGATATAAATCGGCATTTTTACTCCACAATTTTCTAAATACTAAATTTAAGTAAAAAGAACGGATAAATAAAGAGGGCAGACAGGATACTAGATCGCGCCCGTAATTTTGTATAAAAATCCTTTGCTCAAACTTCCTTCTTGATGTATTTTCAAATAAAAAATGAAAACTATGGAATTGATAAATACATTTAACGCACAAAACGAGTTATTGTCTACAGTCGAATTAATACGACTTCAAACAAGCACTCAATTAGACCCAATCCGTCAGAAAGAATATGCTCAATATTTTACATCACTGCCTATTGCCACTCAGATGGCATCTATGTTTAATTTGCAAAAAATGACCTCCATATTTTGGATCCCGGCGCCGGAATGGGTATTCTCGGTGCGGCTGTCATTGACCGAATCATCAAAGAACAATTAACAGACATCAAAATAGATTTAACAGTTTTTGAAAATGACAAGAATTTGTTAAATGAGTTAAGGCAGACCTTAGACATCTGTAAAGAAAAATGTTCAGAGCATAATATAGAATTATCTGTATCTGTTTTTAATTCTGACTTTATCACTACTGCTGTAGACAGTATTAAATCGGAAACTCAATTTTTTTCTGTTTCCAATTTCAATACACGGTTTGATTTGATAATCATGAATCCGCCTTATAAAAAGATTCGAAGTGATTCTTATACAAGAAAATCTTTAAGCTCTGTTAGTATTGAAACTTCAAACCTATATCTGCCTTCCTTGCTTTGTCTGCAAAACTTCTTAAAAATGAAGGCCAATTAATCGCTATAACTCCCAGAAGTTTTACAAACGGACCTAATTTTAAAGCCTTCCGGTTATTGTTTACGGCTGAAATGTTCTTTAACCAGATTCATCTATTTAATTCCCGAGATCGTTCCTTTAGTGACAATGAAGTTTTACAGGAAAATATTATTTTCCATGCATATAAAAATAAAAAGGTCACTACAGTTTGTATTACTTCAAGTGACAACCCGAATGACGAAATGCCGAGCCAGATAGAGGTGGCATATGAAAATGTGATCGGTAATAAAGATAAAAATAAAATAATTCATCTGATTACCGATAAAAACATTGAACTTGTGACAAAACGAATCCGAAGTTTACCCTGTTCCATTCAGGACTTAGATATTGAAATTTCTACCGGCAGAATAGTCGATTTTCGAGCAACTGAGTATTTACAAAAAGAACCCTCTATAAACTCAGTTCCTCTTATTTATCCGTTAAACTTTAACCGGGGGCAGATTAAATGGCCGGTGGAAAGCAAAAAACCCAATTCAATTCTCCTTAATGAAATAACGTCGGAATTGTTTTTAAATTCTGAATTCTATGTGCTTTGCCGCCGTTTCAGTGCAAAAGAAGAAAAACGACGCATTGTTTCGGCTTTATATAATCCTAAAGTTATCTCAACAAAAAAAATTGGCTTTGAGAACCATCTGAATGTATTTCATACTAATTTCTCAGGCTTGGATGAACAAATCGCCAGAGGACTTACACTTTATCTTAATTCTACTATAATTGATTTATACTTTCGAATATTCAATGGGCACACTCAGGTAAACGCTTCAGACTTAAAGCTTTTACGTTATCCTTCATTAAATCAATTAAAAAATTTAGGAACCTATTTTCAAAACACGCTCCCGGAACAAGAGCTTATTGATGAAATTATTGAAAAGAAACTTTTTACAATGGCAGAAGATTTCGATCCTGTAAAAATTGAAAAAAAAATAAAAGACGCCATTGCTCTTTTAAAAGAACTGGGCATCCCACGTGAACAGCAAAATGAACGTTCTGCTTTAGCATTATTGGCATTATTAAACCTAAAGCCGGGCCAATCCTGGAAAGAAGCCGGAAAACCACTACTTGGAATCACTGAAATGATGCAGTTTTTTAAAGAACATTATGGAAAAGAATATGCACCGAATTCGAGAGAAACGGTTCGGCGATTTACTGTTCATCAATTTGTTCAGGCAGGATTTGTCTTACCGAACCCGGATAAATCAAGACCCGTTAATAGTCCTAATTATGTTTACCAAATGGAGAATTCGGTATTAAGTTTAATTAAAACATATCATACAAAAAACTGGAAAACAATTTAAGCAGTTTTCTTTCCTCAATCGAAACGCTTAAAGAGGTTTATGCACAAAGACGTGATTTACTCAGAATTCCCATTAAACTCTCAAACAAGGAAATTTCTTTATCTCCCGGCGGACAAAATATCTTAGTAAAAAAAATAATCGATGACTTTTGTTCCCGCTTCACACCCGGAGCAGAACCTATTTATATTGGTGATGCAGAAAAAAAATGGGCCTATTTTAATAAAGCGGCTTTTTCCGAATTAGGCATTGAAATAAAAGATGAACACGGGAAAATTCCGGACGTGGTTGTGCATTATAAAGAAAAAGGATGGCTCGTTTTAATTGAAGCAGTAACTTCTCACGGTCCAATTAATGCAAAACGAAAAATAGAATTGGATGCCTTATTTAAAAATAGCAGCAGCGGATTGGTTTATGTAACAGCTTTTTTAGATAGAAAAGGAATGCTTCAGTATTTTAATGAGATTGCCTGGGAAACTGAAGTTTGGGTGGCCGGTTCACCTTCTCATTTAATTCATTTTAATGGTAAACGTTTTTTAGGGGCATACACGGAATAGGTAATTATTAAACCTGTCTGTGTAAATTAAAAACTGTATTTCACCTCAAAAAAGGCTTTGGAATATTCTTTACTGCGCCCGAAGGAACTTTGCGCCGGCCCGCCGAAAAGGGTTCCCCCGGCATAGATATTAATTCCGTCCGCAAAAGCATAGGATAAAATCGGCAGGATAAAATAATCAGTCTCTTCTAAATTAAGCACAGAAATCAGCTGCAAACTCAAAAAATCATTCCATTTGTAGTGGATGCGCCCGCTTAGGGATTGCAGGTACGGCTCCGGCACATCGTCTAACGGCATATGCCGCTCGATACGGGTTTGCTCTTCGTAGTCCCGGTCGTATTCGAACAAAACGGTCTGTACAAACTGGCCGTTCAGAGTCCAGTTGTCGCTTAAATTATAATCCAGACCCAGCACATATTTAAGATGGGGATTAACGGCGAAAATATCTTTACCGTCACGGTCGGCGGTTAAAAAATACGCCCCTTCCCCTTTAAACACCCATTTATCAAAGGTAGTGGCAAAATCAAAACCCAGCACGTGCTGACGGCTATATTCGGTTGTATGTATAAACTTTTGTTGCGCGGGCAACATCTGAATTCGGATGGTCGGACTTTTATCGAATCCGTAAAAATAACTGAACGAAAAATCCACCCCCAAAACCGCAGACGAAAGGCGCAAACCCAATTCTCCGTTGGTTAGCCTGTTTTCCGGCCGTTCGGTCGCGCGATGTGCAACGGGCAAACCGGCAAGAGAATCGGGCATTTCGATGGGAATCCGGTGCGGGCTAAAACGGGGCAGTAAAACCAGTTGCAAATCCCAGCCGGATAAATATAAATCCGCCCTGACCGCGGTTACCGGAATACGGTAGTCCTCAATTTCCGCAGTGATATTTTCATAATCCCAGGGATTGATATTATCGGTGGGATTAATCCAATCGGTCTTGCCCCAAAAAATAAACTGCCGCCCGAGACGAATATCGAGCTTATCAAAAAAGAAATCGAGGTAGGTTTCCACCGGATACACACGCATCGGATTTTTATCGTCATTGGCCCGGTCGTAGTTAAAATTAAGCGCCGCATAAAACGTCGCTCGCTCGGCAAGGGACTGAGTTAACTGCAACTGCACCCGCGAACCAAGGCGTTCCCAGGCATAGGGCGCGTTTAAATTGGGATGGGCAAACAGTTTGAGATAGCCGCCCGTTTCAATATTTTGCGCGGCAAGAAGTAAAGGAAAAAGTAAAAAAGGATAAAGAAATTTAAAACGGCCCATCAGCGGCCCCTCTGCAAAAAACGCTGTGTAAAAAACTTAGCCGGAATATTCTGATTTACTTTTAAATTTGTAAACCGCATTTCGCTGGCGTGATTATTTTGCACATCGTTCATTTTCATATCGGTTTGAAACCAGACCCCTTCAATCGTTTCCATCCCCGGCACTTGCAGCGTTTTCCATTTACGCAGAACGCGGTCGTAATATTCGCTTTTCACGGTCATTAAAATATCCTTGCGAATCCAGCGGATAATCTTACCGTAGCCGGTGTCTTTTATAATATTTTCATCGGCTGGCAGGCATTCCAGCTTATAGCAATCCCACTTTCCGATTTTTTCGTCCGCCAGTTTTTTGTAAGTCCAGTCCCTCAGTTTGGGCTTGCCGATATCGTAATAGGTAAAATCCGAGGACATAAAATTACCGCCCTTTCCGGATGAGGCAATACGCTTAACCCGGCGCATCGCGGGCAGATACAAATAGCGTTCGTCGTCTTTATCTTTTTTTTCGATAATTAAAAAGGCGGTGCCTTTAACGTCCGCCGGTGCCTTAAACCGCATCAGCATATCGCTTTCCTCCGCAGTACGCTTGCGGCTGAACATATCGATTTTACGGGTACGCCGCTCGCCGCGGGCATTGCTTAAAATAAGAGTCACCTCGCCGGACATATCCTGCCAGCTGCTCTTATTAAGCGCTTTTTCCATAATCTGGAAACCGGTCAGATCCTGCGCGGGCAGCGCGGTAAAAATAAATACACATAAAAGCGCAGTTAGCATCCATTTAAACACAGGGCCGGACAAAGCGGACTGACTGAAATATCTATGCACGATTTATTCCTTTCTCTTGTAAGCGGCATCAAAAAGACGTTTCTTTCTAAACAGCATGTAAAAACAAGTTGCCGCTAATTTTCACAGATTAACGCGGATTAGTTAAAACAGCCGACACTTGGTCGAAACAACACGAATGCGTATAAAATAAATGAGCCGAATTTTGTTTTTATGTTTTCTCTATGATTATTTTATTAGCCTGTTTTGAAACGACGTTTTTAGACGTTCTTCTTTTCCCCGAAATATAAAAATAACACCGGCAAAATGGCAACGGCCCCGAAGCAGGATGTGAACATCGCAATGGAAATAAGAATTCCCATATGTTTAACGCCGGCGAAAATGGAAAAACTGAGGATGGCAAATCCCAGCCCCACGGTAAGCGCGTTAAGCAGAATGGGCACGCCGGCCTGTTCCAGGGCCCGTTTCACCCGTTCAGCCACCGCACGATGATCATCCTGCACCCGGTAACGATGAATCAGATGCACGGCGTAATCCACCCCCACGCCAATGGCAATGGACGAGGTGAGCATGGTTACAATATTCAGATGTACCGCCGCCCAGCCCATAAATCCGAAATTAAATATCATCGCGAAAAGCAGGGGAACCACGTTCAGCAAACCGGAGCCTAACGAACGAAACAGGATGGTGGTCACCAGAATCACCAGAATCAGCGAAACGAGAATACTGTAAAACTGTCCCTTAACCACCAAATCGTTAATGGCCAGAAAAAGTTCGGAAGTACCGGTGAGTTCCACCCTGGCGCTGTTAAAATGGTCTCTTATATAGGCGCGCACCGCGTCGTGTAACGTGTGCAGAACCCCGCTGGATTCCGTATCGATAAAAGCGTTGATGCGCCCGGTTTTATATTTGTAATCCACGAGGTTGGCAAAATCATCGGGCTTGCCGGACATCTCGTACAATTGTAGATACTGGGCAATCAGCGCCCGTCCCGGCACTTTAAAGGTGATTTGCTTTTCTATCCAGCGGCCGTTTTCCTGTATCCATTCGACACCCGTTTCCGTTTCCTCATCGGCGGGAATACAGTCGTATGTGGAACTGTCGGCGTGCATCACCTTATTCATCCGGCGGATAAAATCGGCCAGTGAAAGGGTTCCGCCCACGTGTTCCTGCCTGTTTAAAAAGGTTTCCATCTTCGCCATATCCCGCAGAACGCGCGGTTCTTTGAGCTGACCGCTGCTGTCCCCTTCCACCATTACGGTTAAAAAGGTACTGCCCGCGAAATGGGCGTTAATGTGCTCATAATCCACCCGCGCCGGATGCGTTTTTGGGAAATTTCCAATGGAATTGTTTTCCAGTTTGATTTTAGGAAAGCCCAGAACCGAGAGCAGCACAATCAGTAAAATAGCAACGGCAAACCATGATTTGCGGCTGATTAAAAATTCCGCGTAGGCCGTAACCGCCCGGTTCATCCAACGTGATTTGGATTGTTTAAGCGCTTTTTTAGGTAAGGGCAACAAAACCAGCGCCGCCGGAATAAAGGTCAGCGAAAAGAACATCGCGAAAATAACACCCGCCGCCGTAAAGATACCCAGCTCGCCCACCGAACCGATACTGGATGCGTTAAGGGCTAAAAATCCAAAGGCGGTGGTAACGGATGTGATGATGACCGGTTTGTTTAAATCCTGCATCACCTCGCGGGTCACCTGCAGCGGCTGCGTACCGGGGCGCGCTTTATTCAGGTAATTATTCAGAATATGAATCCCGTCCGCCACGGCGATTGAGGCCAGCAGAATGGGCAGCATATTAGTGGAATGGCTGATGGGAATGCCGAGAAAGGCCATCAGACCGATAGTCCATAAAACGCTGATTAACACCACCCCCAAAGGCAGTAAAACGCCGCGGATATTTCGGAAACTTATAAACAGCATCAGCACAATTAAAAGCAGCACCATCGGAAACAACACACCCATATCGCGCCCCATTCCCCGGCCCAGATAGAGGGTAAGAATGGGTTTGCCCGTAATGTAGATATGCAGTTCCGAATCGACGTTATCTACAAAGGCCATCACTTCGGCGGCGGCGTCTTCGGGTTTCACCGTATTTTTTAAGAACACCATAATTCCGGCCATTTTCTGGTCGGCGGAAATAATGTTTTCGATGGGTAAATCGCTGTGGTACAAAACCTGTTTGTAGGCTTCCACCTGCCGGGCGTTTTGCGGCGGGGCGTCCAAAATGCTTTTTACTTCCATCCCCTCTTCCGTTCCGCGAATCACCTTGATATTGGTGGGGCTCATAACGGAATAGACGTCCGGGATGGATTCCAAATCTTCCGTGAGTTTGAAAAGGGTTTGCAGATTAGCCGGGGAAAAAAGGCTGTCACTTTCAACGGCAATCAGAATAAAATCGCGGCTTGGGAAAATATCGTTCATCCGGTCGTATAAAAGTTTGGCCGGGATATTTTTAGGCAGCGACGAGGTAATATCCGGGTCCATTTTTATATTTTTCAGATTCCAGCCAAAGAAAACGGTAATCAGAAAAATAAGCAGGATGGTCAGCCAGGGCCGTTCTGTAATTGTTTTTGTGTAGTTTTTCATTGCGATGAATTCCTGTTTGGTGCGGCGATTCCATTAAAAAAGATTTCTTCCAGCCATTTGGCCTTTTCTTCCAATTCCCCGCTTTTCCTTTTACCGACCGGAAAAATACCCATTCCCATTACCAGGGCGCCGAAGGCGCGCAACATCATTGGTAACGGAATTTCTTTCAGATTACCCTCGGCCCGCGCCTCTTCAAAAGCGCCCCGAATCAGCTTCAGTTTGGTGGTCAGCAACGGATGCAGGCTTTGATAAATACGTTCCTGAAACGCAGGATGGGCATTCAGGTAGAGGTAGAGTTTGAAATAGTCCGGGTTTTCCTCAAAGAAAACCACGCTTTGCCTAATCACGCTTCGAATCTGTTCCAGAGGATTGCTGCGCCGCTTAAAATCCTGTTCGAGGGAATTGAAAAAATTTAAAAGGCCCGATGACAGAATCGCCAGTAAAAGTTCATCTTTGCTTTTATAGTAATAATAGAGTGTGGATTTGCCCAGTTCGGCCTCTTCGGCAATCAAATCCATACTGGCCTGATGGTAACCGCTGCGGGCAAAAACCCGTGCGGCGGCGGAAAGGATAAGGTCAATCCGAGCGCTGCGTTCGCGCTGTTTACGGTCTTCTTTTGCCATAGTAGACAGTCCGTTCATTTTTCGACTGGGTAGTCCAATTTATAAAGAAGAACTATAGTATTCAAGAAAAAAATCGGGAATTGGACTTCGACAGGCTCAGTCACCAGGAGTTGGGAATTGGGAATTGGGAATTGGGAATTGGGAATTGGGAATTGGGAATTGGGAATAAAAGTTGTGGCTGCGTTAGACAAATGTCAAACCGATTGTCATCCTGAAAGGAACGTGTTGCGGGAGATAAAGGCCAACCACACTAATGACAAAGGTTCTTTGCCCCGGAGCCCGCTTGCGGGACGGAATGACGTTGCGTTTGCCTTCCTGTCTCTTCGTGAAAAAAACGCAGCCAACAACGCTACGAATCTTTTTAGACTTCGTAGCGATTTTTGGAATTGCATCTTCCGCTAAATTTCCTATATTGGTGTACGTTTGTACCTATATCAAAAAAAAAGGACCCGATGCCGCCATTTGTACATCTACACACCCATAGTTACTACAGTCTGCTCGATGGCGTCCCCTCGCCGAAAGAACTGCTTACGGCAGCAAAGCGGGCCGGAATGCGCGCCCTGGCCTTAACCGATCATAACGGGTTATACGGCGCAGTGGAATTTTATCAGCGGGCCAAAGAGGTGGGTGTTAAACCCATTATAGGCGCGCAATTGGATGTTGAAGAAAACGACTCCCTTGTACTGCTGGTAAAAAACGAGAACGGTTACCGCAATTTGTGCACACTGATTTCACAGGGCCGGCGGGATGGCGGTCACAACAAATTTAAACTCGATCTAAAAAATCTGACCAACTTCACAGGCGGATTAATCGGACTCTCCGGCGGACAAAAGGGACATATCTATCATCTGTTAAAACGGCGCAAAACGGAAGAAGCCATTCGTCAGGCTCGTTTTCTGCGGGATTTGTTTAGCGGGGATTTTTACCTCGAGATGCAGCGCTTTTCGACAGAGGATCTCTTATTCAATATCCGCCTGCGGGATATGGCCGCCGAAACGGGCATTCCGCTGGTGGCCACGAACGACGTTCATTTCATCCACAGCCACGATTGGAGGCTGCGCCGCACCCTGCACGCCATCGACGCCAATTGTGTGACCGATAAAATAACGACGGCCGGCAATTCCGAGCAGTTTTTTAAAAGTCCCGCTCAGATGCTGGAGGTATTTAATGCTTTTCCGGAAGCCGTTCAAAATACCATTCGAATTGCCAATGCCTGCCGGTTTGAATTTAAACTGAACACCCCGGTCTTCCCTTCGCTGGATTTACCCAAAGGTGAAACCGGTTTCTCCCGACTCTGGAAACTCTGTTTCGACGGCGCTTCCCGGCGCTGCCGGCCGCTAACCAACGCGGTGATTTCCCGGCTGGAATATGAGATCAAAACCATTCACGACCTGGGTTTTTCGGAATATTTTTTAATCGTTAAAAATATCGTCGATTTCTGCCGGAAGGAACATATCCCCTGTGTGGGTCGCGGGTCTGCCGCCGACAGCCTGGTCTCCTACGTTTTGGAAATCACTCAGGTCGATCCCATCCGTCACAATCTTTATTTCGAGCGCTTTATGAATCCTGAACGCAGCGATCCGCCGGACATCGATTTGGATATCTGCTGGAAAAGCCGCGACAAGGTTATCGAATATGTGTACGACACCTTTGGCCGGGAACGTACGGCGATGATTTGTACTTTCAACACTTTCCAAACCCGCTCGGCCGTACGCGATACGGCTAAAACGTTTGGCCTGCCCGAACTGAAAGAGCTGCGCTACAATTTGAATTTGTACGAGGAGATTCTGGGCACGGCCCGGCGCATTGCCGGTTTTCCGCGGCACCTGTCCGTCCACCCCGGCGGGATTGTCATCGCACCCGGGCACATTAGCAACTACGCGCCGCTCGAAGAAGCCGGAAAAGGAATTTTGATCACCCAGTACGATATGCATTCCATCCAGAAACTGGGGCTGGTTAAAATTGATCTGCTCGGTGTGCGTTCGCTGACCATCGTCACCGAAACATTGCAGGCCGTGCGCCGCGCCGCACAGGTGATTCGACAGGGTTTACGGCGGGATGATCAGGCGCAAAAGATGCGGCGGGAACTTTTGCTGAAAAACAGTCTGGAACTCTCCCCGCTGGATTTGCGCGCCATTCCCGAAAACGATGCCCAGGTCACGGCGCTGATCCGTTCCGGTAACACAATGGGCTGTTTTCAATTGGAAAGTCCGGGTATGCGCGGCCTGCTTAAAAAGATGAAAGTTGAAAATGTCGAAGATGTCATCGCCGCCGTGGCGCTAATTCGTCCGGGCGCTTCGGGCAGCGGTATGAAAGAGATCTATATCAAACGGCGGGCCGGGCTGGAAGCGGTGCATCATATTCATCCTTCCCTGGCGCCGGCGCTGGACGATACCTACGGCGTTATCATCTATCAGGAACAAGTGCTGCAGGTGGCCCATTTTAGCGCGGGATTCGGTTTGGGGCAGGCCGATATGCTGCGCCGGGCGATGACCAAAACACGCGATAAACAAGAGTTTCTGAATATCCGCCAGTCTTTTATCAGCGGCGCATTGCGCAACAAACTAAGCCCGGAACAGGCCGACACTATCTGGCGGTTTTTAGCGCAGTTTGCGGGATACGGTTTTAACAAAGCGCATTCCGCCACCTATGGCGCCGTCGCCTATCAAACCGCCTTTTTAAAGTACTATTTTCCGCTGGAATATATGTGCGCGGTGCTCAACAATCAGGGCGGCTTTTACGCGCGCGCGGCCTATATCGAAGAGACACGGCGTATGGGCATTCCCCTGCTTCCGCCGGACGTCAACCGCTCACAGCGGGATTTCAGCTGCGAAAACGGAAGCATCCGCACCGGACTCAGCCCGGTAGCCGAATTAACCCGCACGACCATAAAACGCATTCTATCCGAACGGGCCAAACGAAAGTTTACCGACTTCTTTGATTTTATGCAACGCAGCCGCGCCGGTGAAAAAGAAACGCGCCACCTGATTAAAGCCGGGGCGCTGGAATCCCTTCACCCCAATGCTCCCGCACTGCTTCTGACAAATCAGTTGTATTTTAAGAACAATAAAAAAACAGCGGTCGTACGCTATTTAACCGAAAACACGGGTTTGCAGCCGTTTAACCGTTTTCAGAAAATTTTAAATGAAATGGAAATTCTGGATTTTGCCGTCAGCGCGCACCCCTTGTTTTTATTCAGAAAAGAAATCAGGAACTTAAAGGTAATTCGATCCACCGATCTGGAAGAATCCAAAAATAAAACCGTGCGCTTTTGTGGCTGGCTGGTCACCTCGCGGCGGGTGGAAACGACCAAAAATCAATTTATGAAATTTTTAACCTTAGAAGATGAATACTGGCTGTGCGAAGCGGTGCTTTTCCCCAAAACCTATATGCGTTACGGCCATTTAATCCGCAGCCACGGCCCCTATCTCGTAACAGGGAAAATACAGTCGCGTCTTCCCGGCGAAGCCAACCTGATTGCCGAACGCCTCGAGCGGCTGGAACTGGATAAAGAGACTCTGCAGGGAAAACTGGAAGAAGCGCACGCAATATAAGCTATTTACTTATAATTTACCATATATAAGTCTTTTACTTATATTTTGCTATTTATAAGTTAAACACTTATATTTAACCCAAACACCAGATGCGGATATAGTTATGCTTTATTTTACCATCATCTGAGATATGATTGGCTCACGCAAGTTAGAGAACCGATCCGTCCTGCAAAAAAAATTTTCAGCCGCGTTAAGCACCGTACAAAAACGGTATGCGCAACACATTGTATCGCCGCTCACGGTGACCATCGGCGATGAATTTCAGGCCGTATTAAAAGAGCCCTCTCACCTTTTTGCCCTTTTGTATGAAATCGAACAATCCTTAAAAACGGTGACGCTGCGCTACGGTTTTGGAATCGGAGCCATTAGCACCGCAATCAATTACCAGGCGGCAATCGGAATGGACGGGCCGGCCTTCCACAATGCCAGAACGTCTATCGAACAGGCCCGCAAAACGAAAACGCGCTATGGATTTATCTGCGGAGATCCCGTTATTGACAAACGCATAAATGTTTTATTAAACTGGATCGACATCAGTACAAAAAGCTGGCCTCCGGAAAAACACACCATCCTGCATCTGTACTGTAAAAGAGTTACACAAAAAGAGATCGCCCGCAGCGTGTCTATGAGTCAATCGGCCGTTTCACAACATATCAATGCGCCTGCTTTTCGTCTTATCCGGCAAACACATCTATTAATCCAGGATGAAATAAACAGGCTATTGCAGGGAGAATAACAATGCGAAATGAGTTAATTCTGTTATTAATCTATTTTTCCGGGCGGTTGCTTTTTCTCGATCCAAACAGCGTAGTTTCTTTTGAAAAAAGGCAAACAGGAGATATTCTAAAACGAATTGGTTGGGGATTCTGGAGTTTTCTGCTCGTACAGAATATACTTACCGCCGTTATTTTATTCCTCTTTAACGGACTGATGATCTTAGCGGATTCATATCTCCGGTTTCCCAAAGACAAACAGAGCGGACGGCTTTATCTGGCGCAAATAACGCAGGCAGTCGTTTTGTGGCCCTGGCTGCTCCAAAAGATCCATTTCGGTATCCCGGCCCTGCCCAATCCCGTAACGCAATTTCTGAAAACCGTTGTTCCTCTGTTTTATTTATCCGGAGCCTCGGCAGATATGGTTTTACTCATTATGCTCGGCTATCTGTTTATCCTGAAGGAGTCTACCCTGTTTATCCGTCTGGTATTAAACAGTATTCCGGTTGCTCCGGAAACGGATACGCCGCAAAAACAGAAGGACGATATCGAACTAGATCGCGGAAAAATTATCGGTATTTTAGAACGTTCCTTTTATTATTTTTTAATTTTATCCAATAACTTCGGCGGTATCGCCATTATTATCGCGCTTAAATCACTGGCCCGTTTTAAGCGGTTGGAAGAAAAGGAATTTGCACAGTATTTTTTAATCGGTTCCCTGCTGTCTCTTGCGGCGGCGGCGGTTCCGGCCGCCCTTATCCGTTTATTGATGTAACTCCGATAAAAATCCTTTGCCTGCAAAACATTTTGTTATGAGAGTTATAGCGCAACATATTTTTATAAACCCTTTGCAGGGCGGAATAAAATGAAACGCCTGGCATCCTTCCGTTATTACGCGGAATTAAACGATTTTTTATCTGCCTTACAATTACAATAGACGGTTTGTTTTTAGGCCTGATTTGGCAACGACCCGGGTATATTTTAACATTGAATACTAATAGTGTCCGGTTAAAAAGTAACAAATGTCTAAAAAGCACTATGTACATCAAAGGTTAGTGCATTTAGTAAAAAACTGAGACTTGATTATTAAACATTTCTTTTACCCACCCCTTACCTTCGGCAAGCCCCTCCCTAATT
>JAJRSO010000065.1 GCA_024278755.1 Calditrichota bacterium | reverse complement strand
AGAAGGATCCTGATCGTAAGCTTTTTTACGATATTCCAAATCGGCCCCTTCACCGTGAAAGTAGGAAACATATATCGCCAGATTATTTTTTTCTTCGGCATTTTTCGGATTAAGGGAAACCACTTTTTCCTGCGCTTCAATGGCTCTCTCATCTTCATTTCTAAAATATAAGATCGCCAATGTTTTTATATAATCCTTATTCGTGGAATCTGCTGCTACCAACGCCTCGTAATGGGGAATCGCACAACGGAAGCGTCCTAATTTGTTTTGCAGTAAACCGGCATAATGGTGCAGAATTTTT
This sequence comes from Calditrichota bacterium, assembly GCA_024278755.1. GTDB lineage: Bacteria > Calditrichota > Calditrichia > Calditrichales > Calditrichaceae > JANTFQ01. Next base: position 57,510 of record JAJRSO010000065.1, on the reverse strand, counting down.
TCGGTCGGAAATTTTTCAAGTCCCCGGTAACAAGCAATTAGAGTGCTGTCCACCATACCCTGCTGAAAATAGATGGTTGTTATTTTACGAATCGCGTTTTTAGCATAACGGTCCGCTCCATGCAGATATACTTTCCACAAATAGGGCATCGCATCGCCATAGGCTTTGTTTTTATAGTATTCGTAACCGTAATTATAAAGCAATCCGATTGGTTGGTCCATTTTAACCGTTGCCAGAGAATCCCAGCCGGTTAACAGGTTTTCAGGAATGCAGGCTTCTTCCGTTTGTTCTTCACCGTCGGGAAGATCATCTTCGAACTGGGCAAATAAAAACGAAAAACTAAAAAGAAGCAGAAATAATACATATTTTAAAGAGTTCATTTTTCACCTTCTTTGTTATGAAAACAATCAACGTTATCTTTTATTGTTTGTGGTACATTAACACCTTATGTATATAAACGGTTTTACCGCATTAAAGCCTATTTGCGGTAATTTATCGCTTTTGTTATTGATCTTTCAGCTTAATGAACCACATCTCTTTAGCACTTATGGAAACACCGATTTTGTAGAACATCTCTTTATATTGGTTTGTATCTAAACTTCCTCTGCCGCCAATGATTCCGGCAAAATCTATTTTAGAACGGAAACGTTGCAACGGCAAAGAAAACCCGAAAGAAACGCCATATTCATTTACCGGATTCCCGGAACTTGTCTGGCTTAAACGCCGAAAAAAACCACCCGCACGCAAATCCATTTTTTCCAAAAGGCTGATAAAGAGTTTATTGCTATGAATCCGTTCAATTCCGCCGCCAATGGAATAATACTCTGTAAACGGACTGCCAACAGCCACACCGTTGTTTAAATACCCCTTTTTCCAGTTTTGATAATTAAAATCCACTCCGGAACGCCAACGTTTGTTTAGTTTATACTCGGCACCAAAATTTAGCTGTGCGGGAATGGTTAGGGTTTTTATCACGGCTTTATCAACTTCGTCCGAATTTGTTGCTGCTTGTATTCTGTAATCAATTTTTACCGCCGGCCTGAAAACCAGCCCCAAACTGAACTCTTTTAAAGGCTGAAAAAAAGCGCTTATTACGGTTCCGTGACCATACATTCTATACTCATAGTAGAGATCAAGCGCTGAGTACGTTTTCGATGAATCCTGATATCGGAATGTTTTACTTATTTTACCGAAATTATATTCATAACCAAACCCAATTCCAACGTTGGGCATCACCAGATACGAAATATTCATCGATGCACGGCTAAGGCCGCCCTTTATAACAATTTGCGACGAGGCGCTTTCATCCGGGGTGTTCTCTTTATAACGCTGTTCCATATCGGAAACAGGCATAACACCCACGCCAAGCGAAATTTTTCTTTTAAGAATGGGAACCGTTAAATATCCCCCACCGAAATTTTCAACACTGTTAAAATAATTATCCGCCTCTTCGTCACTGCCGGAAGCGGCCTTATAAATAAACTTCGCCGAATAAGACGTGATACCTATTTTAGGCCACAATGCATAATTTAAATAATTTATTTGATTGGTGTCTGATGAGGCTATTTCATAGGAACGTCCCATACCCGGTGCGGAATAAGGGAGAGAGAGCATCCCGAGACTTTTATTGCTAATACCAAATAAGCTTTCTCCGGCAAGAACGGTTCCGGAAAAAAGTAATATCGTAATTATAATTGCTGTGTATTTTTTCATTCTTTCCCCAAGTTATAAACCGCTGCCGGGCATTATTTCAAAATAGCGTACGTGCAGCTTAAATGCTTCCGGATGTCCCGCATCTTTTGGTGAAAAGAGTCGGAAAACCGAAACATCACTTTTTTCTACCGAAATCGGGCTTGGCGCATCAACAAAATGAATATAAAACCATTCGCTGGTTTTATTTCCGTTTATAATGTTTTGAAGTTGATTTTTCCCCAGCTTTTCCTGTTCAAACGTACTTTTCATTTGAATCATGCCGTCGGAATAGATCATATTAAAACCAAAATTCGAATCCGACGCAAAAGAGGAATCGATCTCAAAAGACGATAACGCCGAATCTGCCTCGGTTATGGATCGCAGATAAAAAACATTACTCTGGTTCTCATTTTGTAAATCGCCGTTGTCCTCGTCAACCTCCAACATAAGGTTTGCCGCCTGCATAACCGCTGTTTTGGGAAGGGTTTTCAGGGAATCAAAACGAACAAACAGGCGGGAGGGAATTCCGCTGGAAAGAATAAGTTCATTGCTAGCCTGCGCTAAATTAAATACATTATCCGGCGCTGTTTCGGGATAATCAAAAACCGTGGCATCTATTCCGGTGCGCACACTATCTAAAATACTTAACGTATCGCCTTGATTTTTATAATAATAAATCTTTGGCCAGTTTAACGGGTTTTCGGATTCCAGAGATTCAAACTCCCGAATATGATTGTTTAAATCCGATGTGGGTTTAATACAGATGCCAAAATTCATCTCCGGCTCGTAGCGCCATTTATTAAAAAGCGTTGTGTCTATTTCAATTTTCATTTTAGCCGAATCATTCGCAGAAATAACCGTATGAAAAATTGCCGGCGCGGCCGGTTGCCAGCTGTGCCATTCATCGAGCGTATTAATTGTATGCTCGTCCCACTCCTGGCTCATTTCGTAAACATCCACACTTAATTCTTCCTGTCCGTTGCCAAACTTTCCCATGCTTGTAAACTCTAAAAAGAGAGAATCTATTTTCATTGTATCGGGCGGAAGATTAATAAATTTAATAAAAATTCCGGCCTGAAAATCCGCAAATTTCCCTACGCATAATTTTTTTCCGTTTCCTGTATCCGAACGATAGTCAACAGAAAAGCGGGCATCCGTAGCATAAAATACCGTATCAACCATTCGTCCAAACTGGCCGTTCACATCAAATTCATCGGGCGGATTAACCGAATTCAAATCCTGGCAGGCCCAGGCGGAAAATAATATTATTATAAATAAAAGTGTTTTTTTCATATAGGTCCAAAATTTAAATTAGAAGGTAAATTTAATTAATAGTCATTTTACTGTCAATCTGAAAAAAACCGTCAGCCCGTTGAGTTTCTGATAAATTCAGCGGCCTCCAGAAGGTTTTCAGCAACAAACAATGGTTCGGCTTTCCATTTGTTTCGTTGAAATGAATACTCGCCAATACCATAACCCGTTTTAACAAATATCGGTTTTAGTCCCGCCTCTTTTGCAAATAAAATATCTTTATAGCGATCGCCAACCATATAAGAACGGCTTAAATCAATTTGATGTTCTTTCACCGCCAAATCAATCATCCCTGTTTTTGGCTTTCGACATGGACAATCTTTTTTATACTTTCCCCTTCCTTCTTGTGGGTGATGGGGACAATAATAAATTCCGTCAATTCGCGCTGAACTTTTTTCTAAATCTTCAACGAGTTTTTTATGAATCTCCCAAACCAGCTCTTCATCAAAGTAGCCTCTTGCAACACCGGATTGATTGGTTACAACGATAATTTTAAAACCCGCATCCTTTATAATTTTTACAGCCTGCGGAACAAAAGCGAATAATCGGAACCGCGAAACATGGTTTATATAACCCATTTCTTCATTAATGGTTCCATCGCGGTCTAAGAAGACAGCTTTATTCATAACATAAAATAAGCGGAACAGTCTTTTTTAAAACTATCCCGCTTTCCATTTTTACATATTAAACGTTTTGGGTTTTGGCTTTTGATTAATCGGACAAAACGCGATCATAAATATCCAGATAACGTTTAGCCGAAAGCTCCCATGAAAAATCTTCTTCCATTATTCTTTTCTGAATAGCCAACCATTTTTCTTTATCTTTAAAATAGGTAAGCGCACGCGTTACGGCTTTTATAATCGCCTCCCCGCTAAGCTCTTCGATGATAATTCCCGTTCCTTCGGTAAGCTCCTCATCGAGATCGTCAACGGTGTCAAACAAACCGCCAACAGACGATACAACCGGGATTGTTCCATACTTTAGGCTGTATATCTGGTTTAACCCGCACGGTTCATACTTTGAGGGAGACAGGTAAATATCCGCTCCGGCCTCAATTAAATGTGCCATCTTATCATCAAACGTTACATTCATTCGAAATTTATCCGGATATTTTTGGGCATAGATAATAATTTTTTCAACCAGCTTGCGATCTCCATCTCCGTGAATAATAATCTGCACGTCCATGGCAAGCAATTTATCCAGCACCTCAAGTATCAAATCCAAACCTTTTTGCTCGGTAATTTTGGAGATTATACCAATTAACGGAACATCTTCTTTGTATTCCAGCCCGGACCGCTGTAAAAGCGCTTTTTTATTTTCTGCTTTTCCGGTCAAGTCTTCCGCCGTGTAATTATGGGGAATCAGTTTATCCGTTTCCGGATTCCAGACACTGTAATCCACACCATTTAAAATGCCTTCGAACTTTTCACCCTTTTCTTCCAGGAGCGGTCCTAACCCAAAACCAATGGAATCGTCATCGATAATTTCGTTGGCATATGTTTCGGAGACCGTCGTAATGAAATCGGCAAAATGGATAGCGCCCTTGGTTAAGTTTAATTTTCCGTCTTTATAAAACATGCCGCCTTCTTTAACCTGGCTCTGATCATATTCTATTTTTTCTGCGACAGCCGGTTCAAATTCTCCCTGAGAGGTAAGATTATGAATCGTGTAAATGGATTTAACTCCCTCTAAAAACGGATCGTTAAGATAAATTGTTTTTAAATAGACCGGAGCAAACGAGGTTTGCCAGTCGTTGCAGTGAATAATATTGGGTTGCCAGGATAAAATTTTTAAGGTTTCGATGGCCGCTTTCGAAAAGAAAGCAAAGCGTTCCGCATTATCCGGATACGGTTTTTTTGTTTTGGGATCGATATAAATACCGGGCCGGGAAAAAAAATCACCCACATCTACTAAATAAATCTGTACTTTGCTGTCTGGCAGAAACGCAGATTTTACATTTGCCATTTCCGTCTTGCCGTTAACCGTAACCGGGATATCCCGCAAGCGGATAACTTCGCGCAGAACATATTTGCGTTCGTTGATGAATTTATACTTAGGAATCATCATCCGTACTTCATGATTAAACCCTTTCAACGCTTTCGGCAGGGCGCCGGTTACATCAGCAAGCCCGCCTGCCATGGCAAAAGGTGAAACCTCACTGGCTAAGTATAAAATTTTTAAGTTATCCATGATACCTCTTAGAAATAGATATTTTGAGTCTGGCAGAAGGTTTTAAACAGAACGGACATGGTTGAAAAAAACATTTTTTTTACCCGGCCCGTTTTTCTAACCGTGGAATTTACTCAATTTTAAGGTTTTAATCAAACTGAAAACTATAATCGTTCCGAAATAAAGCGTTCTATCTCACGAAAAACAATTTTCTTTTCCACATCAAGCGTAATAACGTGAAAGGACTTGGACAGTTTTAATATTTTTTTCTCTTTGGAAGAAATATGATCGTAAATCCACTGCGCGCCTTTAGGATCGACAACATGATCCTGTTCGGCCTGAATAAGCAGCACCGGCACATAAATTTCCGGCAGATCCATTTTTAAATGTGCATAAAGCTTTAACACTTCCTTCGCTGCTTTCAGCGGTGTTTTTCGATATTTGACAACCGCGTCGGCCGTAGCGACATCCGAAATATCCGGCCCGCCTTTTATATAGCGATAAGGAAAAAGAATAGGAAGATAGGGCAATATTACCGAGCTTTTGTTTTTTAAAAAGAGCGCCGGAGAAAGCGCAGCAACGCCTTCCAGTTGATAATGGGCCGCTAAATGCAGAGCAAGACTGGCTCCTGTGGATAAACCAACGGCAATAACCGTATTGCAGGTTTTTCGCAACTTAAACAACGCTTTTTTAGAATCCTCGAACCAGTCGTACCAACGACAATTTAGTAAATCCGCTGGAGTTGTTCCGTGCCCTTTTAGCAACGGAATAGAAACCGTGTATCCTTTTTTTCCTAATTGCTCACCAAGCTCTTTCACCTCATACGGACTGCCGGTAAAACCATGCAATAATAAAATACCTGTTTTATCTCCTTCGATGAATAGCGGTTCACATCCGGGCATAATTTTATATTCGGCTTTTTCAGTCATCTATTGTTGATTCCTTTGCATAAACTAACAGATATTTAAACAGTATCGGGCCAAAGAGTTCATTAATTACAACGCTGGCAATCAGGATTGTTTTAAAACTGCTGCCGATTGGGCCGGGGAATGTTTTTTCGATAATCGTACCCAACCCAACGGCAATTCCCGCCTGCCCCATGTACCCCAGCCAGGATATATTTTTAATAATTTTCTTTTCCCCGGCAATTACCGCCCCGAGATAATTACCAATATATAAAAAGAGCATTCGGAAAACGACTAATACAACCGTTAAAACAAAAGCCTGAACAATGGCGTCGATGTGCAGACCCGCTCCGGCAAAACCAAAAAAAATAATATAAAGCGGAAGCGAACTTTTCTCTATGTTTTCGATAAGAGCCTCTCCTTTTTTTGAAAAGTTTTCCACAACAATTCCGGCAATAATGGAAGTAAGCAGAACTTCCATATTTAACATCGGGGTAAACTCTACAATTACAATGGCCGTTCCCAATAAAAACAGGCTTTGTTCCGTTTTTACGTATTTCAGATATAATATGATAATACCGCCTACCAATACGCCAAACAAAATGGAACCGAAAATCTGCGTAGCAACAGCAAGAAACAACTCTGTGTTGATGGCCGTACCCGGAACCAGATATAATTTAGCCCAGGCAATAATCAACGGAAAAATAATGACCAGTGTGATGGATTTTAAAATGGTTATGGATAGAACCCGTTCCGTTACATATCCCCGCGCACGCAGTTCCGTTATAATTCCGATAGTAACGGCCGGAGATGTGGATAATGCAGTGGCGGCGAATAATATGGAAAAACCAAATACCATATCGGCTTCCAGATCCTTTAGAAACGGCAAATATCCGGCAAGGAGCAACAGGAGAAACAGAATGCCCACAAAGACCGTGTTTAATTGGCCCAGCAGTTGTGAGACCACGCTTTTCAGAAATTTTTTGATTCGGCTGTATTTAAACTCCCCTCCGGCGGTTAAAGCGATAAAAGACAAGGCCAGTTCTTCGAGAAAATGTAACTGTTGTAATAAATCATGCGATAAAAAATTTAATCCGGCAGGGCCAACCGCTAACCCCAACAGCATGTATCCGGTAAGGCGCGGCAATTGTAAGCGTTTTAACAAAAGCGCCGCTAAATATGCGGTGATTAATACCAGCCCCATTATGAGAGCTGCTTCCGCATGTAACGACTTCCCTTCGGGAAGTAACGCTTTCATACCAAACGTAAGAACAATAAGAAAAAATATGATAAGGGCTTTTTTCATTTTCTTTTTATTAACCGGTTTTCTAAATATTGCAAGGCAATTCCATCCTGAAAGATTAACGTTACTATGATTATAAGCAATATGCCTTGTGTTGAATGATTGCCGTAAATCAGATTAAAGTCTAAAACAATTGCCAGCGATAATCCCCCCATACCGATGTTGCCAAACCCCAGCCAGCCATTGTGGCGTTCTTCTTTACCAAGTGAATAATTGGCTATATATTCGGCAAATAGTTTTGCTAAGATATGAAACAGAAAAAATAAAATCAGTAACGAATAGCTTATCTCAAACCGAAGGTTTAAACCGGCATAAATAAGCAGCAGAACGTACATCGGCTTTTCGATCTGTTGGATGTTTTGGTAAAGCCTGCGGGTGTTATCGGAAAGATTCGCCGTAAGTATTCCAAAAACAAGCGCCGCCAACAAAATACTCATTCCAAAATAGAGGGCGCTACCCACCACAAACATTAACAAACCTATAATATATAAGAAGTTTTCTTCGGCAGAAATTTTTTCAGTTGTTAATGCTGAATATATGCCCGCTGCTGCAACCGAAACCAAAAGAACCACCAGTCCGTACAGAATGGTTGTCTGGATAGATTCCCGGACCAAAAAGGCATCTGCCAGCACAATAATTCCGATCATAAAAACGCCAAGCAAGTTATCAAAAGCCGCATTGAATTGCAGCAAATGTGACAACCGCGCCTGTACCCGATGATCCCGCACGACAACGGCAACCATTATGGGCGACGTTACGGCGCCGGCAAGAGAGAGAATTAAAAGGCTGTGAAAATCGACGACATTCATCGGCCCAACATTCAAAAGGCCATATAAAAGCAAGAAAGTAATGACAAAGGCAATTAAAAAACCGAGAGACGAATAACGATAATATTTTAAAGGAAATCGTTTAAGACCGGAAATATTCGTTTGTAACCCTATCAGGAATCCGGCCCAACCCAAAACCAGAGAGAAAACAATTTTTAGCTGATCGGTTATTTCGGCGGTAACGATATTCAGCACCTTAGAACTTAATAAATAACCAAGAGCAATGTATATAATCCCGGTAAATGCAATACTTTTAAGGTAGGTGTTTTGGATTGGTCTCTTCTGAACAAACCGCGATCCGATATAGGCAAGCAGAACAAAAACAACAATACTCAGCAGAGATGTCATAAATAAAAACCATCATTTATTAAGACTTACATCGCCGGAAACCTATTTGCAAAGCATATGTAACTTATGAAAAGATAAAATAAATCCCAAGCCTTTTGGGGTGAACGTTTGTACGCCTCTTTATTTATCTGTCCGCCAGTCATTCAAAGCTTTTTTAAGAAAGCCTTTGTTTTTATCAAGATATGTTTTTGCCGTTTGAACGGGCTCTCCTGTAAGTGCTGTAAAAATTGCCGTTTTTACATGCCCCTTTGCTTCGTCCAGGCAATGTCCAGCCTGTTCATAACTTACATCTGCAGCGATCATAATGATCTTTTTAGAGCGCTCCACAAGTTTTAGATTGTTTTGCTGCAAGTCGATCATCATGTTTTCATATACTTTTCCCAGTTTAATCATAGAAACACTGGTCAACATATTTAAAACCATCTTTTGTGCTGTGGCGGCTTTTAACCGGGTTGAACCCATAATCGTTTCCGGGCCCGGCACCGGGCAAATCGCCACATCTACATCATATTGTAAATGCTCACGTGGATTACAAACGACGGTAATCGTCTTCGCGCCGCGCTTTTTTGCTTCATCTATAGCGCCAATCACATAAGGTGTCCGACGGCTGGCGGCGATCCCGCAAACCACATCCTTTTCCGATATTTTCAACTCGGCAACGTCTTTTGCTCCGTTTTCTTCAAAATCCTCAAATCCTTCCACAGCCGTATGAAGCGCCTCAAAACCGCCGGCAATTCTGCCAACAACCATTCCCTCTGGAACGCCAAAAGTGGGCGGACATTCTGCCGCATCCAAAACACCCAAACGTCCGGATGTGCCTGCTCCAAAATAGCAGAGTCGTCCTCCGTTTTTAAAGGCTTCGGTAATTAAATCCACCGCCTGAGCAATATATTCCAGCTCTTTTTCCACCGCCAAAGCCACCTTCTTATCTTCCCTATTAAAAAGCTGCACAGCCTCCTGAGTTTCCATTACATCCACTTCAAAGGAATTTGGGTTCCGGCTTTCGGTAACCAAGGTTGACAATTCTTTAAACAAATCATTTTCTGACATTTATAACTCCAATCGTAACATCGTTTTGTTTTCATATCCGGGAACCAGCCGGCACCAGCTATTATCTATCTTTACCGGCGTTATTTTATATCGCTCCACGCCTGTTTCGACCAATTCTTCCGCGTATGATTTTCCTTTTAACGTTAAAACAAAACCGTTTTTCTTGAGCAACGGCGCGGCATACCCAAGCAGCTTATCCAAAGGCGCAAAAGCCAGAGCGGTAATCACTTGATATTTGTTTTCCTCCGGCAGCGATAACGCCTCTACTCTTTTAACCAAAACCGTCGCGTTTAAACTTAACTCCGAAACAACTTTCTTCAAAAAAAGCGTTTTTTTTCGAGAAGAATCCACCAGAACGCCTTTGTTTCCAGGCTGCATAATCGAAAGCACGACCCCCGGAAAACCGCCCCCGGAACCTAAATCGGCAAAACAAAAACCGGGCGGAGGGGAACTTTCATTTAAAACGGACCAAAATAAAAAAGAAGAATAGATGTTTTTTTTAATCGCTTCGTCTGTTCTTATCCGCGAAACCAGGTTGATTTTTTTATTCCAGACCCACAACAGTTGATAATAGAGGCGCAACTGTTTTTCCCGAACCGAATCCACCACAACCCCAACTTCAGACAACCGGCCTATAATTTCAGAGAACTCTTTTTCATGTTTCACGTGAAACATCCATTCTGCGATATTTTTCCAAAAACACAACCAAAACTGAAATATCCGCATTGCGGACGCCAGATATGCGGGAGGCTTGTCCCAGATTTTCCGGACGTACTGCCTGGAGTTTTTCCCGGGCCTCTACGGATAGGGCTTTTATTTCTCTATAATTTATTTCCTCGGGGATTTTTTTCTTTTCCACGCGTTTAAATTTTTCAATTTGTTCCAACTGGCGCTTTAAATACCCCTCATATTTCGCATTGTATTCAACTTCGCTAACAGCTGCTTCGGAATACGTCTCCTCCGTAACCGCCGCCAACAGATCAATTAACTTTAGTTCGGGACGTTTTACCAAATCCTTAATTTTTTGCGCTTGTTGCAGGGCTGTGCTTTTTCCCGCAAAACGACTGTTAAACCAGGCGGGCTGTATTCTTCTACCCAGATCTTTCGCCCGGATACGGTGAATTTGTTCTTTTTTATTTTGATATTTATTAAACGCCTTTTCTTCCACGAGTCCCAGCGCCCTGCCTTTTTCCATTAAGCGTAAGTCGGCGTTGTCCTGACGCAGCATCAGCCGAAACTCCGCCCGCGAAGTAAACATACGATAGGGTTCGTCGTGTGTTTTATTGATCAAATCGTCGATTAAAACACCGATATAAGCTTCCGAGCGTTCCAATACAAAGCGCTCTTTTTTATCCAGCTTTAAGGCGGCGTTTATACCCGCCATTAGGCCTTGCGCGGCCGCTTCTTCGTACCCGGATGTCCCGTTTATTTGTCCGGCAAAATAGAGGTTTTTTACCTGTTTTGTTTCCAGGGTGTGCTGTAATTGGTTGGGCGGAAAAAAATCATATTCCACCGCGTAGCCGAGGCGTAGAATTTTTACCTTCTCTAACCCGGAAACCGTACGGAGAGCCCTTTCCTGAATATCCCCCGGTAAGCTGGTGGAAAAACCGTTTACATAAACTTCCACATTGTTGTACCCTTCCGGTTCTAAAAACAATTGGTGGCGCGGTTTGTCGGAAAAGCGGTTTATTTTGTCTTCAATAGAAGGACAGTAACGCGGGCCGGCTCCCTGAATGGTTCCCATAAAAAGCGGAGAGCGATCAAAGCCGAGACGCAGAATTTCGTGGGTCGTTTCCGAAGTGTATACAATATGGCAATTTACCTGTTTTCTGTGAATACTGTCGGTGGAATAGGAAAAAGGAACGGGAACCATATCCGGCTCTTGTATTTCCGTTTTAGAAAAATCAATCGTGTCGCGGTGAACCCTGGGCGGGGTTCCTGTCTTTAATCGTGCTGAAAAAAAACCAGCTTTTTCAAGGGATTCCGTCAATCCTTTTACAGGCAAATCCCCGGCCAGCCCGGCTGGAACTCTATGCAGCCCGGTAAAAATAACACCATTTAAAAATGTACCGGCGGTAACGACCGCCGCTTGACAGGAAAGATCCCCGTTTTTTAAAAGTGTTACGGCGGTAATTTTTCCGTTTTTCGTTTTTACTCCAACCGCCATGTCCTCTACAACGGTCAGATTTGTTGTCTCCTGCGCAAACCGAATTGCCGTAAAGGCATAGTATTTTCTGTCTGCCTGGGCGCGGGGGGATTGGACAGCCGGCCCTTTGGAGGAATTCAGCATCTTAAAATGAATGCCGGATTCATCAATAATTTTCCCCATTACACCGCCAAGAGCATCAATCTCTTTTACCAATTGTCCTTTAGCAAGTCCGCCGATAGCGGGATTGCAGGACATGAGTGCAATTTTATTTTTATTCAGCGTGACCAGCGCCGTTTTTTTACCCATTCGCGCAGAAGCAACGGCGGCTTCAAGTCCGGCGTGTCCCGCTCCGATTACGATTATATCAAATCTGGTGTTCATATTTTATTGTTTCACGTGAAACGTTATTTTCCGATACAAAAATTTGAGAACAGGTTGTTGAGTAAATCATCGGTGGTAATTTCGCCGGTAATTTCCGAAAGGTAGTTTGTGGCCGCTCGCATATCGAGGGAGACAAATTCAAATCCTACGCCCTGTTCCAGGCTCTGTTTTGCTTTTTGAAGCGCCTTTTTTGTTAAAGATAAATAATTAAATTGCCGCTGGTTTGTTATTAGTATTTCATCCGCTTTTTCCGGTTGAGTTCCTGAAGCGAGACGGATAATTTGTTCTTTTAGTAGATCGATGTTTTCCTGTGTTTTTGCCGAAACAAAAACGGTATTACTAAGTTTGTTTTTTATTCTTTTTTCAAGCTGTTTTGTTTCCGTCTTGTCTGTTTTGTTTACGGTGAGAATGGTTTTTTCTTTATATGAACCGGACAAAAGTTTAATCAGGTTTTCGTCTTCCCGTTGTATTTCTTCTGAAATATCTAAAACCAATAAAATAATATCGGCTTTTACAAAGAATTCTCTGGCGCGTCCAATTCCTTCTGCTTCTATAGAATTGTCGGTCAGGTGAATGCCGGCGCTGTCTAAAAACCGTACCTGGGTGTTTTGGATTAGTGTTTGCTCGTGAATAATATCCCTGGTGGTTCCGGGTGTATCCGATACAATCACTCTGTTTTCGCCGAGGAGCGCATTCATTAAACTGGATTTTCCAACGTTTGGCCGGCCGGTAATCAATACGTCGATGCCACGCGTAATTATTTTTCCATGTTCGTAGGTGGTAAGAAGTTGTGCTATTTCCTGCTCTGTTTCATCAATTAATGCGCTTGCTTTTTGTGCGGAAATAATGTCTATTTCTTCTTCTGAAAAATCTAAATCTAATTCTAAGAAAGATGTGATTTGGATAATCTTTTCTTTAATTTTAATGATTTTTTCCGAAAGCTTTCCTTTTAAATGAAACAGCGAATTCTGAACACCTGTCTGAGATTTTGCAGCAATTAAATCGGCTACCGCTTCGGCTTGCACTAAATCCATTTTCCCGTTCAAAAAGGCGCGCTTGGAAAACTCTCCCGGTTCGGCCGGGCGGCAGCCTAATCTTAAAAACAATTGAAAAATTGTATCAACTACAAAAGGATTGGCATGGCTGTTTATTTCTATTATATCCTCACCGGTATAGGAATTGGGCGCTTTGAAAAAAAGTAAAACAACTTCGTCTATCAACTTACCCTGTTCGTCTTGCAGATTTCCAAAGAAAAAACGCCCCCCTTCCCGCTGTGAAATATTTTTTTTAGAAAATACTTTTTCCGCGAAGGAAACGGCCTTTGGTCCGCTTATTCTTAATAAGGAAACACTACCGCCGACAGAAGGCGTTAGCGGAGCAATTATCGTATCGTTTTGATTTGTTTTTTTCATACAAAAAAACCCCTTTCGGGGTTTATTTTATTTTTTTCGTTTTGGTTTCTTTTTTTTGTCCGGAACCGTAACCGGCGCCGCCGTCCCCGTGTTTATGAATTTTTGCTGTATTATTGTTAGTAAATTAAACAGCGTATAATACAGGTTTAAACCCGAAGGAAATCGATTGAAAAGCAGCAACATAAACACCGGCATTAAATAAACCATCGCTTTTTGTTTTGGATCCTGCATGGTCATTTTAGACTGAAAAATCATCGTTACCGCCATCAGTATGGGAAGTAAATTAAATTCATTCCCGTACATCGGAAGGCTGAAGGGAAGCATAAACAATGTGTCCGGTCGGGATAAATCCGTTACCCATCCTGGAATAAACATGGCGCCGCGCAACTGAATCGTCGAGCGAAAAACAATAAAGAGTGAAATTAATAACGGCATCTGAATCAATGTCGGCAGACAGCCACCCAAAGGATTTACGCCGTGTTCTTTATATAATTTCATCGTTTCTTTATTCAGCCGCTGCGGGTCTCCTTTATATTTTTCTTTTAATTCGGCAATGAGCGGATTAATACGCTGCATTTCCTTCATCGACGTATAGCTTTTTCGCGTTAACGGGTACACCAGTAATTTTATCAGAATTGAAAAGACAATGATTACCACGCCATAGTTGGGAATAATCATATTTAAGAGTTCTAATATTTTTAGTACAAGCAAACTGAAGAAGCGGAAAACCCGTTCGTACCATCCATTGTTCATGATCAGGGTTTCTAAATTGTTTTTATACTGCTCCAGTTCATGAATATCAAGCGGGCCCAGATATATACGCATAGTATCGGCCGTATTGTTCTGAACCTGCAAATCAAAACCAAAATCATATAAACGCTGTACATAGTCTTTTCGCTGAATACCTTCTCCGGAATAATATACCGCGTCAGATGAACCGTTTATATTGGAAATACTGCCCAAAAAATATTTGGTACGAACAGCTGTCCAGTCTGCTTTCCCGGATAGTGTAACGGCTTCCCCTTTTCCCGGATCGCTTATGCTGTAATTTTCCAGTTCATCTCCCATATAGACATAAACCTGGTTATAATTATTATCATCCGATTTATATGATTCTGTGGAAGGTAGTCCGTTTTTCCAGCCAAATTCGTATTGTCTGTTTAACAGCATTTTTTCAGGATTTGAAAAAGAAACGGCTACATCAAAATGATAGCTGTTTCCGTAAAAAGTATAGGTTTTTTTAACAATATCACCGCTTATAAGTAAGCTAAACTCTATACGGTAAGAATCGTTTTTATCCAGAAAAACAGTACCGGGTGTTTTATCGGTAGAAAACATATATTCACCGGTGTTTATATATTCTCCCTGATTATTTTGAAAGGCTAAATAAATACCGTTATGAATCGTAGGGTCTATCATATTCACTTTTAAAGAATCGTTCATCGCAAATTTAGTTAAAATAAACTGCTTTAACGATGCGCCGTTTTTATTCGATAAAACAACATTTATTTTATCGGATTGAATTTTAAATGTTTTTCCTTCACTTGCTTCCTGAACGCTAATACTTTTTTCCGGCTCATTTTTTTCGGCCAGAGTTATTTCTTTTTTAACGGGAAGGCTTTTTGTTATCTGTACCGGTTTTTTTTCTGCTTTGGTAACACTGTCTCTTAATATTGTTTGAGCCGAATCTCTTTTTGCCCGAGATATATCCGGTTGATCGCCATTAATAAGTTGCTGATAAGATGGAAGCAGAAGAATGATTACCGCAATTAAAACTAACGCTGTTATTGATTTTCTATCCATTATAATTCCTTATTACTTTCTATTTAACAGGATCAAACCCGCCCGGATGAAAAGGATGACATTTACCGATACGGACAACAGAGTAAAATCCTCCTTTAAAAACGCCGTGCTTTTGAATAGATTCATAGGAATATTGAGAACAACTGGGGTAGAATCGGCACGTCGGTGGCCTTAAAGGAGAAATGTATTTTTGGTATGCTCTAATGAGAATTAATAGAATTTTCCTCATACCTGTTCAATGCATTAAGATAAACTGTTTCGATTTTTTTGTATTCCGCTTTGCCGTTATATAAATACAGAAAGGCCACTCTGTTATTTTTGCTTATCAGCAAAGCCTGCTTACGAATAAAATAGCGCAGTAACCGTTTAATGTAATTTCTTTTTACCGCATTACCGCATTTCTTTTTTACAAGAATCGCTATTCTTTTATCTGTTGCCTCGGGCAAATTCTTTAAAAAAATAATACCATATTTCGTATAGACCTTCCTGCCAGAAGCAAGAAGGTCTTGTATTTCTTTTTTATTTTTTAAAGAAATTATATTAGGCGTTTTTGATAAGATCATCACTAACGGTTAATCTTTTACGTCCTTTAGCTCTTCTGCGCGAAAGAACGGCACGGCCGTTTGCAGAACTCATGCGGGAACGAAAACCATGTTTGTTTCTTCTTTTCCGATTGCTCGGCTGATAGGTACGTTTCATATATACTCCATTTCTTATATTTTTTAGAAACGCTAATTTATCTATTTGAATAAGAGAAAGGCAAATATTCCTAAATATTTTTTAATTTAAAAAAAATAGCTCCATCCATGATAATTTGTATAAATTCCCTACAATTTTTGTAAGGATATTGCCCACACAAAACCGCTAAATGTATCCGTAAAAATACGAATGTGGATAAATATTTTATAATTATTTGTTTAATCCTTTTAAAACAAACAATTAACAGGTTTTAAAATTTGTTAATAAAAATGTGCATAATATGAATCTAATATTCCGCTTATCAACATCTGATACTAAAATTTAAGGGTGTTTTTAAATTTCTCTTTTTAACAAACAAACAAAGCACTTTTTATTAACAGCTAAAAAGTATTTTCATTCAACGATAGCATACTGTTCACACACTTATCCACATATCCACAGGACTAATAACTATCTATTATATTATTTTAAATAATCTATTTTAAATAATAGTATCTTTTTTAGTTTATGAGTTTTTTATTAAATTCCATCCGATAGATTTTCTTCTCCGAACCTCGTGATATGATAAAGAGTCAAGTTATTGCGGATGTATTTTTACTTATAACGGGTTGTTCATTAAACCTCTTTTCAATTTAAAATGAACATACGCTTTCTATTGTAAAAGAATGGAAAATTTCTTATCTTTTTTGTTTTGAAATCCCTGTTTGGAGGCAAAATGAATTTTACCATTTCCCGTAATGATTTTTATCGAGTTCTTCAAAAAGTTATCAACGTAATTCCCAATAAATCGACCGTTGATATTCTTTACAGTGTTCTTTTAATAGCCGAAGAAGATCAACTTAAAATTATTGCTACCGATTTAGAAATTACGCAAATAGCCTGGGCTTCCTGCAATGTTTCGGAACAAGGTTCCATTGCCGTACCGGGTAAATTACTGTTAGATATTATCCGGGAAATGCCGGAAAATGATTTAACCTTTAAAATCGATTCGAATCTGAAAATTTATATTGAATCTACTTTTGGTGAATACAAATTATCCGGACAAAATAAAAATGAATTTCCAAGCGTTCCTCTGGTGGAGACCGAACATAAAATCGAATTAAAAAATACCGTACTCAAGCACATGATAGAAAAGACAATTTTTGCCTGTTCCACCGATAATCTGCGCCCGGCGCTCACCGGCGTTTTTTGCCAGATAATGGAAGATGAATACCGCATGGTTGCCACAGACGGGCATCGTCTTGTTAAAATTATTACCCATGATTTTGAAAACAAAGAATTTACGGAAAATATTATTATTCCCACTAAGGCGCTAAATTTTGTAGCCCGTAATTTGCCGGCCGAAGGAAGCCAGAAAATATTAATTAGTGAAAATCATATTCTTTTCGAATTACCCAATACAAAAATTTATTCGCGTTTAATTAAAGATCCGTATCCGGATTATGAACGGGTGATTCCCGCGCAAAACAGCAAGCAGATGGAAATTAACAAAGAACAGTTTATTTCGTCTGTAAAACGTGTGTCCCTGTTTTCCAACCCGATGACCTATCAGGTAAAACTCAGTTTAAAACCGAACGAAATAAATATCTACGCACAGGATATCGATTTTGGAGGGGAGGCAAACGAGACGATTGCTTGTAAGTTTGATTCCGATCCGCTGGATATTGCGTACAACGCAAATTACCTGCTCGATATTTTACGTCATCTGGATTCGGAAGAAATTAAATTTTTAGTGGAAGATGAAGATGGTCCGGGAATTATCGTTCCCTTTGAACAGGAAGAAAAAGAAGAAATTTTAATGCTGATTATGCCGGTTCGGTTAAATAGCTGATAGATGTATTTAAAACAGATCGAACTGAATCATTTCCGAAATATTTCTGCGGAAAATATTAATTTCGGAAAACAAATAAATATTATACACGGAAGGAATGGCCAGGGAAAAACATCACTATTAGAAGCAGTATTCTTTTTAGCAATTACAAAAAGCTTTAGAGCTAAATCAGAAAAAATAGTATTGCAGCACGATAAGGAATATTTGCAGATTGCCGGCCTTTTTGAAACGGATAAAAAAGACGCTTTTTCTGTTCGCATATTTTATTCCGTTGCCGATGGAAAACACGTTTTTTTTAATCAAAACAAAATAGATAAATTTTCTCAACTCATCGGAAAAATTCCGGTTACGCTGTTATCTTTGGAAGACCTTGAGCTGGCTTATGGTGTTCCGGCAAACCGGCGGAAATTTATAGATATTTTATTATCGCAAGTCAGCCCGATCTATTTACAGGCCCTGCAGATATATAAAAAAGCATTAAGCCACCGCAACCGGCTGCTTTCCCTCATTTCAGAAAACAAAGAGAACAGCAGTATCCTTTTTCCCTGGGATGAACAGCTCGTAAAAAACGGCGCCTATATTATCCGGTTACGGCAGAAGTTTATCACTTTTGCCAATGAAAAAATAGGGGACTACTACCGAAAGATTTCATTTAGGAATGAACAAATATCGATAAAGTACAAAACAAATGTTCCGTTTGAAGCAGAAACGGGAGAGATAGAAAACGTTTTTAAACAAACACTTTTTGATAATTATGATGCGGACGTGCAACGGCAAAATACATTAATTGGTCCACACCGGGACGATTTAGTTTTTTTTAAAGAAGGTTTTCCTTTAAAAACATACGGTTCCCAGGGAGAAAATAAAACTCTTTTAATTGCACTAAAAATAGTGGAAAGCGAATATTTAAAAGAGCAAACAGCCGAAAATCCTATTTTACTGATGGATGATATTTTTGGGGAGCTGGATAACGAACGTATCAATAACCTGATCCAATGCGTTATTCCCTTTGGACAGACCTTAATTACGACCACAAGCCGGGAAAAAATTAAAGGCGTTCCCGAAGAATCTGTACGTTTTATGGAAATTGAACAGGGAAAAGTAGTAAAATGAAAAATGAATTTCATTCCGTTTCGGCCCCTCTGCGGGAGTTAATGAAAAAATACAATCTCGAAAAGCCGTACGCCGAGTTTGAAATCAAAAAAAAATGGAAAAGTATTTTAAAAAAACAACTGGCCGAAGTAACCGTTCCTGAAAAACTGATAAACAAAGAATTGACCATTCGGGTAACGAATGAATTATGGAAAAAGGAATTGGCAACTCGGAAAAAAGAACTTTTACAAATGATTAATCGTTCACTTAAAACAGTAAAAATTGATACAATAAAACTGGTATAAAATAAGGCGCAGTATGTCAGGAAAAAACTATACGGCACAAAATATTCAGGTACTTAAAGGGTTGGAAGCGGTACGAAAACGCCCGGCCATGTATATCGGCGATGTCTCCTCCAAAGGATTGCACCATTTGGTATATGAGATTGTGGATAACAGTATTGATGAAGCGATGGCGGGATACGCCTCAGAGATAAAAGTGACCATCCATAAAACGGAAGAAATTACCGTGGAAGACGACGGACGCGGAATTCCAGTGGATATGCATCCAGGCGAAAATAAACCCGCAGTGGAAGTGATTATGACCGTTTTACATGCCGGCGGAAAATTCGATAAAAGCAATTACAAAGTTTCGGGCGGACTACATGGCGTTGGCGCATCGGTGGTAAATGCCCTTTCCAAAACCTGTCGGGTCGAAATTTCGCGCAACGGCCAGATTTATGAACAGAATTACGAAAAAGGAATTCCGGTAGATGAATTAAAAATTACCGGAAAATCGGATAAAAACGGAACAAAGCTAACCTTTTTAGCGGATCCCGAAATTTTTAAAACAGTTTCCTATAAATTTGAAATTTTGGCCAATCGTCTGCGTGAGCTCAGCTTCCTAAATAAAAAACTTAAAATTACCCTGTATGACGAACGCAGTGAAAAAGAAGAGACCTTTTTATACGAAGGCGGTTTAAAAGCATTCGTAGAATTTTTGGATGAAGCCCGCACGCCGGTAAATAAAGAACCGGTTTATCTCGAAGGTGAACGCGACGGAATTCCTATCGAAATTGCCATGCAGTACAACACAACTTACACGGAAAACATTTTAACCTACTGCAACAATGTAAACACCATCGAAGGCGGAACTCATCTCTCCGGTTTTAAATCGGCTCTAACCCGAACACTCAATTCTTATGCTCAAAAATATAACCTGATTAAAAACGGGGATAAAGTAAGCCTTACCGGAGAAGACGTTCGCGAAGGTTTAACCACCGTTATTTCGGTAAAAGTCAGTGAACCGCAATTTGAGGTACAGACAAAAACCAAACTGGGAAATTCGGAAGCCCGCGGAGCGGTGGAATCGCTGGTCAATCAAAAACTGTATGACTATCTTGAAGAAAATCCTTCCATAGCCAAAAGCATTATCGAAAAATGTACCAGTGCGGCCCGCGCCCGGGAAGCCGCTCGGCACGCCCGGGAACTGACCCGTAGAAAAACAGCGCTGGAAAGTAATTCCATGCCGGGAAAACTGGCCGACTGTTCATCCAATATTCCGGAAGAATGCGAAATTTACCTCGTGGAGGGTGATTCTGCAGGTGGTTCAGCCAAGCAGGGACGAGACCGCCGTTTTCAGGCAATTTTACCTTTAAAGGGTAAAATTTTAAATGTGGAAAAAGCCCGCCTCGATAAAATTTTAGTGAATGACGAAATTAAAACGATGATTACCGCCATCGGAACCAGTATCGGCTCCGATAATTTTTCGCTTGAAAAATTACGCTATCATAAAATTATCATTATGACAGACGCCGATGTAGACGGCGCCCATATTCGTACCCTTTTACTCACCTTTTTCTTCCGTTATATGAATGAACTGGTGCAACGCGGAAATGTTTACATTGCACAGCCACCACTGTATAAAATTAAAAACGGTAAAAAAGAATGGTATGTTTTTGATGACGCCCAAAAAGAAGAAATTATTAATAGTATCGAGGGACCTAAAGATAAAATCGGCATTCAGCGCTATAAAGGTCTCGGTGAGATGAATCCGGATCAATTATGGGAGACAACAATGGATCCCGAAAAACGCACGATTTTACAGGTGACCATGGAAAACGCCATCGAAGCCGATCAGATTTTTACAACACTTATGGGCGACGAAGTAGAGCCGCGCCGTAAATTTATCGAAGATAATGCGCAGTATGTCCGAAATCTGGACATTTAATTTTTGAGGAAAAGATGGAAACGAACGAACGAATTATTCCTGTTAATATAGAAAACGAAATGAAAGAGTCCTATCTGGACTATTCCATGTCGGTTATTGTTTCCCGAGCCTTGCCGGATGTTCGGGACGGATTAAAACCGGTGCATCGGCGTGTCTTGTACGGAATGCATGAATTGGGATTATTGCATAATAAAGCCCATAAAAAAAGCGCCAGAATCGTGGGTGAAGTAATGGGTAAATACCATCCGCACGGTGATTTGGCGGTTTACAATACGATGGTTCGAATGGTACAGGACTTTTCATTACGTTATCCGTTGATTGACGGACAGGGAAACTTTGGCTCTGTGGACGGTGATTCGCCGGCCGCCATGCGTTACACCGAAGTGCGTATGCAGCGCATTGCGGAAGAACTGCTGCAGGATCTAAATAAAAACACCGTCGATTTTTCACGTAATTTTGATGACAGTCTCGACGAACCGGTCGTCATGCCGGCCAACTTGCCCAATCTTTTGATAAACGGTTCCAGCGGCATTGCCGTTGGAATGGCCACCAATATTCCACCGCACAATTTAGGCGAAGTGATCGATGCAGTAAATGTATTAATCGATGAGCCGGAAACGGAAATTGTGGATTTAATGCAGCATATAAAGGGGCCCGACTTCCCTACCGGCGCGACCATATACGGCATCGAAGGCATCCATCAGGCATACACAACCGGAAAAGGAAAAGTGTATGTGCGCGGTAAGGCCGAAATAGAAGAAAAGCCCAACGGCAAATCGGTGATCATCGTAAATGAAATTCCCTACCAGGTAAATAAACTAACCCTGCTGGAAAAAATTGTTGATTTGATAAAGGAAAAACGAATCGAAGGAATTTCGGATTTACGGGATGAATCCGATCGGGACGGAATGCGTATCGTAATCGAAATAAAAAAAGATTACGATCCTCAGGTAATTTTAAACCTTCTGTATAAACACAGTCAGATGCAAACGACCTTCAGCATCAATATGCTGGCCCTGGTAAATGGCCGTCCGCAGGTGCTTAATCTAAAACAGATGATTCAGTATTTTATCGATCATCGTATCGAAGTGATTGTGCGCCGCACCAAATACGAACTGGATCAGGCCCAAAAAAGAGCCCATATTCTGGAAGGGCTACGCATCGCCATCGATAATATTGATGAAATTATCGAACTGATAAAAAAATCACCCGATATTAATACCGCACGGGAACGGCTTATTGAACGCTTCGGGCTATCCGAAATTCAGGCCAAAGCCATTTTGGAAATGCGGCTACAAAAATTAACAGGGCTGGAACGCGATAAAATTGAAAACGAATACCAGCAATTGTTAGCGCTTATTGAAAAACTGGAAGCCATTTTGGCAAGTGAACAATCACAAAAAGAAATTGTAAAGGCCGAGCTTAACGAAGTATATCAAAAATACCAGGACGAACGGCGTACCGAAATCGTAACCACGTTGGATGATTTAACCATCGAGGATATGATTGTGGAAGAAGATGTGGTGATAACCATTTCCCATAAAGGCGCAATAAAACGAATTCCGGTTAGCGAATACCGCCTGCAAAACCGCGGCGGCAGGGGCGTTAAAGGCGCGGCAACCAAAGAGGAAGATTTTGTTGAACACCTGTTCACTGCTAACACGCACGAGTACATTCTCTTTTTTACGGACAAAGGAAAAGTATACTGGTTAAAAGTGCATGCCATCCCTCCGGCAGGAAAAACGGCAAAAGGGCGGCCGATTATCAATTTGATTAATATTGAAAGCGGTGAAAACATCCGGGCTTTTGTAACCGTGAAAGATTTTGATTCCGAAGGCTATATCATTATGGCTTCGGAAAAAGGGATTGTTAAAAAAACCAGTTTAAAAGCATTTAGCCGTCCGCGAAAAGGCGGAATCATTGCTCTTAATATTCGCGAAGGCGATAAACTCATAGAAGCAAAATATTCATCCGGTGAGTGTAAAATATTATTCGTAACGGAAAACGGAACGGCTATAAAATTTCACGAAAGCGATGTGCGTGAAATGGGGCGTACCGCAACCGGCGTAAAGGCCATCCGCTTAAAAGGTAACGATCGGGTTATCCAGATGGCCGTTGCCATGGATGAATACCAGTTGCTGACGATTTCGGAAAACGGCTATGGAAAACGCACGACGGTCAAAGACTTTAGGGTTCAGAAACGTGGCGGAAGCGGTTTAATCGGGATGAAAATTACCGAAAAAACCGGAAAGCTGGTAACGGCGCTAACTCTTGTGGAGGAAGAAGACATTATGATCATCACCGAAAAAGGCGTGGTGATCCGTCAGAATACGGAAAGCATCAGTCTTATCGGTCGAAATACACAAGGCGTTAAACTCATCCGTTTGGATACAGACGACAAGGTTGCCGATGTGGCAAAGGTTGTCATCACGGAAAACGGAAAAGAAAACGGAGATGAAGAAACAGAAGAGTAACGTGCAACGAACAGAATAAAATTTAAAAATACCCGACCCGTTTCGGGTGTTTTTTTGTTCAAACAGCTATTTCTATCACCATTTAGCGGTTGAGAAAACCATAAAAATTGTCTTGCAAAATCAACCCATAAGTATTGACACACAAAAATAATTGCTTAATTTAGTTTTACTTGTGAAAAAAATCTCTGAACGGGAGAATAAATGCAAAAAATTTCCGATCCCACAATTAGTCGATTGTCCACCTATTATCGGACGCTTTCCCGCCTGATAGAACAAAAAATAGATACGGTTTCGTCTGAAAAAATTGCCCATATAAATAATATTACTTCGGCACAAGTCCGGAAGGATTTGTCTTTTTTCGGAGCCTTCGGCAAACGCGGTTTAGGATATAACACGGTAGCGCTCAAAAAAGAAATAGGATCCATTCTTGGGATTGATAAAAAATGGAATATCGGCTTGGTGGGCGCCGGAAATATCGGCCGGGCGCTTATTGATTATACCGAATTTAAAAAACAGGGTTTTTTTATAAAAGCAATTTTTGACAACGATTTGAATAAGGTTGGTAAAAAAGCCGGCGATCTGGAAATTCATCATATAGATGACGTTTGTTATATCGCCAATAAAGAAAATCTGGAAATTGCCGTTATTGCAGTACCGGCACATAAAGCACAACAGGTTGTTGACGATTTGGTTAAATGCGGCGTACGCGCGTTTTTAAATTTTGCGCCCATTACCATAAAAGTTCCGGAAGGAATTATTGTTAAGAACGAAAATATGTCAATTGAATTGGAAGCCCTCTCTTACCATTTATCTCGGGATAAAAAAAAGGGATGACAACGCATCCCTTTTAACCGATTGAAGTTAATGAATTCCCCTAAGACATCTTCCTGCTATTTAAAGAAAACTCAAAAACGCTCTTATTTATAGCCGAGTTCTTCTGCTTTTTTAAAGGCATTTTTTGCTTCTTTTGCCTTTGCCAAACGGCTGTACGCAATACCAAGATTAAACCAAAGGGCGCCTTCTTCGGGAAAATGTTCTATTCCGGCGTTTAATGTTTTAACGGCGTTTTCATATTTTTCCTGCTGAATTTCGGCATACGCTTTCATTTGATACGCAATCTGAATATCCGGATCCAGCTTGATAACCTGACCAAAGTTTTCGACCAATTTGTCAAGATACTTCGCTTTGGTGGCAGCATCAATACCTTCAACATTTAGAAGTTTGTTGTAAATTAAGCCTAAATTATACGGGAAGGCTTTTTCCTGATTGTTAAGAATTTTTGCTTTTTCATACGCTTTAATGGCATTATCTGTGTCTTTAAGCATGTCATAAGCCTGAGAAATTAAGGTGATTGCTTCAACATTTTCAGGCTCAATGTCGAGTGCTTTTTTCAGATTTTCAACCGCTTTTTCAAAATTGCTTTTAGAAAAATAATACGTTCCCAGCGCTAACCAGGATGTAGCAGTATCCGGGGCAATTTTGGTTAATTCCGTATAATATTTTAATGATTTGTCCTAACGGCCGGAAATATTATAACAGGAGGCAAGAAGATTTGTGGCAGTATAGTCGGTTTTGATTAAATTTGCATTGGAAAAACCTTCAATTGCCTGATCGATGGTCTTTATAGCTTTTTCAGATTTATGGTCTTCCAACTTTGTAAAGGTGTTATAATTGTTTACACCTTTGTTAAAATTAATCTGAAAATAATAAATTTTTTCATTTTTAACGGTTACCGCATATTGTGGGTTCATTTCAACGGCTTTGTCAAACGCGTCAACCATTTTGCCAAACTGGTCTTTTTTTCCGTAAAGACGGCCAAGCAGTAACCAGGCTTCTCCGTTTTGCGGGTATTTTTCCGTAGAAAGTTGCGCTAATTCCAGGGCCTTGTCAAAGCGGTTTGCTTTATATTCTACAAAGGCGCCTTCCAGCTCTGCCGGACGGCAGGAAACAAGCATTGATAAGCCAACCAAGGCTGTAATAAAAAGAAGGGCGGTTCGTTTCATAAAAACTCCTTAAAGTTATTAAGTAAATAGATAAGTTAAATTTTCTTTATATGGGGGCCCGATAACCCCTTTTTCCGTAATAAATGCGCTAATAAGTTCCGCCGGAGTAACGTCAAAAGCAGGATTGAATACGGTATATTTGTCCTGGTCAGGAATCTTCCAAAAATCCAGCACTTCTTCTTTTTCACGAAATTCAATAGGAATGGACGCACCGCTGACCAAACTCATATCAAAGGAAGAAAGAGGTGCGGCCACATAAAACGGAACATCATGATATCCTGCTAAAACAGCAAGCGAATAGGTACCAATTTTATTTGCGGTATCGCCGTTTTGAGCGATGCGATCTGCGCCAACAATAACGGCGTCAATTTTTTTTTGTTGCATCAGCAAACCGGCCATACTATCGGTTAATACCGTAGCGGGAATATTGTTTTTGGTTAGCTCCCAATAGGTTAGCCGTATTCCCTGACCGGCAGGTCGTGTTTCATCAACAAAAACATGAACCGATCCGGATTTTGCCGCGCGATAGATAACCGATAGTGCCGTGCCCCGTCCTCCGGTGGCCAGAATGCCGGCATTACAATGGGTTAAAACGGAGACCTTCTTTGGCAATAGTTCCGCACCGTATTTACCGATTAAATCACAGGTTTTTTTATCTGCCGCATGAATCGTCCCGGCCTCCGCTTTAAGTCGCGATAGAGTCTGCACCTCATTGGGAGTCGGTGGATTTAAGTAAGCGTGAATCATTTTTTCGACAGCCCACGATAGGTTAACGGCAGTTGGACGAGCCGATTTAAGGGCATAGCCGGCCTGTAAAAATGCACTTTTTGTCAAAGACCCGGAGTTGTGTAAAATAACTGCATGTAAATATAAACCGTAAGCCGCGGTTATTCCAATAGCCGGAGCGCCGCGTACAGACATTTTTTTAATAGCTGTAATGACCTCTTCCAACGTAGACAGAGTTATATAAGTTAACCTGGCCGGCAGAAGATTTTGATCTATTATACGCAGAGTATTGTTTTCAAAAACAATTGTTTCTAAATTCATTTTCACACACAAAAATTAAACAAGAAAAATACTAAAAAAATACGGGATAGGCAAAAAAAAGAGGAAATCCGTATGATACATAAACACCAAAGATTTAATATGATAAAACAGGTTTTTTTGTTTTTATTTTTTGTTTCTGTTTTGCCGAAAGCGCTTTTTTGTCAACAAAAGATTTTTAACGAGCAGGAGTTCTTTAACCGTGTAAAAACATCCTATTATAATATGTCGGCAACAGGAGTATAAAACTTTGTGGCCCTGGTAACAAGCGCTACAACGGAACAACTGGCAAAAGAAATATGGAATAACGCGGAAATCTTTCCCCTGCAATTAATCTGGTTTAACCCGGATAAATTGTATCTTTCACAAAACGGAGTTCCGAAGATTCCGGAAAACAGAACAAATGAATACGAGGAAGCGCTCCAGGGGCTAAAAAAACAGCTACGCGGTATACTTATCGATTTGCAGCGTTTTTATCTAAACGGAATTTATGATAGTATAAGTCCCGATTATATTTTGCAACATAATGACGAAGCCGTTCAATTAACGTTTTCCACCGGCAGAGATTCTCTTTTGACAAGAATTAAATACCTTTTCGGTGAAAACGGATTACTGCTTATGATACAAATCGATTATCCCCAAACACAAAAACAAATTGTTATTTATCCCCGGTTTAAAACGGCCAAAACAAAATGGTTATGTACGGGCTGGTCTGTTCAGAACTATGTTTTGGATGAGATAGACAACGGGTTTGATATAACGGTAACCAGCCGCTTGGAAAAAGGGATCTGGGTTCCGGCGGATTTAATGATTGAAGTGCAACGGGCAGAAACAAAAGGCAGAAAATACTATGACGAAATTAAGCTGAAGAATTTTTTGTTTAATCAGTCTATTCAATTTGAAAACCAACCGGGAAGAAAAGAATAAAAAATAACCCCGTACAAAAAACGGCATAGACGCTTTTCCGGTTAAAAAAATGCTTAGTGCAGGTTTTCCAGAAAAGATTTTATTTTTTCGGAAGAATAATTGTTTGATAGCGGTTCCCTTGCTTTGGATTTTACAATCTCTTTCAGTTTGAACTCAAACTGAATTTTCTTATCGCAAGGGAGACAATATTCAAGATGTTCATCAAACAATCTTTTTTCTTCCTCATCTAACTGGTTGTCAATATAACGTTGTGCTAATTTTTCCACATCGGCACAATTAAATTTTTTATGACTGGCGTGCGACCGTGACATCGGTGATGTATCCTCTTGTTTTGGCATAAGCCCATAAATTACGTTGAAGTAATTTTCTGCCTCGGTACAAACGGGACATCACAGTGCCGAGGGGTGCATCGATAACGCTGGCGATTTCATTATATGAAAACCCTTCCACGTCACATAAAAGCACAACTAATCTAAACTGATATGGCAGATTTTCAAGTGCTTCTTTTATATCATCGTCAAAAAAAGTATCTAAAAATTCTTCTTTAGATGTTTCCTGAAGCTCTTTATTTTCATCTAAACGCTTAAAAAGGAAAAATTCTTCCATATCATCGTAACTAATTTTTTGCGGCTGTTTTACAGCCTTCCGATACCCGGTAATAAACGTGTTAACCATAATGCGGAAAATCCAGGCTCTAAAGTTTGTATTTTCCTGAAATTGATCCAAAGCGCGATATGCTTTAAACAAAGTATCCTGGACCAAATCTTCGGCGTCCCCTTTATGGTGCGTCATACGCAGGGCGGTGCTGAAAAGAGAGGTAAGGTGTGGTTTTACCAGCTCGGAAAACAATGTATGTTTATTCTTAGACAAGATAAAATTCCTTACTTAAAATAAGCTAATTTATGAAAAACGTTTTTATTGTCAAGCAAGTTTTTTTGGTACATTAAGTACAATTCTAAACGTGGACCCCGCGCCGGGTTTACTCTCTTTTAAGAAAAGCTTCCCACCGTGGTATTCTTCAACAATTCGACGGGCCAAGCTTAACCCAAGCCCCCAACCGCGTTTTTTTGTACTAAATCCGGGTTTAAAGATATTTTTTTTCTGCTTGGCGTTAATCCCCCTTCCGGTATCGCTTATATCAAGGTAAACGAGTTCTTTTTCTGCCTTATGTTGTATCATTATCTGAATTATACCGTTTGTGTTTTCGATGGAATCGATACTGTTTTTAATAAGATTTTCAAGAACCCATTCAAAAAGCTCCTGGTTCAGCAAAACAGCGGGAATATCTGCTTTTGCGGAAAAACGGAGCGAAACCTTTTTTTGCATATTGGGCAGGCGACGCTGAAAATATTCCACCACCAGGGCGGTAATTTCATCTACCCGGTTAAGTGTCAGCTCGGGAACAGAACCAATTTTAGAAAAACGCCCGGCTATTTTATTTAAACGTAAAAGATCTTTTTTAATCTCACTGACGGCAGAATCAGAAAGGGAGCGATCCAGCGTAATAAGTTCCAGCCATCCGGCAATGGAACTTAGGGGCGTTCCCAGCTGGTGCGCAGTCTCTTTGGCCATCCCCACCCAAATCATTTGCTGCTCGCTTTTTTTAATATAAGAAAACCCGAAATATCCTACCAAAATAAAAAGCGCCGCCGCGCCGATGGCAATAAATGGAAAAAGCCGAAGTTTATTAATGACGGGCGACAAACCGTAATAATAGTATCCCAAAATAAGACTATCCTGATATTTAATGGGAATGGGTGTGTTTTCGCCGGTCATTTGCTCCAGGTACGTATATAAACGCAGGCTGTCTTTTTTAGTAAGTTCCGAAGGATGCACCTGCGGGATGTCTTTTTCGAGATGCATCCAGCTTTGCGGCACATTGTTGACATTGGTGTAAATGATAGGATAGTCCGCGCCGCGGATAACTTCGTTGAATAAAAAATTTATATCGGTATTAAGATTAGGATTGTTAATATTGGTTTCGAAAACTTTTATACGAAACCGAAGGTATTGGGCCGATTGTTCTTTTAAATCGTTTACCAGCCGCTGTGAATAAAAAATACCAGAAACAATTAAAATAATACCAACCAAAAAAAGAAGCGCTTTTACATTTCCTTTTTGACTGACTATTTTATATCTCATAAAGAGTTACCGTCCAATCGTTTAATATCAAGAATTTTATCCCCCGGAAGAATATGATTAACAACGTCCATTCCCTTTATAACACGTCCAAAGTTTGTATAGTTCCCTGTCAGATGCGGCTGCCCGGATTGGCAGATAAAAAACTGGCAGCTTCCCGTATCAAACCCGGAGGTGGCAATTCCTACGCTTCCCCGCTCAAAAGGAATGCCATTGTCTTCCGAAGGGATTAAATAGTCGGTTCCGCCCCAGCCGTCTCCTTCGGGATCGCCGCCCTGAATGACAAAATCGGACACAACCCGGTGAAAATCCAGGCGCCTATAAAAACCGGTGGTTGTGAGGTGTAAAAAATTATGAACCGTAAGAGGCGCATCCCGGATATAAAGCTCTATGGTTATTTCACCGCGACTCGTTTTAATTAAAATCTGCGGATTTTTATGATTGTAATCCAGAGAGTCCGGCCGTAAGAAAACGGGTAAATATTCCAGGTATTTTTTGGTTACTCTCCGGCCGGGAAAAAGCGTTGGGTCTTTTTGTATAAGCAGCCGTTGCATAAAAGGGTGAGCCGCCTGATCCCAAAGACGATTTTGCAGGAGCGTATCTGTTAAAACCGTTTTTTCCGAAAAATAATTAACCACCGCTTTTTGTACTTCAAAATCTGCGGGAGTGCTGAATTTATGATATAGGTTTAGCAATGTTTCGGCCGCAAGTTTTAAGCGCTCTTTTTTACACTGTTCCAGGGCAATGGTTACAGAACTAAAGGCTTCCGAAGCCAACAGTTGTTGTATGTTTTGCTTATAAATTAAGCCACGTTTTGCCAAGAGTTCAAAGGCCTTGTTGGCAAGCGGCGGATTGGGAACGGCAAGAAACTGCCTGATAGTGTTTAGGGCCGGCTTTATTTCGGTTTGGGCAAGAGCGTCGAGCAGCGCTATTTTATAACGGTTAGTCCCCTTGTCCAAATCTTGCATTATAATACGGTAAGCAATCTGATTATTAAAACGAGCCAGGAGTTTTAAAAGCTCGGCTCGCAGAAACGGATTTTGTTCCGAACCCAAAAAAGAAAGCAACAAAGAGGAGGCCTCCGAAGAGGACATCGGCGCAACAGAAGCCTTTACTGCGGATAGAAAAAGATGCGGGTTGGAAGAGGTATAAAAACTCCGCAGCTGTCCGGTTAATATGGAATCGCGAAGTAACGGAACAAGAGGCAAAGCATACAGTTGAATTTTCCAGTCTGTTTTTTTTGAAAGAACAGATAGAAGCGCCGTTTTTAATTCCCCTAACGCCAAGCTGTCCGAACGAAGTATCCGTCTAAAACGACCACTGTCTAAGGCCGCTTTTTTAACTAATGTTTTAAATAAATACTTTTGATTTGCAGGTTTTGCATGGCTCAGCAAAGAAATAGTAAGCGGAAGATGTTTAAATTCTGCAGCATAATAAAGATAATAGGCCAAAACACGGCTGGAGTCTTCGGGAAAAAACGATTTTCCAACCCCCTTTCTTCGTAAATGGGCAAGCGTAGAAAATGTCTGCCGCGGAAACGATCCGGATTTTAAGCGTCGTTGCAAAAAGGGAATTGCCTGTTCCGATCCGCATTGAGACAGGGCAAATAATAATTGCGTCTGAGCGGGAGTTTTTAACGAATCAAAAGGCAGACGGAGTAAAACGTTTTCCGCCTCGGCGCCGCCGCTTTGTCCAAGAGCAAAAATAGCAGCCTTAGAGATGGAATCGGATACAGAATGCCGAAGCGCCCGGGCAAGAAAAGGAATGCAGGAACGGCTTTTGATTTTGGCGACAGATTTAAGGAGCGCTTGCTTTTGGTCGTCTGTTTTTAGTTGCCGATACAAAGTTTCCCATTTTGCGGCATTCTGCTCCCTGCTATATTCAAGGGTTTTTATCCGGCTAAAAAAATCAGGCGTTGTTTGCTCTTTAGAGCAGGATATAAAACTAACTAAAACAAAAAACAGAGGGAATATAAACTTAATCATAAGGCATACCTTTGATAAAAAGTTGTTCCCTGTTAAAAAAACAGGAAAAAGAGTTACATCTATCCGGAAACAATATAAAAACCCTTAAAAGCGCAAAATAAAAACCATAAAATTTATTCCTCGTAAAACCGAGTATCAAAGCGCGGAAGTTCTTATATTTACAGCTTTTACGCACAATAAAAAAGGATTGACATTAAAATTTAATTTATTTACCTTATTTTTATTTTTTTTAACAGCATAAAGCTGAATAATACTGATTCGCAATATAATTTTTTGGAGGCAAAATGGCAAAAAATGATGGTAATGGTTCCATCGTATTAAAACTCCTGATGGTCATACTGGCAGTTGTTTTAATCGCAGTGATTGTAATTCCCGCACAATTATGGGAAGAAGAGGCCCGTGAAATGAAAGAAAGTCGCGGCAACATGACCAGTATTTATGAAGCAGAGCGCTTTTATTACCGGCTGAATAATTCGTATACAACCGATCCCGCAGAACTTCTGCGTGTGGTACGGGAAGATTCTTCTCTGCAACGTTTGCAGGGGCTTGTTAATTACACGAATGAATTAACCGGGTTGATGGATACCTATGTGGAAATTCCCTTTATCCATGATATTGCCACGTTTAATGATAATGTCGGCAGAATAATGGAAGACCTGGAATCGAATCGGATTTATTTTCGGAAGTATGAAAATATTAAAAATGAAGCGGAAGATCTGAACACCCATATTTCCGTTTTTAATTCTTCCGACAAATTTCCCAATTATAAAATTACCGGCGCATATATAGATTCATTAATAAAACTGCGCCGTGATTTATCGGATTTTTCACTTTTGAGCGGTGCGGCAAAAACAAAAGCGATTACCGATACGCTTAAAATTGTCTTTCCGAAAGTGAATGTAAATGCGCTTGCCGAAGCTTGGGCGCCACTGTCTGAGCGGGTTGGCGTTCTTATAAAAAACATTCTTAAGTCTGACCTGGTAAATGAGACCAGCGTTGCCGACCGCATGAAAGATTTTAGAAAAGACGCCGATGAAAGTCTGAATAAAATGAAAGCGGCAAATTTTGAGGAAGATGTTGCCCTGGCTGATGAAATAAGCAATCGCGTCGATGAAAAATATCAGGTTTTTCTCGGTGACTTTCTTATTACCAGTAAACGAGCTCTCTATCGTTTGGCAGACGCAGATTCGATGGTCCTTCATCTTACTGAAAACAATTTTTTCTGTCCGGTAACCGGCGGACAGGTTAAAATAATAATTTCGGATGACTCGACGTCTATAAAGATTGAAAGTCCGATCTTAACGGACGAGTTAAAAGAAAAACTCACGCCCGTTGTCGAAGAAACCAAAAACCTTGCGCTGATGTCGGCATTTAAATCCTATATTGATAATTTGGATAGTATAAATACAAAAGGGTATGCCATTCGCAAACGGTTACGCAAAAACACCGACATCTTTATTGCTTATAAAGAGATGGAAGAGATAATTAAGCGCTTTAAAGAAATAATTGTTGTTAAATCCTATACGGATTTGAATACCATGATTCAGACGGTGCCGCAAAGTGAAAGTTTTAGTGAATTAAAAGAAATTACCAAAAACAGTCTGGCCGGTATTCAGGTTTTTAACCAGGCCTATACCGAAAACACCTTTGGAAAGCTGGATACTTTGCACCAGGATCTTGGCAATGCAATGTTTGCTTTTGATTCGCTTTTATCAAAAGTACGACGTCTGCCAAAGGATATTGTAAACCTTGAACAGGACAAAATACAATTAGAACAATTTCTTACAAATATTAAAAATGCCTCAGACAGTAACCTCGGAAGTCTGGAAGAAAAATTAGGAAAGATCTACCTGTTTACTTCGGAAGGAACAACCGAAACCCGATACGGCGTTTTTAAGAAAAAAATTGTTAATTTCGGTTACATAGATGGCGGCAGCAAAAGCTGGGAAGAAAAATAATTAACGGCATTTACCATTAAAAAAGGAGGCTAATCCCTCCTTTTTTATTACTTGAAACGGCCTATGAATAATCAAATTGGAATTGCGTTTTCAGACACATTAGTGCATACAGCGTTTGCCCGGAGCGGGGCGGTTCAGAAGGTTAAATCGATTCCATACCCATTTGAATTTTCATATGAAACGTTGTTTAAAGACGAGCAAATAAATACGCTGGCCGCGGTACTGGCGGAAACGGCAGAGAACGATATTTCGGAAAACCCGGAACTATCGGTATCTCTTCCCATGAATTTTGTACACCTAAAAAAAATAGCTCTTCCACTCGAAGCCGATACGGAGCTTTTACAACACCAAGCGGAATGGGAGTTTAAAAATTACCTATCCGGGCCCATTGAAGAATACAAAATTATTAATTCCCGAACGGAATTTACGCTTGGAAATTACCGGGAAGTTGTTTTTTTAGCCTTTAAAAAAGAGATCATCAGCGCCCTGAAGCAATTAGCGGAAAAAAGTAAAATGGCGCTTAAAAAAATAGTGCCTGCCAATTTTTTAGCATCGGATATTCTTAACCAAAAAGAAATATTAAATGCCCTTGTCGTTAAACTGGGAAAAAGTTGTATCAATGCGCAACTGTTTATAGACGGAAAATACTATTATTCTTATTTAGACAGTATAAAAAATAATTCCTCCGAACCGGAACAGAGATTGTTTGAAATTTCTAAAAACAGGCTTAATGCAACTGAAGAACTATTACAAAAACTGCCCTTTACTCAGGAAAAAGAATTAAATTTTTTTATTTATGGCGATGGTCTTAGCCCACAATTGGAAAAACTATTTGAAGACCAGTTTACTAAACCGGTGGTTATGTTACAGTCTCTTCAGATGGGAAAAACGAATTCCGGACTGGAAGCCATACAGGTTCTGTTTGATTAATAAAGAATTTTGGGAGAAATAGATGGCAAATTTTGATTTGATTAGTGAGGACGATTTTTTTTCCGGCGAACAAAAGAAAAAACCGGAGCAGGGCGTACCTGAAAAATCTCAGCCGGATGAAGATCTTTTTGCCAGACCACTTCCGGAAAAAGAAGAAACTGTTTTTGAACACGAAGAAATGCCGGAGGAACCGCTGGACCTGGATGATATTGAAGGGCTGGACACCACTCCGCAGGATTTTAATGAAGATGTAAAAGAGAATTTTGATTTTACCGGAACAGAACCAAGCGAAAAAAAACCGGAATTTTCCGAGGAACCGGAAACAACTTCGGATTTTGTTAATGACGGTGAAGAAGAATTACCGGATTACTATGATGATAAGCAGAAAAAGATAAGCTACAAGCCCTTTATTATTGCGATTATAATAATTATTGCCGTTGCGGTTCTCCTGTATTTAGGGAAAATATTCTTTTTTGATACATCGGATACAACTATAGCCGAAAAACAAAAAAGCGAAAAAACTGTAGCCGAGAAAAAAGGCCCTTCGGCCGAAGAAGTGCGTAAGACGAAATTTTATGCCGAACACGCCGGGAAAACACAATTTGCCACATCTTCCATAGCCCGTGTTTCCGGCGCCGTGTTGCAAAAAGCCCGCTTGTCCAGCATTTTGTTTTACGGCACGGATTTGACTTTTGAAGCCTTTGCCAAAACCCGTGCGGGACTGGCAAAGCTCAATATCAAATTAAAAGAAGAATTCAAGAATAATAATATTAAAATAGTCTCGTCTCAGGATCGTCCCGGCCCTAACGGTGGCATTTTTGGCGTTTATAAAATGACACTGTCCGGTAGCGGAGGACCAACCGGACGTACCGTTAGCAATCCGTTTAAATCGGCCGCAGAAGCAAAAAACTGGTTATCCTTTCTGGTGGACAACGGATCGTTAAAAATGAAGAATCTCAAAACACGTCCATTAGGCCGCCGTAGCGGTTTTGATGCTGTAGAGATAGACGCCTCTGTTTATGGCAGCCGCGATAATTGTCTTCAGTTGATTAAAAGCATTGGAGATGCAAACCGAAACATTACCGTTACAAAATTAAGTTTAAATGCTGTGGATCAGCGTAATTTCAGTTCTAAAAAATATCAGATGCGGCTTATCGTTCAGGTTTATTTATAGGTTTGTCTTTATAAAATGCGTATAATTTCCGGAATCTATCGAGGCCGCCGCCTTAAAGGCAGTAAAGATCTCAGCATTCGACCCGCAACCGACAGAGTAAAAGAATACATTTTTAATATTCTCCGGGAATTTCCACAAGACGCGCAGGTTTTTGATATTTTTTCCGGCAGCGGAGGACTGGGCCTCGAGGCCCTTAGCCGTGGAGCGCAAAGAACCGTTTTTGTCGAAAAAGCATATTCTTCCATCCGGGTATTAAAAGAGAATCTTACCGCTGTAAAAGTTCCACCGAATCAATATCAAATCATACAAAAAGATGCTTTGGCCTTTGTCCGCTCCGAAACCGAAAAAGCAGATTTATGTTTCATGGATCCGCCATATAAATATCCGCCATTACAGGAATTAATAGATGCTTTTTTTTCCAACCGGCAATTAAATAAAAACGGTATTCTGGTTCTGGAGCATGAGGTTATTAATCCGATTCAAACCGAAAGCCCGCATTATAATCTGTTTTTACAGAAAAAAATAAGCCGCAGTTTTATCAGTTTTTTAGAATATAAGGAATCATATGAGTAATAAAACGGCCGTGTATCCGGGTACATTTGATCCCATTACTTTAGGGCATATCGATATTATAGAACGCAGTTGCCGGGTGTTTGACAAAGTTATAGTTACCTTGGCGATAAACCCCAAAAAAACGCTATTGTTCCGTCCGGACGAAAGAAAAGAAATGGTAGAAAAAGCAGTGGAACATATTCCCAATGCAAGCGTTGTTGTCTTCGACGGCTTAATTGTCGATCTGGCAATAAAAAGCGGAGCTTCGGCCATCATTCGAGGATTACGGGCTATATCGGATTTTGAATTTGAATTTCAGATGGCCCTGATGAACCGTAACCTGGCCGAAGATATCGATACCGTTTTTTTTATGCCGCATGAAAAATATACGTATTTAAGTTCGTCTATTATTAAAAATGTGGCCAGCTTTGACGGCGATATTAATAAATTTGTTCCTGATTTTGTCGCAAAGAAAATTATACAGAAGTTTAAAAAAGGAAAATAAAAATGAATTTAGTTGAACAAATAAGGCGCAATGCCCGTGGAGAAATAAAAACTATTTTACTTCCCGAACCCAAGGATCCACGTGTGTTAAAAGCAGCCGAAAGTTTGAAAAAAGAAAACCTGGTTTTGCCGGTTTTGCTGGGAAACGAACAAGAGATTAACAAATTAGCAGAGGAAGAAAGTATCGCGTTAAATGATATTCAAATAATCGATCCGCAACATTCGGGCAAAACAGCTGGTTTTGCTCAGGAATACTTTCAACTGCGTAAACATAAGGGAATGACCGAAGCTCAGGCTGCGGAAACGGTAAAAAACCCTCTGTTTTATGCGGCGTTTATGCTGCGTAACGATTTAGCCGCGGGCGCCGTTGCAGGTTCGCTTTCACCCACGGCCGATGTAATGCGGGCGGCCATTCAGGTGGTTGGAACCGCGCCGGGGATTAAAGCGGTTTCCAGTTCTTTTGTTATGGTTTTAACAGACGGGCGTATTTTCACTTTTGGAGATTGTGCCGTAATTCCCAATCCCAATGAAGAGCAATTGGCCAGCATAGCCATCAGCAGCGCAAAAACACACGAACGACTGGCCGGAGAAACACCCAACGTCGCCATGTTGTCTTTTTCGACGAAAGGAAGCGCCAAACATGAGGATGCTGAAAAAGTGATTAATGCAACACAATTGGTAAAAGCGCTGGAACCGGCATTAAATGTGGATGGGGAGCTTCAATTTGACGCCGCGCTGTTAGAATCAATCGGTTCCAAAAAAGCGCCGGGAAGCCCAGTGGCCGGAAAAGCAAATGTTTTTATCTTTCCCGATTTGGATGCCGGAAATATTGGCTATAAAATTACGCAGCGTCTTGCCGGCGCCGAAGCCGTTGGGCCCGTTGTGCAAGGCCTGGCAAAGCCTTATAATGATTTGTCACGCGGTTGCAGTGTGGATGATATTGTAAATGTTGCCTGTATTTGCAGTGTGTTGTCATAACTAAAAAGGAATTTAAAAATGCCGACATATGAGTATGTTTGTAAAAAATGCGGTCATCATTTTGATACCTTTCAGAGCATTTCTGCCGAACCGTTAAAAACATGTCCCAAATGCGAAGGAGTCATCGAACGAAAAATATTTGGTGGCGCCGGCTTAATCTTTAAGGGTTCGGGGTTCTATGAAACCGATTATAAAAAAGCTTCCCGGCGGCCCCAAAAAGCTAAAGAGAAAACATCAAAAAAAAGTGCAAAAAAAGCGAGTTAAATAGTTTTTTTTCGTAGTTTTATTTATTAACTTCCAATTACTTTTGTGAATAAATTATCAGCCCTCAAATGGGTGCTATTGGGATATCAACATTAGGGAAAGGACGTTTTATGTCAAAGTTAAAAGAGGTTTTAGCCTCAAAAATTGAAGATCACCGTAAACGGACGACACGTCTGCTTAAAGAATACGGCGATGTAAAGGTTCAGGAAATCACGATTGCTCAAACCATCGGTGGCGCGCGGGGTATCAAATCACTGGTTACCGATATTTCGTATCTGGATCCGTTCGAAGGAATTCGGTTTCGCGGAATGACCATTCCCGAAGTAATGGAAGCGCTTCCGAGACCGGAAGGCAAGGATTATC
This sequence comes from Calditrichota bacterium, assembly GCA_024278755.1. Classification (GTDB taxonomy): domain Bacteria; phylum Calditrichota; class Calditrichia; order Calditrichales; family Calditrichaceae; genus JANTFQ01. The sequence continues at coordinate 19,014 of JAJRSO010000065.1, read as the reverse complement.
CGTATGTGGAAGGATTTTGGTACCTTCTGCTTACCGGCGATATTCCTACCAAAGCCGAAGCCGAAGAGGTTGTGGAAGAATTCAAACAGAGAAGAGAAGTGCCGAAGTATGTGATTGATATTTTGAGAACCATGCCAAAAGATTCACATCCGATGACCATGTTTTCAACGGCTATTCTGTCTATGCAGCGCGACAGTAAGTTTGCAAAATTCTATGCAGAAGGTTTTAATAAAATGACCGCATGGGAACCGATGTATGAAGACTCAATGGATATTCTGGCGAAATTACCTTCTATTGCCGCATACATTTACCGCTTAAAATATAAAAACGACGAACATATTCCATCTGATAATACTTTGGATATGGGCGGTAATTTTGCACACATGATGGGTATTGACAATCCATACGATGACGTTGCGCGTATGTATTTCATTCTGCACTCCGATCACGAATCCGGAAACGCTTCCGCGCATACAACCCACTTGATTGCTTCCACCTTATCCGATGCTTATTATTCGCTTTCCGGCGGAATGAACGCGCTGGCCGGCCCGCTGCACGGCCTGGCAAATCAGGAAGTTCTGCGTTGGCTGCAGGGTGTTATGGACAAACTGGCCGGTAAAGAACCGACGCCGGAAATGATGAAACAGTTCGTTTGGGATACGTTAAACAGCGGACAGGTTATTCCGGGTTACGGACATGCCGTTCTTCGTAAAACAGATCCGCGTTATCAGTCACAACGCGATTTTTGTCTGAAGCATCTGCCGGATGATAAGATTTTTAAATATGTGGACATGCTCTATCAGGTTGTTCCGGATATTCTTAAAGAACACGGCAAAGCTAAAAACCCCTGGCCGAATGTGGATGCACAGTCCGGCGTCATTCAGTGGTTCTACGGGTTAAAAGAATATGATTTTTATACCGTGCTGTTTGGTGTGGGACGCGCCATCGGTGTATTGGCAAACATTACCTGGGATCGGGCTCTTGGTTATCCGATTGAACGACCCAAATCACTCACCACCGCCATGCTGGAAGACATTGCCGGAATTAAATAACCTGGTTTCCTTCTAACGTAAAAGGGCGCTCAAACGGGCGCCCTTTTTTTATTCATTTATGAAGCTGATTTTTTAAATAATGCGTTCGGTTTTTATGGTTATCCGTGTTTTTTTTCCATAGCCTTGCCCATCCATCCTTTAGCCAGAATCAAACCAATTGGACTAATCATCGCGATAAAGCCATAAATAAGCCACATCATTTGGGGATTCATTTGTTCCTGTGGAACTCCCATGGGGACATAATGCATTAGGAACCATCCGGAATAAAGACTGGTAAGCACTTTGGTTAAAAACCATGGGAACTGGCCGATACCCATATAAATCCCGGTCATTCCTTTTGGTGCAATTTCTGCAATCCATTGCAGGAACCGCGGTTGCCACATGGCTTCGCCGATAGTCATAACAATTAAATATGCAAATACAAGATAGATATTGGTTCCCATTGCCAGAAAAAATGTGGGGGCGGCCATCACTAAAGTACCGATGATCATCATTTTATAGGTGTCTTTTTTAGAAGTTAGGGCTGTGACCATTGGTGTAAGAATAAATATAAAAATAGGATTTAGGTTCACAAAAAACTCAAAATTATTTTGAACCACACCGGTAAAAGCGCGGCTAAAATATTGAGGAAGTGTAAGCCAGTTATGTGCAAAAAGTGTTTGTACAAATACTAAAATAAAAACGAAAAACATAAACCTTCCATCTCGGATAGGAAAGTTCTTTAAGTAGAAAAGAAGTTTTTCCTTTGGACTCATCTCATCCATTGGATTCGTCTCTTCTTCCTGCTGCGGATGATCACTTTCTGATGCCGCTTTTTCCTCCGCGGCGGCAATGGCTTTTTTAGACATCAAAACAGCGACAACTAATATTCCGACAACAGTCAACCCGGTAAAGACCCAGTAAACGCCAACAATGCCAAACGCTTTGCGTACGGGCGGCGAAATGATTCCGGGAAGAAAACCACCCAGGTTCATCAGGGCATAGAGCATGGCATAGCCCATAGCGGATGTTTTTTCGTTAGTAAATTTTTTAACACCGGCATAGCAGGCCGGTTGATAAATTCCATAACCGATAACAATACCCAACATCCCCAGCAGGGTAACTAAATGGGCTGGTTGCCAAAGTCCCTGTCCGCCAAAATTTGGAGAAAGGGTTAAAAACAAACGTCCGGCTAACATAAAACTGAGTGAAATCAGCAGGGATTTCCGGATACCAATCCAATCGACGGTTCCGCCTAAAAAAAGCATGGCTAATGTAATACCGGCGGTAAGTACACCAACCATTCTGCCGGCATCGATATCGTCTAAGCCAATATAATTATTAAAAAAAATGGCTAAAAGTCCAAGAACGCCAAAATAAATTAAACCTTCCAGTACATAGGAAAGATTAAGTCCCCATAATGCGCGCGGTGCATGAAACAGAGCAATAAACGGATCGATAAGTTCCCGGCCTGTTTGTTGTATTGCCTGACGAAACCCATTGCCACTCTGGTTTGTAGATCGATTTCCCTCCTGCATTATACCTCCAAATCAAATAAAACTGCAAATTATCAGCTGTACATTAAAAAGTACTAATATAATATTATTGACATTAAAAGACAATGGAGCGGTCTTATTCTATACGTCCTTCTCTTTGCCATAAAAAAGTAGTTACTCCCCCTTCGGTGCTGAGCCACAACAAATCATTATCTACATCGATATGGTAAACTTTGTTGGACGCCAAACCATCTTTGCGCGTATACAAATACCAGTAATTTTGCGCGGTATCATAACGCAGCAAGCCCTTGCTTGTAGCAAACCAAATAAACGGCCCGCTAAAAGCGATGTCGTAATAAAGGGCGTGTATCTGCCGCTGAATCTGCGTAAACGAAAACCACTGTTTGTTTTTCTGATTGAAAAGAATTATGCCGGAAGGTCCGGCAATCCATAGGGAATCACCGTTTGCGTTTATGGCCGATGCACCGTATTCCGATAAAGCAGCGCTCACATTAAAAAAGGAAAACCGTTCTGTTTCGGGATTATATTCGTATAATCCGTAATCAGTGGCAACCAGCAGAGTAGAGTCAAGCGTGGCAAGCTGATGCGCTTCCATGGTGTTTATGGTTTTGTCTTTTGGCAACTCAATTCCGGAATTATCCGGATACATCCAGCCCAGCCCGACCGCAGATGCGATAAATAGTTTTCCGTTTAAAAACTTTAAGTCGTTGATTGGCTCCGATAAGAAACGCGAATAGGCCTGAACGGCAGACCATTGTTTATTTTCTTTTGAATATTTGACAAGCCCTAATTCTGTACCGAAAAAAACATCGCGCTCGTTACTGGCGATCACCTGCACATTATTGCTTAAAAGGTCAAAATTATAATGCGCTTCAAAAAATTTCCAGATATCCAGCGAATCATTCCAAAAAACAATGCCGGCCGGCTCATGTCTTTTGCTGATTCCCCCAATCCAGATACCCTTTTTGTCAATTAAAACATCACGGACGGAAATATTGGAAATGGAACGCTGCTCTGTGTACAATGTCCAGTCATCTGTCGAACAGCGGCCGATTCCCAGCCCGTTTGTAGAAAGCCACAAGGTCCCGAAGCGATCGGTAATGCGAGCGGCTTTTAACTGAAAGGAGCGGTTAAATGGATCTAAAATATCCTTGGGCGGATTAAAGACAAATCCCCGGGGCATAAAAAAATCAGGTAGTTCCCGATTACCGGGATTATAAAATTCGGGGAAATGAAAATTTGGGTTTTGACGGTATGTTCGAACCTCTTCGGAAAGCGGCTGCTGCCGGGGAGGGAGCGCAGAGCGTTGGGCCGGCTGCCAATAGCCAAGAGAGGGATTAAACAGATCAATTCCTTTTACCGTTTCGGCATAAAGTTGGTGGGTATGTATATCAAAAGAAAGATGCAAAATATGATTGCTGCGTAAACCGTTGCTGGTCGTAAAAGGATAATCCCAGTAATGCTCGTATAAATGGTAGCGTAAAATCCCGCCGCGAAGAGTGGCAAAATAGACAAAATCATCTCCAAGATCGATGTCGGTTATATCGGTGGTTGGGGCATACGTAATCCAGTCGTCGGGAGCAGAATGCGAAAAACGGTCAAACTGCATTTGATGCACAACCTGCGCCCGGGCAGAGAAAGAAAGCAGAAGAATGCTTATGATACATAGACGTTTAAAATACATTTAGACCCTTTCGAAGAAAACGTTTCTGATTTATAAAACCGGGAAGGCTTAAATTGAACACCGGATTATTTGTATTTATCCTGCACCGCGGCAATCCGCCCGGCAAATTCTTTATCGTATTTAACCGTAACATATAAATGTGTATCATCGTAACGCTTTTTTATTATTTCGGCGAATGGATAAAGCAAATGTTCCGAAGCGCCGTGACTGAGATTCAGAACAAGCTCCCGGGTTTCAAACTGCGCTTCCACAATATCAACCAAATCGGATTGCAATTGGGTAAGACCGATGTGGCGTGTGGCAGAAATAAAAACAGCATTCGGGAAACCGGTTTGAAGCTGGGTTAGTATTTCCGGCGTTTCAAGCTTGTCCACTTTATTAAAAACAAGCAGTATCCGTTTTTCGGAAGTATCGAGCTCCTCGAGCAACTGGTTGACGATCTGAATATGTTCTTCGAAGTGCGGATGGGAAACATCCACCAGATGAATCAATAGATCCGCTTCCAGGGTTTCGGATAAGGTGGTACGAAAAGACGCTACGAGATGATGGGGAAGTTTACGGATAAATCCAACCGTATCGCTGATTAAAATCTGGCTGGACGAACTTATCTGCAAACGCTTAACCGTTGTATCGAGAGTGGCAAAGAGTTGATCTTCAATTAATACATCGGCGTCTGTCAGACTTTTGAGAAGGGTCGATTTTCCGGCATTGGTGTAGCCGATAATGGCGGCTCTAAAATACTTTGAACGCTGGCGGCGCTGTGTTTTTTTCTGCCCGCCAATCTGCTTTAATTTAACTTTAAGTTTCCCGATGCGTGTGCGCACCAGACGGCGGTCTGTCTCTAGCTGGGTTTCGCCGGGGCCTTTGGTGCCAATCCCGCCCACCTGACGTGAAAGATGCTGCCATTGCCGGGTTAAGCGGGGCAGTAGATAATTTAGCTGAGCAAGTTCCACCTGCACGCGGGCCTCGCGGCTGCGGGCGTGCCGGGCAAAGATATCCAAAATAAGCGCGGCCCGGTCGATGACTTTAATTTCAAAAACACGTTCCAGGTTGCGAGTTTGAGCCGGGGTTAATTCATCGTCAAAAATAACCAGGGAAATATCATTTTCGTCAATGAATTCCTTTATTTCTTCAATTTTACCCTTTCCCATAAAATAGGCGGAATCGGGCCGGCTGCGTTCCTGCGTAAAAAAAGAAATGACATCCGCCTCGCTGGTTATGGCTAATTCTTTCAGTTCGTCGAGATGATCCTGAACCTGCCATTTAGATTGAGCCGGCAAAATGACGGCGGCAAGAATGCAGCGTTCGGGCATATTTTTAAAATAGGGATCGGGAGATTCTATCATAGTATTCCGTTAAATAGTATCGGTGTTTAATATGGGAGGGACATCATTTAAAATCAAGGGCCGAAACCACCTCTTATATGGATCTATTTAAACAGATCCTCCAATTTTCTATTAATAAAAGTATAGGGTTTTACCTCTTTGTTGTACGCAGCGTCGGCCCAGTTCTGAATTCGTTCGTCCAACTTTAATTGCCGGTATACCCGGCCGCGCACCTTAGCGGAGATTATAATTTTTAACTCGCGGGCAATGCGTTGTTTGCGTTTTTGTTCTAATAATCCGTTTTGCGAAATGGCGGCTAAGTACTGTTCAATCTGCACAAGCAAATCGTCAATTCCCCTGTTTTCAAGGGCGGAAGTCATCACAACGGGGTTGGGAACATCTAACTCGGACGGGGTTTTCATATGCAGCACATATTCAATCTCCGCCCGTACTTTGGCCGCGTCGTCCCGGTCGCTTTTATTAACGATAAACACATCGCCGATTTCCATCACTCCGGCTTTTAGGGCCTGGATTTCATCGCCTAGGCCGGGGACGAGCACCAGCAGAACGATGTCGGCCATTTCCACAATATCAATTTCCGTTTGTCCTACGCCAATGGTTTCGATAATGATAAGATCAAACCCGGCGGCATCCAGTATTTTTATAACATCTCCGGCAGCGCCCGACACTCCGCCAAGGTGACCGCGCGAAGCCATGGAACGGATAAAAACACCCGGATCAACCGCGTGTTTTTGCATGCGCAGCCGATCGCCCAACACCGCGCCGCCCGAAAAGGGAGAGCTGGGATCAACGGCCACAACGGCAATCTTTTTACCCTTGTCCCGTTCTTTACGGAGGATTAAATTTAGCAAACTGCTTTTCCCGGATCCGGGAGGGCCGGTTAATCCCCAGACAACGGCATTACCCCCGTGCGCATAGAGGCTGTCAATCAAGTTTTCTTTTTCGGGATGATTGTTTTCGACATAACTGATGGCGCGGGCAATGGCGCGCGTATGCCCGTCTAATACCTGTTGGGTAAGCTGGTTCAAGCCGAGGTCCTTTCGTTGTTTCCTTCGATTCGTTTAATAAGCAAAATTTCCAGTAAAAGAAGTAAAAATGCAATGCCGGTAAAAAACGGCCAGAGTTCGTATCCGTGCCGGGTTTGCTTAATTCTTTCCAAAAGTGTTTGATCGTTTTTCAATTCGGAAATGGTCTGTTCCCATGTATCAAATTGATAATATGGCTCTTGTAATTCATTGGCCGAAACATTAATGGAAAAAAGTTTCACCGGCTGTCCGTTTTTTAACAGTTGATATTGCCCCGGCGCAAGCGGCGCCTTAACGGAGAGAACTATCCCGTTCGTTTCCACCGAGGGATTTAAAGGCAGGGTTTCACCCGAAGGCTGTTTTAACATAAAGCGGTCGCGCAAACCAAAACCGGGGAAGTGCAAAACAAGGGGACGATCCGTTTGTCCCGTTACTGCGGGTTCGGCCGTTAGTCCGGCCTGATAAAACAGACGCTGTAAAAGTGGAACAAAAAAGCCCTGCAGGGGCAGAGTATTCCATTCTAAATCCAGCGCCGAAGAGAAAATATAAACCCGGGCCGCATTTGTTTTTCCTTTATAAAACGTAAGCAGAGGAAACCCGTTCTGCAAAAGGATTAAGGAAGCGCCGGCAGGACGCAGCGGATAAAAGCGAAAAATTTCCGGAGCCGCCAGATTGTTTTTTGGTTTTTTAAAAAACGGCCGGAACAGATCATTATGTTCAAATCCTTTTTGCGTGGAAAAATATCCCTCTCCTCCGGGAACAGATTTCAGTATAGAAAAAGGCTTTTGGCCGCTTAAAGAATGTAAAAAGGTATTTAAAATAAGCGGAGTTGTTTTGTCCCCTGGCAGGAAAAGCAGGGAATGCCCGGATTGATTAAATTGTTTTAACCGATATAAAATGCCATTGTCCGGCATCGGCGGGTCATAGAGTAAAACAGCGTTAAAAGTATTTAAATTGATATGTTTAAGCCGGGCAAACGGCAGGGCAGTTATTTGCAGCGAACTTTGTTCGCGAAGGGTCGTTAGCGCGGCGCTCAGAGGCCCCGCTGCCGGCTCTCCCACGTAAAGGAGCCGCAGTTTACCGGCGACGGAAACATTAAAATAATAAAAATTGTCCGCCGCCAAATCATCGCTGTCTATTTCCAAATGTAAGGCCAGCGGTCCGGCGTGTTCCGGTAAAACAGAAAAAGAAACCTCTGCTGAAGCGCCGGCGGGAATGGTAACGGACTTCATAGCCAGCCGTTTTTGGCCGTTAAACAGATGAATGCGCGTTTCCTGCGCTTCTGTTGCATTGTGATTTTGCAGACGGGCGGAAAGAAAAAACGGTTTATTTTGTTCGATTATCTGGTTTTTTATGTCGACGGTATCGATGGCAATATTTGCAAAAGAATGGTCTTTTGCCGGATTAAGCAGAAAGAATTGTATTTGTCCGGCGGTTAGTTTTTTTGTTAGAGAATCGGGAAACAGGGTTTCGTTTATACGCAAATCGCTGATTAAATACAATTCCCGATTAAAATTGATATGTTTTTTAAAGAGGCGAAAAGCCTCGGCGAAAGCCGTTTTTAAATTTTGAGCGGAATAGCCGGGATTTAATGAATTAATATCTTTGGGTAAATCCGTATTTAAAAGCTGCGGCGAATCCATTTTCCGGGAGGTTAACAGTAAATAAACCTTGTCATCTTTGCCAAACGTTTTTAAAATAGTTTTAAGTGAACGTTTGGCTTCCTGAAAATAATCGGAAGTCGGTGTAATGGTTTGCATGCTGTACGAATCGTCTAGCAAAATAACGGCGGTTGTATTGGCGGAACGGTTTGTAAAAAAAACGGATTTAATAACCGGACGAGCAAAAGCGGCGACAAGCGCAAGGATAAACAACATTCGAATCAGTACCAGCAACAACTGATAAATACGCAAATGTTTGATACGTTTGCTTTCCAGAAGTTTTAAGAAACGGATAGAACTGAATAAAACGGTTTTACTGCGGCGCCGGTAAAAAAAGTGAATAATCAACGGCACCGCGGCCGCGGCCAGAGCAGGCAGAACAAAGGAATTTAAAAATCCAAGCATTTTGATTACCACTTTTATTTATCAGTAAAAAACACGAAATTAACACAGAAACGATTTTTAAACAATTTTATTAAGAATAAAAATAAGAACAATCCCTAATCGGAACCGCCGTATCGAAAGCCAGCAATCCGGCGGATTGTTTTACTATAGTGATGAATACAAACGTAATGCATAAAACAGCGGAGCCCTACGATTTCCTGGCGGAAATGTACGACGAGGTAATGGAACATGTTAATTACAAGCAGTGGGCGAATTACATTGAAAAACTTCTGTCGACGGAACATCCGCCGCAAAGCGTTATTGATCTCTCTTGTGGAACCGGCAGCCTGTTAAAAAATCTGGATTTAAAAAATACGGCATTTACCGGTTGTGATTTGTCTGTTTCCATGCTGCGCCAGGCGGCGGCTAAAAACATCGCCGGGATACGAGGCTTCTGTTGCAGCGATTTTACGGCGCTTCCTTTTCGGGAGGCCTCCTTTAATATTGCCGTGGCCCTGTATGACTCCGTAAACTATCTGCTTGACGAAGCGCAGGTGTGCCTCTTTCTTTTGGAAGCAAACCGGATTTTAAAACCGGGGGGGCTTTTGATTTTTGACGCTGTAACCCCTTATATTTGCAATACGGCCTTTAAGGACTTTCAGGAAACACAATACTTTGATGAGACAACCGGGTATGATCGCAGAAGCTGGTACGATGCGGCCGAGCAGATTCAGTACAATGAATTTACCATGCATCTGGAGGATAAAACCTGCGAAGAGCTGCATGTTCAAAAGATTCGAAAAATAAAAGAATGGACGCGATTGGTAAAAAGCAGTCCGCTAAAACTGGAAGCCGTTTATGCGGATTACACGCAGCGTCCTGCCAGGCGGAAATCCGAACGGGCGCATTTTATTTGCCGTAAATCTTACGGAACAAAATTTTGACTCACATAAACGTACAAACTACATTTATCTCTTAAAACAACATAGTAACGGCGATGATAGAATTTTATAATGTAGACCTAAACATCGATAAAAAAACAATCCTCCGGGATGTCTCTTTTCGTATTTTAAAAGGCGAATTTGTTTACCTGACCGGGGCCAGCGGCGCGGGGAAATCGACCGTTTTACGTTTACTGTATATGGATTTGTTTCCCGATCGCGGCACTGTAATTATCGAACGCTACAGCTCGGCAAAAATAAAGGATAAGGAAATTCCCTACCTGCGCCGCCAGCTTGGGGTTGTGTTTCAGGATTTTAAACTACTGCCGGATCGCAATATATTTGACAATACGGCCTTTGCGCTGCGCGTTATCGGTATGCCCGGAAAAGAAATTAAACGGCGCGTTCTGCGGGTGTTAACCGATGTGAATCTGAGTCATAAACGAAATCATTATCCGGATGAACTCTCCGGAGGCGAACAGCAGCGCGCGGCCATCGCCCGGGCCGTGGTGAACAATCCCATTGCCGTGCTGGCCGACGAACCGACCGGAAATCTGGATTCCGATAATTCGCTGGAAATAATGGAAATTCTGCAAAAGATCAATCAAAGCGGTACGGCTGTTTTAATGGCTACACACGATAACGAATTAATTTCTGCCTTTCCGCACCGCATTATCGAAATTAAAGAAGGCCGGGTGGGACGGTGAGAAATTTCTGGTTTTCCGTAAAAGAGGGTCTTTTGGGATTTAAACGGGCGCGCCTGGCTAGCGTGATTACCATTACTTCGCTGGCGCTGGCCCTATTGTTAGCCGGCTATTTCATTCTTTTTTCCATAAATGTTAACCGCTGGATCGGCGAAAAACGTTCTCAAATGGAACTGGAAGTCTTTTTTGAAAACGATGTAAGCAACGCCAAAGCAAAGGCTTTAACGGCACAAGTGCAAAAAATTCCGGGCGCCGGTAGTGTGGTTTATATTTCTAAAAAAGACGCCGCGGCCCGTTTCGAAAAAGAATTCGGACGGAATATTTATGATGTGCTGGATTCTAATCCCCTGCCGCCTTCCTGCCGGGTAAAACTTAAGTCCGGATTCCAAACATCTGCGGCGGTGCAAAAAATAGTACTGCAAATCGGCCGTATTGAGGGCGTTAGCGATGTGGTGTACGAAAAAGAACTGCTGCGCCTAATCGACTACTATGTGACCTGGATATATATTATTCTTGGCGGTTTCGGCGCGATTCTTCTTTTCATTGCCGTGATTCTGCTTTATAATACCATCCGTCTTACCATTTTCGCACGGCGAGATATTATCGAAATAATGGGGCTCACCGGCGCCACAGCTTCTTTTATAAAACGCCCCTTTCTCATTGAAGGTTTTGTGCAAGGTTTGCTGGGCGCTCTGTTTGCCGGCGGTTTGCTCTCTCTTTCAGTCAGCGCCATCCGCCGTTTGTTGTTTCATTCGCTGGTGATGCAGGATAATCTCTATTTTATATTGATTGGCGCCGGCATTGTCATTGGAATGGTCTCCAGCGCCTTGAGTCTGTCCCGCTATCTGGATAGGATTTAAAACGGTACTTTCGCGGGGGGGGCGGTGTAACTTTTTACCCGGCTTTCAATCTAATTTAAAGCCCGGATTTATTTATGAGTGTGGCGCCTTAAAGGATTCGTACCGGTTTTAAGGAATCCCCGATTTCCTACACTGAAACTTGACAGTATTAGGGAATATCTGTAAAATTTACGGATCGATTTTATCCGAAAAAAAGTTAAAAGTTACATTATAAATATAGAAAGACAAGCGATGACAGAAGATAAATCAAAAGCAGCAAAAATGGAGAAAGAGGCTCCGGAAAAGCCTAAGAAAAAGAAAAAAGCCGCTTCCGAAAAAAGCAAAGAAAATAAAAAAATTGCAGCGCTGGAAAAGAAAATTAGCGCCTTGGAAGAAGAGCGCGGCCAGCTGAAAGACCAGCTCCTGCGCAAAATGGCCGAGTTTGAGAATTATAAGCGCCGTACCGAAAAAGAATTTTTAAACCATCTGCAAAATGCAAACGAAGGCCTGATTATCGACCTGCTGCCGGCAATCGATGATTTTGACCGTTTTCTGGAACACGCGGACGATGATACCAACAGCGCTTCTCTTAAAGACGGCGTTGCCCTGATTCATAAAAAAATTATGGATGTTCTGGAGAAAAAAGGATTAAAGACGATGGAATCGGTTGGGCAGGAATTTGACGCCGAAAAACATCAGGCGCTAATGCAGGCCGATAGCGACGACGTGGAAAGCGGTTTTATTATCAGCGAACATTTAAAGGGATATTTACTAAACGATAAAGTGATTCGCCACGCGCAGGTATTAGTGGCAAAATAAGGAAGAGCATGGCAAAAAGAGATTTTTACGAAGTGTTGGGCGTGGATCGCAACGCCACGGCAGACGAAATAAAGAAAGCCTACCGAAAACTGGCCATTAAATATCATCCGGATAAAAACGCCGGAGACAAAGAGGCCGAGGCGAAATTTAAAGAAGTGGCGGAAGCGTATGCCATTTTATCGGATGACCAAAAACGTCAAAAATACGATCGGTTCGGACATGACGGGCCGGGGATGGGCGGCGGCTTTGAAGGCTTTGGCATGGGCGGTGGCTTTGATATTTCCGACGCGCTGCGCCAGTTTATGGAACAAGGCTTCGGCTTTGGCGATATTTTCGGCGGCGGCGGTGGCGGCCGCAGGAGATCTTCCTCCCGCAAAGGAAGCGATCTGCAGGTAAAACTGAAACTGACGCTGGAAGAAATCGCCACAGGCGTTACTAAAAAAATTAAAGTTAAGAAAAAGATTAGTTGTTCGGAATGTAACGGAACGGGATCGGCTAAATACAGCCGCACGACCTCCTGCCCGGTTTGCCACGGAAGCGGGGAACTGCGTCAGGTATCGCAATCTCTTTTCGGACAAATGATCAATGTAACCGCCTGTCACCGCTGCCACGGCGAAGGGCAGATAATTGAAAATCCCTGCCGCGCCTGCGGAGGCGAGGGTCGGGTGACCGGCAGTAAAACAATTGAAATCAATGTGCCGGCCGGTGTGGCCAATGGAAATTATATTCCCCTGCACGGAGAGGGAAACATGGGACTGCGCGGCGGCCCCGCAGGAGATTTAATCGTCCATATTGAAGAAGTAAAACATAAAATATTCGAACGGCGCGGCGAAAATGTGCTAATGGTGTTGCCGATTAGTTTTCCGAAGGCGGCGCTTGGCGCCACGGTAGAAATTCCCACATTAACGGGAAAGGCAAAGTTAAACATTGCGCCGGGTACGCAATCCGGGACTCTGCTACGCATGCGCGGAAAAGGTATTCCCCGGCTGCGGGGCGCGGGAATGGGCGATCAACTAATTCAGATACAGGTCTATGTTCCGACAAGATTATCGGCGGTAGAAAAACAAAAACTGCACGAATTGGACGAATTTGAAAATATGCACCCCAAAAAGGATGGACACCACAGTATTTTTGAAAAATTTAAGGAAGCGCTAAATTTATAAACCGTGGGTTTTAAATGATCCGCTTAACTTCCAAAGAACAAAAGGCCCTGCTGCTGTTGGTGGTAATTTTGGCGGCAGGAGCCTTGGTTCAGTTCTTTTTGCCGCATAAAATAAAAAGCCGCCAGTATGATTATTCTCTGCAGGACAGCCTGTTTAAAGCGTTGTCGGTAGACACGTTAAAAATGATACGGAAAAAAGCGGCACAAACAGCAGTTTATCCTGAAAAGGAAAAAAGAATAAAACTGATTCCGAAGAAAAAGACAGACAAAAAAACACTCAAACAGCATTCGATTGATATCAATACGGCCGGATTAAAAGAATTAGAGACGCTTCCCGGAGTCGGGCCCAAAACAGCACAATGGATTATTGACTACCGTACGGAACACGGTCGATTCAATAAACCGGAAGAACTAACAAAAGTAAAACGTATTGGTTCCAAAACGCTGCAAAAAATACGCCCCTATATTTTTATTAAATCGCTGCAAAAAGACAGTATCCTTATAAAATAAAACCATTAAGCGAAATACAAACGAAAAAAGAAATCACTGAGGTAAAAGGACGTTTTATGGAAATAATGATGCCCTTAGTACTGCAATTTTGATCGGACTACTTTCTTCCCGACAAATGTGGAACCACATAAAGGCATCGTTGTTCTAAAAAACTGTTTTCGCAAAGAGCATTTGAAAAGCGCCGATCCCGGGAAAATTGCTTTTCCCCGATTCTCGGGTATCGTAATGACATCCGTGTTTATCTGTGAAAATCCGCGCCATGAATTTATTCCGATATAACGAAAGAGAGCCCTAAGAGTCAACAGGGTGATATAGAATTTTCTCCCTGACAGCGGCCGCCGCTTCGGAACTATTTAATTCCGCCACCAGCTTCAGGGCGAATTCGATGGCCGTACCTACGCCCCGGCTGGTCATTACATTTTTATCTTTCACGACCGAATCGGTTTTATAAATACTCTCGGAAAAAACCGACGCTTCACTGGGATAACTGGTAATCTTTAATCCCCGCGCAATACCGGCCTCATGAAAAACAGTGGGCGCGGCACAAATAGCCGCAAGAGCGTTTCCCGCCTTAAACCGTTTTTTAATCCAGCTTAAAACCAGCGGGTCTTTTTTTAAATTCGTACTGCCCGGCAGGCCGCCCGGAAGAATTAAAATATCAAAATCTTCTTCCCGGATATCTTTGTAATAAACATCTGCTTTCAAATAAATATCATGAGAACCTAAAATTAAATCCTTTTCCAATCCGGCGGTGGTAACCTCAACTTCTCCCCGGCGCAGAATATCGATAATGGTAACCGCCTCAATTTCTTCGAAACCGGACGCTAAGAGAACCAGTGCTTTTTTCATAATACCCCTGTAGTTTTTACATACCCTTTTGAATGTTACGCCTCCTGAATAATTTTGTCAAACAATAAAGCGCTCACACCGGCACGAAGCTTCTTTTTGGTTTCTAATGTCAGAACAAGGCAGATCCTTTTTACATCGTCTTTCCGGAAGAAGAATCCACGTTGCGAAAGCATTAACGAAATTATCAAGGGATTCTTCTTTGTCCTTCCGGACGTCATCGGAATGACCGTCCAAACCGTCTTTGCGAGTCCCGAAAACCGAGACGAAGCAATCCCAAAGAAACAGCCGGTATAAAAGTTGTAATTCAGTCTTTATAAACAGCTAAAATTGCTTTAAAATTTATAAATGATTATTTTCATCTCTGTATTAATAACAGAGCTCCCTATGATCAATGCCTATTTCATATCCGACGCCCATTTATCCTGCAAAGCCGGCGACTGGGAAGATCAAAAGCATCAAAAAATACGTTCCTTTTTTAAATCCATTGAACAACAAGCCTCTCATCTGTATATCGTCGGGGACTTTTTTGATTTTTGGTTTGAATATAAATACGCCATACCAAAGGGACATTTTACCCTCCTCTACGAATTAAAAAAACTCGTTGATCGGGGTGTGGAAATACACTATTTGGCCGGAAATCATGATTTTGCCCTGGGGACTTTTTTTGATCAAACGATGGGAATAAAAACCTGGCCCGAAGAAATGAATTTCGAGTTAGGCGGCAAAACGTTTTTCCTGTTCCATGGCGACGGCCTGGCCAGGGAAGACAATAGTTACCGTGTATTACGGCGTATTTTACGCAGCCGGTTTAATCAAAAAATATTTCGCTGGCTGCATCCCGATCTGGGAATTCCATTAGCCCGGTTCATTTCAGGTTCCAGCCGCAAGTACACCAATCAGATGAACGATACTCGCGATGAATCGGATTATATTAAATTTGCCGAAGAAAAATTTGAACAGGGTTTTGATTATGTTTTAATGGGGCACCGTCACAATCCCCTAACGCACAAAAAGGGTGAACATATTTACCTAAATCTTGGCGACTGGCTGGGCCATTTTACCTACGCCTGTTTTAACGGAACAGAACTTGCTTTACACAAATATTCGGAAGAAAATCATGGTTAAAATAATTCTGTTTTTAGCGCTTACCATTTCGCTTTTCGCCAATGTAAATGAGGGGACACACTATCGTAAAACGATGCAACGTTCTCAACCGGTTTCGTTCTGGCTGTTGGGGAAGGAATCCATCCCTTTTAGGGATCATCAACTTCAGTTCGACCAACCGGTTGCGCTAAAAGCGCGGGCGCTTTTAATTCAGGATTCATACAGCGGTTTTTTTATCGTTCAAAATCTTGCGGAGGGTGAAATTAAATACCGCCTGCATCTGCCTTCCGGAGAAGTTTTATCAGAATTTTCGCGTCGCTGGGATAGGGATCAGCCTCTGCCAATAATAATAATCAATTCTTCGGGAGAACGTATAATAAGTTTCGTTCAAAGCGGACGCCTCAGCGTCCGGAATTTTTCCGGGGAATTGCTCTGGCAGCGGATTCTAAAAACGGATCCCGTTTTTACCTACGAAAATACCTATACCCTAGCGCTGAATGCTAAAAACGGAGCGGTTACTGCGGCCATAAGTCAGCCGTCTAAAGAAGGCGATCCCCGCTGGGAAACAAGGCTCTATACTGTTTCGGCGCAGGGAGCGCTTTTAAAAGAACGGCTTTTTACAAACGCAAAAATGCTGAAAATGGATGTGAGCAGGGACGGTAGCCGCGGTGTGTTAACACTGGTTTCTTCCGGAAACAGAAACGAAAAAAAAAGACAGATACGTACGCTGATTTTGGATAGCACACAAAACGTTTTACGCGAAACGAACTTTCAATTCCGTAAAGCACTGTTTGTCGATACAAATCACCTTCTGCTAATGGGAAAAAACAAAACTCATTTCATAAATATAAAGACCGGACAGGTTTTATGGGAACTAAAGGAAACGGAACGGATTTTTGATTCGGTTGTTTTAACAAAAAAGAATCGTGTGGGACTAATCTCAGGCCGGCCGGAATACGTTGACGGAAAATTGTTTTATCACGATACGCATCTCTATCAAACCGACTGCTTTAAATATGAAATCGAAAAAACCGTTATTCCGGAAGCGGAATTTATTCCGGGAAATATTAGAAAAACACGAAAAGGGAAATGGAAACTTGGCGGCAGATACGGGGTTTATCTTGTCCCCGGAATGGACGGTGACAAGTGAAAAATCTTATGCGAACAGGTATTCTGCTAATCTTGTTTGTTGAAATGACCACGGCTGGATACCAGTGGCCTATCAAACCATTTGATACGCAACATTTTGTGAGCGCTACTTTTTGTGAAAACCGGCCCTCTTCCGACGGTACGGTTCAAATCGACCATTTTCACAATGCCATCGATATTCCACTTTCCTCCGGCGGAAACGTTTATGCCATCGAAGCAGGAAGTGTTGTCAGTATCACCCGAGAGGGTTATTCGGCCTGGATTCGGGTGGGACGTTACAATTACCTGCACGTAACGCCGCTGGCGGAACTGGATGTGAACGACTATGTGCAGAAGGGACAATTGGTCGGCCATACCAATTACGCCAACCATGTGCATTTGATCGACGGCTACTATCCGGATTATATCAATCCGCTGCGCGCAGACGGAATTGCCCCCTTTGCGGATCCCTATTTGCCGACGGTCGCCTCGCTAAAATTTTACATTGACGGTACGAAAACCGCTTTCCCCGGCAGCAAGATAAGCGGAAAGGTGGATATGGTGGTGCGTTTGTACGATAAAACGGACAATGGCGCCTACGGATCGAATAACGGAATTTATCTGGCCGGCTACCAGGTTTACGATTCCAGCGGAACGGAAGCGCAAAGCGCGCGCTATACCCCATATAAATTTGATGTGCGCCCTTCCAATTCCTATGTCCGGAATGTCTTTTTTGATGGCAGCGATTTATCCACTTACTATTATATTCTCACAAATCAGGTACAGCAGAACAATTATCTGAATACCGCCGCTTATTCGCCCGGGAAGTACAAAATAAAAATTTATACCGAAGACACCCGTGGAAACCGCACGGAATTCTGGAAAAGCATTGAGATAGCGGAAGAAGATAATATTGCGCCGGACAAACCGGAGATTAAACTGTTTGACGGTCAGGCCGACGGTTCTTTTCAGTTGTACTGGAAAAAAAACAGCGCCGCGGATATTGCCGGATATGAATTTTACTTTTCCTTTGACGGCGTTAATTTTAATCGGCACAGTTCCGTTTCTTCGGCAATTGCCGCGCAGGACACCGGCTATTCCGGAAACGGGTTTAATTATTCCTACCCGTTTTACATACGGCTGCGTGTGTATGATGACGCGGCCCGAACAAACGAGTCGGAATTTTCAAATACCTACGTTAATAAACCCGGAGCGGACGGTAGCCGCTTTTTAATTGTGGACGGTTTCAGCCGAACGGACGGTTACTGGAAAAATATGCGCCACGATTTTGTTTCTCGCTATGCGGAATTTTTACTGGAGCAGGATGAAACATTTATCAGTTGTTCTGCCGAAGCGCTCGAGCAGGGCCTTGTTGATTTAATTGATTATCCAAATGTGCTGTATTTTAAAGGAGATAATTTAGGCCTTTCGGCGAAGGAGCGGGAAGCGCTTGCGGCTTACCTGGAAAATGGCGGGAATTTGTTTTTATGCGGCTCCGCAATTATGCGCGGTCTAATGGAAGACGGGCAGACCTCTTTTGCGGCAGAATATCTTAAAGCCGCTCTGCTTTCGGACTCATCTGTCTCTTTAATTGTGTTCGATAGCGCAAAGATCAACCGGAATGAAGTTAGTGCACCGTACGACAAAACTCCGGCTTGTGATGTTTTAACCGGTCTGGATGGAGCAGCGCCGTTTTTTATTTATCAAAATGACAGCAGCGCCGGCATTTCATTTTATAATACCTTTGGTAATTCCGAACAGCCGGCCAAACTAATTTTTGCCGGATTTCCCTTTGAGTTGTTAGAAAACAGCGCCAGCGCGCAGGAGTTGTTTAATACGGTTTCCGAATATTTTAGCGCGCCCGATATTCCTCTTTCCGAAAAGCCGGAAGCGTATACAACGCTTTCCGCCGTTCCAAA
The DNA here is from genome assembly GCA_024278755.1 of Calditrichota bacterium. Taxonomy (GTDB): domain Bacteria; phylum Calditrichota; class Calditrichia; order Calditrichales; family Calditrichaceae; genus JANTFQ01. The sequence continues at coordinate 391 of JAJRSO010000065.1, read as the reverse complement.
TCCGTTTAAAGAATCCGTTAAAATCAAATACAGCGTTTCTTCGGATTATAAGCAGCCGGTTCGGGTAAAAATAGATATTTTTGATATTCAGGGCAGGCTGGTAAAAGTACTTGCGGATAAAGAGCTAAGCGCCGGCAGCGCTGAAGCGGTTTGGGAGCCAGACGGTAATTTTAGTTCCGGAGTTTACGTATGCCGCCTGCGCTTCGGGCGTGAAAACCGGGTGATTAAGCTGGTTTTGCTAAAATAAAAAGCACCGTCTTTGCGAGGAGCGCAGCGACGAAGCAATCCCGTACACCGCGTTTAAATGCTAAATTTTGAATTTCAGATTTTAAATGAAAAGAACCGTTCCGGGTATACCGTTTATAGTTAAAAAATGGATAACCGGCTCTTT
>JAJRSO010000064.1 GCA_024278755.1 Calditrichota bacterium | reverse complement strand
GATTAACCGGAAGCCACATTGGCTGTCTTTAATTGTCTGTCCGGTTAGCTTCGTTAACAAAGCCGATGTGGTACGGTTGGAAATAACGCGCAAAAACGGCATCTCTTTCCAGGACATGGCCCGGTTTCCAATAATAACGGATGATGCATCGCGCTCCGCGACTTTTAAAAAATCGGGAATTGAACTAACAGGGTGGTGTAAATCGGCGTCAAGACAGAGCAGGTAGGGACAAGTCCCCTCAGAAAGAAAGTATTTAAATCCCCTGCGCAGGCTGTAGCCTTTCCCCATATTTTGTACATTACGCAGAACAAAAGCGTTGCCCTTGCGGGCAGCGGCAGACGTTTGGTCTGTGGAACCGTCATCTACAACGATAATCCTTTGCGGCAGATTTTCAAGAGAATGAATTTCCTGCAAAAGTATTTGGAGGCTTTCTGCAGAATTATATGCGGGAATAAGGATTTCGTATTTAAGCATAAGTTTGCAGTTTGGTTAAAAGTCCGGCGCTATGATTTAAACTGTGTTCTTCGCTAAGGCGAAAACTATTACCTGAATGGAGCGATAATTTCTATTTAACCTGTCCTTGCGATCCCGAAGCATCGGGAGCGGCAATCTTACTGTAGAACGTCACGTTCGCTTCGCTCGCAATGGCAACCAAAGAATCGCTCAATTCTGGTTGTCATTTATACCCAAACCTCTAAAGGGAAATCATAAAAACCAAATAAATACCAAGAAACATTAGTTTAAGCGTCATCTCCACATCGACTCTTTTGAGTAATAACGTTAAGCGACGCTTATTTATTATTTGGAATTTCCCAAATTTTTACTTTGGAAATTTAGAATATAAATAAAAAAAGGGATTGATTTCGCTCAATCCCTTTTACTGTCGGAGCGACTGGATTTGAACCAGCGACCCCTTGAACCCCATTCAAGTGCGCTTCCGGACTGCGCCACGCTCCGAACATCTTTGAATTTAAATAACAATTTGGTTCAATGCAATAGACTGCTACGGTATTTGAAAAACAGTTTAAAAATTAATCTTCGAGGATGCGGATAATTTGCTTTAAACGTTGCTGTAAGTTTTGAATATCAGGGATCATCAAATCGGAAGAAACGGAACTTGCTACGGAAGGCTCTCCCTTCTCTGCCAAGGATTGGCTTGTCCGGGATTGCCAGGCGCCAAACTCTTTTTCCATTTGAATATTAGCGCCCTTTATTGTAAATCCGTTTTCATAAAGAAGTTCTTTAATACGCTGGATGATTGAGATATCCGTATCGGAATACTGTCGGCTGCCACCGGGTGATTTGGCCGGGTTCAGGTGCGGGAAAACCGTTTCCCAGTAACGTAATACCGATTGCGGCAAAGAGGTATGCGCCGCTACCTGTCCGATACTGTAAGTTAAACGGTCCTTATATGTTTTTTTTGACGGCATACTTCAAATTTGTTAAATGAAAACTTTAAATGCAAGTAAATAATGAATCTTTCTTGACACTATCGGGGCATTAAAGTAATTTTATCCTTTATTTTAACTAAAGTTATGTAAAATCAAAGAACGAGGTTTATGGATGAAAAAAGAAGAATTTAAACCTTTTATTCCTGCTGAATCCGAGTTGAAGGAATTAACCTTTAAAGCGGTTGGGCTTGGTGTGCTGATGGCGGTGGTTCTGGGAGCTGCAAATGCTTATCTGGGAATGAAGGCCGGTTTAACGGTGGCGGCGACCTTTCCCGCGGCGGTGGTGGCGATGGCTGCTCTGCGCGCTTTAAAAGGAAATATACTGGAAGAAAATATCGCACGGACAACCGCTTCTGTGGGTGAAGCGTTGGTTGCCGGCGCCATTTTTACCATCCCCGCTTTTGTAATAAGCGGGGTTTGGGAAGAACTGCACTATCTTGAAAGTACGCTGATTATGCTCATTGGCGGTGTGCTCGGCGTGCTGTTCGTCACCGTTTTAAGGAGAAGCATGGTCGAAGAAGCGGACCTTCCCTTTCCCGAAAGTGTGGCGGCCGCAGAAATTGTAAAAGCCGGTCAGGGCGGACAAACCGGCGCGGGAATCGTATTTGTCAGCATGGGACTGGCCGCGCTTTGGGAAATTGTTAAAAATTCCAACGGAATTCATATTATTGCAGACCATGCCCGTACCTATTTTACCCTTGCAAAATCAAAAATTATTATGCTGGGGCATTCCACGAATTTTGGCGGCGGTTTTTTAGCCGAAAGTCCGGCCGCCTCCCCTGCTTTGGCGGGAGTCGGATTTATTGTCGGCATGCGGGTTTCGGCCGTTCTTTTTGCAGGCGCTGTTTTAGGCTGGCTGGTTTTTGTACCGCTCGGCGTCTTTATGAATCCGGCTCTGGCCGATTTGGTGGGAAACGGGCATACCTGGATGGATGTGGCCGACGAAGTCTGGTTTAAGCAAATTCGTCCCTTCGCCGTAGGCACGATGATTGTAGCCGCTTTTTATACCCTGTATAATTTAAAAGATTCGCTGTTTGCAGGCATTGGCAAGGCAATTAAAGACCTTCGCGCCAAAGAGGAAAAACACGCCAAGATTTCCCGTCTCGAAGTTGACCTGGATTTAAAAAAGGTCGGTATTGCCATTCTTATTATCGCAGTGCCGCTTTACGGTTTATATCAGTATTTCGCGCAGTCCATAATGGGCGCCTTTATCTTAACGATTGTCATGTTAATCCTTGGATTCTTATTTGCCGCGGTTGCCGGGTATTTAGTGGGCCTTGTGGGAAGCTCTAATAATCCCATCAGCGGACTTACGCTTAGTTCCCTGCTGATTGCAGCCGTGATGCTGGTCATTATTGGCGTAACCGGTGAACACGGCGTAATGGCGGTCCTCGGCGTTGCCGGGGTTGTTTGTACCTCTGCGGGAATCGCGGGCGATATGACGCAGGATTTAAAAGTGGGACACATCCTCGGCGGAACGCCGTGGAAAATGGAGCTGGCGGAAATCATCGGTGTGGTTATTGCGGCGCTTGTACTCGTTTTTCCGATGATTGCCATGGATCAGGTGTATCATATCGGCAGTCCGGAACTACCGGCTCCGCAAGCAGGACTAATGGCTTTGATGGCCAAAGGAATTGTGGGTGGCGAAATGGCCTGGCCGCTTGTTATTGCCGGGATGATTTTTGCTATTGGCCTGATTATTATCGAATCTCCCTCGCCCATGCTCATTGCCGTGGGAATGTATCTGCCCTTCCATTCCACCTCCGCTATTTTTGTCGGCGGCGTTATCAAATGGATTCTTGATACGATCTTAAAGAAAAGAAATGCCACTGATGAAGAAAAGAAGAAAGCGGAAAACAAAGGGGTGTTGATTTCCAGCGGACTGATTGCCGGCGAAGCGCTAATGGCGGTGATTCTGGCTTTTATCGTACTGGGGGAACGTCTCTCAGGGATTGAGCACACGTATATGGGACAGCAAATCAGTATGATGAAAAACTTTGCCGTTAATACGCTTGGCGTGCAAAATCCAAGCGCTATTGCCGGAATGCTGGTTTTTATTGCATTGGCCTATATTTTAATTAAACTGCCGCTAAAGGCGACAAAGGAATAAAATTAAAGGCGGTGTATTGCCGGCTTTTGTTTTAATCGGGTAAGGATATGCAAAAAGTAGAAGACATTATGGAATGCATTCCCAGCCGTTTATTCGATTGGGAAATAAAAGAAGATACGGGAAACGTGGTTATCTTACGTCCCAAATACAAATCAAAGGTCGGCATGTTGATGTTCGGTTCGTTTTTAAAAGATAAAAATTTTAAAGTGAATTTGGATAAGCTCGGATCGGTTGTCTGGAAAAATACCGATGGTAAGAACAAGGTTAAAAGAATCGGAGAAATTCTGGCAAAGGAATTTGGCCCGGAAATAGAGCCTATTTACGAACGGTTATCCACATTTCTGGTACAAATGCATAAACAGAAATTCATCCGGCTGGATTGCCCCGCTTCGCCTTTGATAGGGGCTTCAATTGATTAGCTGTTTATTTGTTAGGGGAGGAATACTTTATGAAAAAAAAGCGCTTTTAAACACAGAGTATTTTTAAAGCAAAGCTTTTTGGGGATTGGAAGCATTGCTTTTGCCGATTTTTTCTTTTTTAACGGAAAACCGCTTTTGGCCGGAACAACGGATACGATATTGATTAACAATCCCCGGCCCGCGGCCAGTATCGCACCAGGATTGCCTATAAATAAAAGCATAAAAGGTAGTTGCGTTAAACAGCCGTAAAACCCATGTTATGGCCCGCGCAATCAATCATAGACTAAGCCGTATTTTATGGGTACGCTCTGCCTCAATGTTGCCGATGATAGCGGCAGGAAGCGGGTATTTGTCTTTTAAACGGCCGATTAATTCTACCGCCTGATTTTCAGGAAGCGAAACCAGCAGTCCGCCGCTGGTCTGCGGATCGAACAGTATTCTCATTTCTTCATCAGAGATCTTCTCATCCGGACAAATGTATTGTTCATTATAGAGTTTGTTGGCGTAAAATCCGCCGGGAAGAAAAGCCGGATCGGCGAGATAATCAAATACATTCGGAAATACCGGGAGCGCATCCAGATGGATATGTGCCGAAGTCGGTGTTTGATTAATCATTTCCAGTAAGTGGCCGGCCAATCCGAATCCGGTAATATCCGTACAGGCATGAACGGTAAAGGCGGATTCCTGTAGAATTTCTGCGGGCATGCGGTTTAGTGTTTTCATGGATTCGGTAATGGTAGTTAAATCGTTTTTAGCAAGCCGATCATGCTTTAAAGCGCTGCTCATACAACCCGTACCAAGCGGTTTGGTTAAAACAAGTGCATCTCCGATTTCCGGCGTGTGGTTTCGCCAGAAGCTTTTGGGATGCACAATGCCGGTAACGGCCAAACCGTATTTTATTTCACTATCCTGAATGGAATGTCCGCCGGAGATAACGCAGCCGGCCTCCTTTGCCTTATCCTGCGCGCCCTGCAGCATTTTTGTAATTGCGGCAGCGGATATCTTCCCCTGATGAAAGGCCAGCACATTCATGGCCACGAGCGGCTGTCCGCCCATGGCATACACATCGCTCAGCGAATTGGCGGCGGTTATTTGTCCATATTCATACGGATCGTCCACAACCGGGGTAAATACGTCCACCGTATTGATGATGGCCGTGTTTGCGTTGATGCGATAAACGCTGGCGTCTTCACTGTGGCTGTGGCCTGCCAGCAAAGACTCGGATTGGGGAGGCTCCAGGTTTAAAAGTATCTTATCCAGTAACTCCGGATTAATTTTGCTTGCTCAGCCGGCGCAGGAAACAAGGCTCGTAAGTTTAACGGAATCCATTAAAATAACCTTTTTCGTTTGAGTAAAAAGCGGGTTAACGCCTCTTCAAAATTCATATCGGTTTGTATTAAATTATAATTAATATGATGATCGCTGCACTGAAGGCGGTAAAAATCCAAAAATTCCCGAAGCTTTTCCTGATAATTCTGCTGAATAAAAGCCGGGTGGGTTTTTATACGTGCGCTACTCTCCAAATCTTCAAAAATAATTTCGCCGGAAAAGTCCAGGGCCAGTTCCCGCGGATCCAGCAAATGAAAAACCAGGACTTCGTGCTGGTCATACGAAAAATGACGAAGACCTTTTAAAACCTCGGCCGGATCATCCAACAAATCCGAAATGATAATCACGAGACTGCGTCGATGAATTTTCTTGGCTGCTTCGTGCAGAACCGCGCTGATTTCTGTATCCTTACCCGGCGCCGCCTTTTCAATTTCCGTATAAATTTGGGATAAATAAGAACCTACCGAACGGGGCGGAAGAACGCTACGGATTTTATCGTCAAACAGCATCAATCCGGCCGCGTCTTTCTGACGAATAAGCAGGTAGGCGAAGGCAGAAGCCAGGGATGATGCATATTGGAACTTGGTCATCGCTCCGGAGCCAAACTGCATCGACTTTGAATTGTCCAAAAGAATATACGCACGCAGGTTGGTTTCCTGCTCATACTGTTTGATATAATAGCGATCCGTGCGCCCGTATACTTTCCAGTCTACAAAGCGCAGGCTGTCGCCGGGCAAGTAAGGTCTGTGCTGCGAAAATTCCACGCTAAAGCCGTGAAAAGGGCTCTTATGCAGGCCGGAGATAAACCCTTCCACTACCTGCCGGGCTTGTAATTCTAAGTGTTCGAGGGATGCAATACTATGCGGTTCTAAATATTTTGACGGCATGGGCAAGTTTACAGAAACGAAGAATCCGGTTCAACCTTTTCGGGAAGAATTTTGAGATAAATGGCTTTTTAAATAGTAGAGTTCGGGCTGGAAATTTTTGCAGGAATGGTCCAAATCCACACGACTGTCGTCCAGCGTGCACCGGTAACTAAATATTTCCGAAGGTTCATTTGAAACGCTGTTTATAAAAGAATTACGATATTTACAAAAGCGGCATTTTATTAATGACTTTGGGTAGGGCGCTTTAAGCTGAAAAATACCTAAGCGGCTGTTTACGGTATTAAGCGCAGTTTTTAATTGTTTGATCAAAAAGCGAACGCGCAGAAGAGCGGCAATTTGTACAATCAGAAGCAGAATAATAGCAATCATTAAAATTACAAAATAGTCTATCATGGCTTTTCCCATCATGATATGTCTATTTTATAGAACTTTGGTACAACTAAAAATGTTTCCCTATTCTTCCAAAAGCAGAATTTTATTTTGTACCGCTGCCGCCGTAACCGTATTCTGCATCAGCATGGCAATGGTCATGGGGCCAACCCCTCCGGGAACGGGCGTTATATAAGAGACGGTTTCATATACCTGGTCAAAATCCACATCGCCAACAAGTGTATAACCTTTTTCATTATCCGCGTCCATGCGGTTAATACCCACATCAATGACCACACTTCCCTTTTTTAATTGCTCTTTTTTAATGAAATTCGGCTGGCCGATGGCTGCGATTACAATATCGGCGCGCCGGATATGCGCGCTGATTTCCTTTGTACGGCTGTGTACAATAGTTACCGTGGCGTTAGCGGATTTGTTTTTTTGCAGTAGCAGATTTAGCATCGGTTTGCCGACAATATTACTTCGTCCGACCACCACCACATGCTTGCTTTCGGTTTCAATTTTGTAAAACCGCAGCATTTCCACAATACCCGCCGGCGTACAGGGCAGCATATAGGGATTTCCGCTGACGAGCAATCCTACATTTTGCGGATGAAAACAATCCACATCCTTTTGCGGAGATACTGTTCGAATGATTTTATCTTCATCAATGTGTCCGGGCAGCGGAAGTTGCACTAAAATACCGTGGTTTTTAGGATCGGAATTCAACGCTTCTATTTTGGTTACAAGCGCCTGTTCGGAACTATCGGCAGGCAGAACAATTGTCTCCGATAAAATGCCAAGTTTTTCACAGGCTTTTCCTTTACGACGCACATACACCTGCGAAGCGGGATCCTCGCCAACCAAAATAACGCTAAGCTTTGGAAAAACACCCTGTTCCTTCAGAAAACCGATTTGTTTCGAAACCCGCGTGTAAACGGCTTCGGCTACCGGCTTCCCTTTTAGCAGTTTTGCATCCATTTTAATATTCTCTCAGGATTAGGCGAAATCGATGGCTCTGAATTCGCGAATGGCAACGACCTTAATTTGTCCCGGATAATCAATTTCACTCTGAATCTTCCGGGCGATATCGGCGGCCAGTTGATGGCTGGAAGAATCGTCTATTTTTTCATGATCCACGATTACCCGCACCTCTTTACCCGCCTGAATCGCGTAAGCGGCTTTAACCCCTTCAAAAGATTCGGCGCTCACTTCCATGTTTTTCATCCGGGTTACAAAGTTTTCGATGACATCTCTGCGGGCGCCCGGACGGGAGCGGCTGATATCATTGGCAATTTGCACGAGAATGGTAATTGGCGAGATAGCTTCAACCTTGCCATGGTGGCCAAGAATAGCATTGAGCACTACCGGGGGTTCGCCAAATTTTTTAACATAATCATAACCGATTTGGCAATGGCTGCCTTCGGAGTGCCGTTCTACGCCGCGTCCGATGTCGTGTAAAATTCCGGCCCGTTTGGCCATGCCTTCATCCAGATCCAGCTCCGAGGCCATGATACCTGCTATTTCGGCGACTTCTTTACTGTGTTGAAGCACATTCTGCCCATAGCTGGTACGGAAGCGTAGTTTCCCCAATACATTGATAATATCCGGATGAATGCCGTGTATGCCCGTTTCGACAAGCGCCTGTTCACCAAGTTCACTCAAATACTCGTGCATATCTTTTACGGTTTTTTCATACGATTCTTCAATACGTCCGGGATGAATTCGTCCGTCGTTCACCAGCTTTTCCATGGTCAGGCGGGCCAGCTCGCGGCGGTACGGATCGTAGCCGCTTAAAATAATGGCCTGCGGCGTGTCATCTACGATAACATCGACTCCGGTAACAATTTCGAAGGATCGAATATTTCGACCTTCGCGGCCGATAATGCGGCCTTTCATATCATCGGAAGGAAGGGATACGATGGAAACCGTCGATTCGACGGCGTGATCGGCCGCGGTTTGCTCCATGGCGGAAATAATCACATCTTTTGCTTTGGATTGAGCTTCTTTATGAGCGTCTTCCAATATTTTATAGACATTTGAGGCGGCTTCTTTTTTAGCATTTTCAATCAGATTATCCATCAGAATTTTTCTTGCGGATTCCCTTGTAAGACCGGCAATGGATTCCAGGCGTTTATTTTCCTCATCCAAAAGCTGCTCCAAGCGGGCCTGTTTGGTGTGCACCTGATTTTCGCGGTTTTTAATGTCCCGTTGCTGCAGGATAATTTCGCGCTCTTTTTTAGCAATCAGATCCGCTTTTCTATCGATATTATTCTCTCGGGTAAGCAGATCGCTTTCGACCCGTTGCAGTTCGTTGCGTTTGGAACGAAAAATATCTTCCTGCGCCTGCTTTTTTTGATAAATCTCGTCTTCTGCTTCAATTAGTTTTTCTTTTCGTTCGTTATCCGCGTCTTCACGAGCTTCATCAAGGATGTCTTTTGCCTGTTCTTTAGCGGCGTTTAGGCTCGATTTTCCGAGGAAAGAATTTAATACCCAACCCGCAATAAAGGCGATAGCGGCGATTGTAATTAATATTATTGTGCCAATTCCTGACATTTGCACTCCTTTTTTGGCGAAAAAAAACCCTGAATTCAAAACACGGGATATAGAACCTTATTAAAAACATGATGGGCACCTCCTGAACGGTTCAAACTTTCTCGACGCCTTGAGACGGAGACCTGTTTTTACCGCACAGAGTTCAGTTCCCTGATTTTATGGTGTTGGTCCTATAAGTATCCGTGTTTTGGATACAGGGCTTTCACGAGAAAGATAAATCTATTCGTTAAGGAAATCAACAATAGAATGATTTATCTTTTCAGTTTCTTCGTTTAGCTGTTTTAATAGTTTATCTTTATACTTTCGCTCCTGGAAAAGTTCGTCCACTACATTCAAAGCGGCTAAGACCGAAATCTTTGAAGAGGATTTAATGGAACTGTTTTTATCCACTTCTCGCATTTTTTCATCGAGATACCGCGCAATTTCTTTTACGTAGTTTTCGTTTTCATCGGCGCGAAGTGTATATTCCGTACCGAAAATATTTACGCGAATCTGGCCGGGAGCCATTGTTTTTCCTTCTTAAGAGTCAACACCAATGTTTTTTAATTCTATATGCCGCTCCAATTCGGTGACGATGGCACCTAACCGGTTGCGTGCAGTTTGGTTTTTAACTTTCAGCCTTTCATTCTCATTTAACAAATTAGCCAGCCCCGTATCGTCAACAGATTCCGGTTTCTGGTTTCTGATTTGTTCCAGTTGTAATTTTAGCCCGTTGTTTTCCTTTTCAAGACGGGCTGCCTTAAAACGCATTTCCCTGCTGGTTTCGATTAATTGTTCCACCAGTGTTTTTAATTTATCCAATTGTCTCAATTGATTTTACTCAATTCCGTAAGGATGCATCAAACTGTTTTTCTACCATTTGTATTAAGCGCCTGAAAATTTTATCCACTTCCTTATCGCCAAGCGTACGATCCGGCGCCTGAAAACGCAGACGAAAAGCGGCGCTCTTCTTTCCTTCCGGAAGATTTCCTCCCCGGAATACGTCAAATACCTGTAAGTCATGCAATAACTTACCCGCATTTTTGCGGATAAAGGATAATACCGAATCGGCTGCTATGGAATCATCCAAAATAAAGGCCATATCCCGCTCGGAATAAGGATACCGCGAAACCGGTTTGTAGTGCCGTTCAAAATGAATGACGTCCGAAATCAGGTCTAAATTAAGCTCGAAAGCATACACCGGCTGGTCGATTCCAAAACGAGTACAGATATCTGCTGCAATTTTTCCGCAAACGCCAATCTGCTGATTTTTTACTTCGAGAGAAAGAGCTTCTTTATCGCATAAGTAACTGCTTTTATCATATAAAATAAATTGAAAATTGTCAAGCGCTATTTTTGCCAGGAAACTCTCCAAATATCCTTTAATATCATAAAAATCAACCATATCCGCCTTGGCATTCCAGCCCTCCTGCCACCGTTTTCCGGTGAGAACCATGGCCAGACTGTACGGTTGATCCGGTAGCTGTCCCGGGCGGTAATGGGTAAAGATGCGGCCGCTTTCGAACAGGCGGACATCATTCATATTACGATTTATATTATAATTTACGGCTTTCAGCAGTCCCGGAAGAAGCGACGGGCGCATGGTGGTCATATCGTCGCTAATCGGATTTAAAATGGTGATATGGCCGCCATTTTGGAAGAGTTCCGCTTCGGATTTTTTAATCATACTGGCGGTAAAGGCTTCGCGCAGGTTTAGTTCCAGCATATTTCGGGTAAAGTAGCGTAACTTCTTTTCCACTGAAGATACGGGCATATCGTAGTGAATATCGGTAAATTCTTTTACCGGAAGATGGGTGTAATTAACCGTACGCCCCACCTCTTCGGCCAGATCGACGCCTTTTTTAATATCAACCCGAAAGGTCGGCACCGTTACCGTATTTTCTGAAACGTCTAACTGCAAACGCTGCAATTTATCGGTAATGAAATCTCTGCTGTAATCGGTTCCAAGCAGGCGATTAATTTTATCCGGTTGAAACACTACTTTGTAGGGTTCAATGGTTTGAGGGTAAACATCCGCAATACCGGAAACCACGACCCCCCCGGCAAATTTTTCCATTAAATACGCGGCTCTGTTTAAAGCGTCAGGAACCGCATTGCGATCGGCGCCGCGCTCGAAACGCTGTGAGGCTTCGGAGGAAAGCCCCATCTTTTTTCCGGAACGGGCAATGCGTACCGGAGCGAAATAGGCGCTTTCCAGTAAAATATCTTTGGTCTTTGCGGAAACTTCGGAATTGAGTCCGCCCATTATTCCGCCGATTGCAACCGCTCGTTCGCTATCACAGATCAAAACGGTGTTCTCCGGCAACTGTCGTTCTTTATTGTCTAAGGTCGTAAATTTTTCGTTGGGTTCGCTGGAACGCACATGAATTTCGGAACCCCTGATTTCGGATAAATCAAACGCGTGTAACGGATGTCCCGTTTCCATCAGCACATAATTGGTAATATCGACAATGTTGTTTATGGGACGAATACCAACCGCAGAGAGACGTCGCTGCATCCATTCCGGGCTTTCGGAAAGGGTCACATTTTTAATCACGCGGGCGGCATAGCGCGGGCAGCCCTCTTCGTCGTGAATATGGATAGAAATAAAATCCGAAATATTCTGCGTACTATCCTCGCATAAAGATTGTTTTGGATATTTGATAGAATTACCGGTGAAGGCCGCTACTTCGCGGGCAATTCCAATCATACTAAGGCAGTCGGGACGGTTGGGCGTTATAAAAAAATCATACACGTAATCGGCGTTACTATTAAGCAACTGATAAAAATCCAATCCTGGTTTTTCTGCAGTTTCCAGCGCCCAAATACCTTCGGATTTAGCTTCAAGCCCCAGTTCTTCTTTAGAGCAGATCATTCCAAATGATTCAACCCCGCGGATTTTCGCTTTTTTAATTTTAAAACCGCCAGGCAGCACAGCGCCGGTTTGCGCAAAAGGCACGGTTTGCCCTTCGGCAACATTAGCTGCGCCGCAAATCACCTGGAACGATTCCGTTCCGTCGGAAACCTTACAAACGGAAAGTTTATCCGCATTGGGATGTTTTTCTACTTTTTCCACGAATCCGGTTACCACGCCGGAAAAGGATTTAACGAGCGGATACAATTCTTCCACCTCAAAACCGGCGGCGGTCAGTTTGTCAGCCAGTTCCTGCGGTGTTTCGTCAAAATCGATATAGTCTTTTAACCAGTTGTATGTAATTTTCATTGTATTGCCTAAAATTGATTTAAGAATCGAAGGTCATTTTCAAAAAACAGACGAATGTCGTTTATATTGTATTTTAACATGGCAATCCGGTCGATGCCCATGCCAAACGCGTAACCGGTGTATTTTTCGGAATCAATTCCGGCGGCTTCAAATACATTGGGATGGACCATTCCGGCGCCGGAAATTTCCATCCAGCCGGTCCCCTTGCACACATTGCATCCTTTCCCGTGGCAAAACACGCAGCTAAAATCGTATTCGGCGCTGGGTTCGGTAAACGGAAAGAAACTGGGACGAAAGCGCACTTGTATATCGCTGCCAAACATACGATGGGCAAAGGCGTTAATAATTCCTTTTAAATCGGCAAACGAAACGTCTTCACCGACCACGAGTCCTTCGACCTGGTGAAAGAAGGGCGAATGGCTGGCGTCGGGCGTATCGCGCCGGTAAACGCGTCCGGGGGCAATCATGCGGATGGGCGGTTTCTGTTTTTCCATAACACGGATTTGGACGGGAGAGGTATGGGTTCGCAGAACAATATCTTCGGTAATATAAAGCGTATCCTGCATATCGCGGGCGGGGTGTGATTTGGGAATATTCAGCGCCTCAAAATTATAGAAATCGGTTTCAATCTCCGGACCGTCTTCAATGGAAAAGCCCAGAGAAGAAAAAATATCTTTTATCTCGTCGGCTACGGCAAGCAGCGGATGTCGGCCGCCGTATCCGGGGCTTCTTCCTGGAAGGGTTAAATCAAGACGGCTTTCTGTACGGCTTTTTTGTTCAAATTTGGAAGCGGCTTCTTTGATTTTATGTTCCACGGTTTTTTTTAGCTGATTCAGTCTCTGACCAAACAGTGGTTTTATTTCGGCGGGAACTTCCGAGAGCATGGAAAATGTATTTGAGATCATTCCTTTACGGCCTAAAAATTTAATGCGCAACTCTTCCAGGCCGGAAGGTTCATTTATGTTATTGATCTCTGCTTCAAAATGTTTTTTAATCGCATCAATTTTTTGCAGCATATGGATATCCTGGCAGAATATATTGAATATTAAAACGATTTATATTCGATTATTCATTGGTTAAATAAAACGCCGATCAAAAAAAAGGAAGCACCAAAACAGGAGCTTCCTTTTAATCTTCTCAGAATGAAACCCGTTAAGCGGTAACTTGTTTGACGAGTTTACTAAATCCGTCCGGATTATGAATGGCCATATCGGCCAGAACCTTGCGGTTCAGCTCAACATTGGCTTTATGTAAAGCGTTAATAAAAACAGAGTACGAAATTCCGTTTATACGGCAGGCCGCATTGATACGGGTAATCCATAATTTTCGGAACGTACGTTTTTTAGCACGTCTGTCCCGATAGGCATACTGCCAGCCTTTTTCCACCTGATCTTTCGCCGTTGCATACAAGCGGCTTTTACCAAGACGGTAGCCTTTGGCGGCTTTAAGAATTTTTTTTCGTCTCTGCTTGGCGGCAACATTATTAGTGGCACGCGGCATAATATATCTCCTCTTATCCTAATTTACTTTAAAATCATTTTGCGTACTTTCGGTGCATCTGCAGCCGATACCTGACTCTCCTGACGCAGGTTACGCTTTCTTTTCGCCGATTTTTTAGTCAAAATATGACTGTGATAGGCGGAATGTCGTTTGATTTTGCCGCTGGCGGTAACGCGAAACCGTTTGGCCGCGCCGCGGTTTGATTTCATTTTAGGCATTCTGATCTACCCTTTCTTATTTTTGCGACATCACCATATTCATAAAACGGCCTTCGGATTTAATATCCATTTCGACCTTGGCAACGTCTTCCATCATTACTTTTACTCGTTCCAGCAGTTTATACCCGAAATCCTTGTATGCCATTTCCCTACCACTGAACTGAACCGAAAATTTGACTTTATTTTTCTGTTCGATAAAGGCCCGGGCGTGCTTAATCTTAAACTCCAGATCGTGGGTATCTGTTTTCGGGCGCATACGGATCTCTTTTAAAACAACTGTATGCTGTTTTTTCTTACTAATTTTGTCTTTTTTACGCTGCTCGTAAGCATATTTTCCAAAATCCATTATTTTGCACACCGGCGGTTTTGCCTTTGGCGCAATTTCGACAAGATCCAAGCCAAGGTCCGCTGCTTTTTTTAAAGCATCTTCAAGCGGCACAATGCCTATCTGTTCTGATTCCGCACTAATTAATCGGACTTCCGGTGCCGTAATGCGGTCATTGATTCTGGTTTTTGGCGGTTTGCTGCCTGCGATATCAGTTCTCCTTATCTAAGTATAACTATTCGAGCTCTGCCTGGATTTTCTCCAGTAACGCTTCAAGTTTGACCGTCCCCAAGTCTCCTTCTCCCTTGCGGCGTAACGACAGACTCTCTTCTTCCATTTCCTTATCGCCGATAATAAGCATATAAGGAATTTTAGCCGTCTCGGCTTCGCGGATTTTAAACCCGACTTTTTCATTTCGCAAATCAGAGGTGACTCTGATCCCCGCTAATTCCAAGGCCTTTCTAATCCGTCCGGCATACTCAAAATGCCGATCGGCGATGGGCAAAAGAACAGCCTGAACAGGCGCCAGCCAAAGCGGGAAGCTGCCGGCATAGTGTTCGATTAAAATACCAAAAAAGCGCTCGAGCGAACCCAACAACGCGCGATGGATTGTAATCGGACGGTGTTTCTGACCGTCGGCGTCTACGAAACTGAGATCAAACCTTTCCGGGAGATTGAAATCAACCTGAATCGTAGAACATTGCCAACTGCGGCCTAACACATCTTTAATTTTTATATCAATTTTAGGGCCGTAAAAAACCCCTTCGCCGGGATCCACTGTATAGGCGATATTTTTTTGCTCCAGGGCGGTTCGCAATGCCTCTGTTGCGTGATCCCAACTTTCCTCGCTGCCCACATATTTTTCCGGGCGGGTGGAAAGGTAAACATCATATTCGGTAAAACCAAATTTACCCAAAATTTTCGTATTTAAATCCAGTACGCCGACGATCTCATCGGTCAGCTGATCGGGATGGCAATAAATATGGGCGTCATCCTGTGTAAATCCGCGTACCCGCATTAAGCCGTGTAACACGCCGGAGCGTTCGTAACGGTAAACCGTACCCAATTCAGCGTAGCGCATGGGCAAGTCGCGGTAACTGCGAATCTTGGTATTGTAGATTTCCATGTGAAACGGACAGTTCATCGGTTTCAACTGATAATCCACCTCATCCACGGTCATCGGCTTAAACATATTATCCTGATAAAAACTGGAGTGGCCGCTGGTTTCCCATAAATGATGTTTGGCAATGTGCGGCGTAGAGACTAAATCGTAGCCGTTTTTAAGGTGTTGGTCTTTCCAGTAAGATTCGATAATATGACGCATTAAAGCGCCCTTCGGATGCCATAAAATCAACCCGCTGCCAATCTCATCTTGAATGCTGAATAAATCCAGCTCGCGTCCAAGACGGCGATGGTCGCGTTTTTTAGCTTCCTCAAGACGTTTGAGATGCTGCTTAAGCATTTTCTTGTCCGGATAGTTAACGGCGTAAATGCGTTGCAACATTTTATTTTTTTCATCCCCATGCCAGTAAGCACCTGCCGTGGAGAGAAGTTTAAAATTTTTACCGAGGTAACCGGTGGAAGGGACGTGCGGCCCGCGGCATAAATCGGAAAACTCACCCTGCTCGTAAACGGTAATTTCTTCGCCTGAATCCAGAAGCCCTTCGATCAAATCGACTTTTAGCAGCTCATTATTTTTTTTGAAAAAATCCAGCGCTTCCTGCGGACTAAAGACTTTCCGAACAGTCGGGTGATTTTCTTCTACAATTTCCGCCATTTTAGCTTCGAGCCGTTCAAAGTCTTCCGGAGTAATACGGTGTTCCAAATCGATATCGTAATAAAAGCCGTCGGCGATGGAAGGACCAATACCAAGCTGCGCTTCCGGGAAAACCCGTTTAATGGCCTGCGCCATCAAATGCGCGGAAGAATGCCAGAAGACATCCCGGCCTTCATCGTCTTTAAAGGTAAGAATTTGCAAAGCGCCCGATTTATTAAGCGGCTCCTTTAGGGAGATGATACGACCATCAAATTTCGCGGCAATTGCCCTTTTTGCGAGGGAGTTGCTAATGCTTTTTGCTATCTCTAAAGGAGTGCTGCCCTTTTCGACCTGTTGCGTGTTTCCGTCGGGAAATTTTATCTCAATCTGAGTCAATATAAAACCTTATTATTTAATCAAAAACCACATTTACATGTGGTTCAATAAAGTGGGACGAGAGAGACTTGAACTCACGACCTCTACGATGTCAACGTAGCGCTCTAGCCAGCTGAGCTACCGCCCCACAAATAGGAATCGCTAAATATAAAACACAACGCAAGTAAAATCAATATTAATTATAGCTTAAAGATGTTTATTTCCTTGCTTATTTCGCTAATTATAATCAAACCAATATGTAACATATTCTAGTTTAATTCAAAAAAAAACCCCGGAAAAATCCAGGGTTTATGTGGGGAGGGGAGGATTCGAACCTCCGAAGACATTCGTCGACAGATTTACAGTCTGTTGCGTTTGACCACTCCGCAACCTCCCCGTTTTCATAAAGCACTAAATATACAAAAATGAATTCGTTTAAGTCAAGAGATGACAGCGATTATTTTATATTTTACTTCCCTGTTTCAAAAATACTGTCTATTTAGTTGTGGTTTCCGGAATGTAATTACGGGAAGGAGTTTTGGAGAGACGTTGAAAAGCGCCTTTGATATAAATAAACGGAATTTCCAGATAGCGCAGTTGAAAATATCGAAGTTTAAGTTGTAGTGACACGGGACACTCCCTGTTTGTTGTTTTTCCTTCTGTTTTTAAAATCGTCAGTAGAAAACAAAACTTTAGTATCTTTGTTCTTAATTTCTTTTTTTTAGCGGAAAATAACAAATAACAAAATCCAAATTCAAAATGGCGATGGAACCAAAACTGCGACGCCCTACGTGTTGGGATTTTTTATTTTTAGGGTTTCAAATTTACTTGGTTTTTAATTATCTGGTTTATCCGGGTTGGGAAAATAAATAACCCGGCAACAGCCGGGTTTATAGCGGGAGTACATGGGAGTCGAACCCACCTGTCCGTCAGCCGGACACACACGGCTTTGAAGGCCGGGAGAACCACCGGATTCCGTCTACTCCCCTGAAGTGTTGTGAGTTTATTAAATCGGTTTGATTTATTCAACTAATTCTTTATTTTTGTTAATTAAATTTTAGGGTCGTTCCTAACGGATTGTCAAAACATTTTTTTTAAACGTTGCCAACCTTCGTAACGAAATATTTAAAGGTAACCCCTTTTTTTTCGAATATGATTTTTAAACTATCATTGGGGATTATATGAATAAGAACTGCGAGCTGCCCGTTTCCGCCTTAAAAAAAATCATTGCTTTAGAAGCGTTCGATTTTAATACAACAAAAGACATTTCCCCGCTCTCGTCCGTTATCGGACAAAAACGGGCGGTTTCTTCCATTACATTTGCCCTGGAAATGAAGGAATCCGGTTACAATATTTTCGTAACCGGCAGTTATGGAACCGGACGTACCACCATTGTAACGGATTTGCTGAATCAGGCCGCTAAAATACGTTCCGCGCCTTCCGATTGGGTATTTGTTTATAATTTCAGCAATCCTGACGAGCCCAATGCGCTGCGCCTTCCCTCCGGAGAAGCGTTAAAATTTAAAAAGCGGATGAATCGGCATATTCTTACACTGACCTCCGATTTGGAAAAAACATTCGAATCGAAAACCTATCTCGAAAGTAAAAATGAGCTGGTCGATCGGTTCCAGCAGGCAAAACAGATGATTTATTCCGAAGTGGAAAAAGAAGCTGCGGCCGTTAATATCCGTATTAAAAGTACAAACGCCGGCTTTGCAACCATTCCGGTTGTGGATGGAAAACAGATTAGCAGTAAAGAATTTTTGGATTTGCCGCCGGAGCAGCAGGAGGAAATAAATAAAAATGCGGGTGTTGTTCAGAAAAGTTTACAACATATGATTCGCAAACTAAATTTGATTGATCGCGAAATGGACGAGAAAATCGATGCGCTGAATGAAGAGGCCGCTCGTTTTGTGGTAAATAATCACTTTGAAGATATGATTGAAAAATATAGCCATTGTTCGGATGTGACCCGTTATTTAAAAGCCGCTGCCGACGACATCGTGGATAATGTGGATGAATTTACCGGCAATGGTGAAGTTAAGGAGTCGCAGGAGGTGCATCCCTCATCTTTGCCCTACGGATTAAATAAATATCAGGTAAATATTCTTATCGATAATTCGAAGCAAAAAGGCGCGCCGGTTGTTTACGAAACAAACCCGGCTTACCATAATCTATTCGGCCGTATCGAAAAAAAATCATATCAGGGATATGTGTATACCGATTATACGATGATTAAGGGCGGCTCACTCGTTTCGGCAAATGGCGGTTATTTAGTCCTGGATGCCGATCAGCTCTTAAAACACTCTTTTGCATACGAAGCTTTAAAAAGAGCGTTACGCTCTAAAAAACTGCGTATCGAGGATATGAACACGTTTTACGGCTATTCCAGCACTGTTTCGTTGCGCCCCGACCCGGTGCCGCTCGATATAAAAGTGGTTCTGATTGGTCACCGTGAGGTCTACCGGATGCTTCATAATTATGATGAAGAATTTAGAAAAATATTTAAAGTAAGGGCGGATTTTGACACGGAAGTTAAAGAGACCAAAAGTTCTTTAAGGCAATATATTCAGTTTATTGCTCGTGTGGTAAAAGAAGAAGAGTTGCTACCGTTTAACCGCAGCGGAGTTTCCGCCGTTCTGGAATATGGATACCGTTTATCCGAGGATCAGAAGAAACTATCCATTCGCTTTGGAGAACTGGTTAAAATTATTCGTGAAGCTTCGTTCTGGGCAGGGAAAAAGCATAAAAAGATTGTGAGTAGTAAGGAAGTCGCTTTTGCAGTGGAATCTAAAATTTATCGTCATAATCTGGTGGAAGACAAGGTGCACGAATCCATTATGGAAAAGATGGTGAATATTCAGGTACGCGGCAGTGAAACCGGTCAGGTGAACGGATTGGCTGTTTACAGCCTTGGCGATTATTCCTTCGGACGGCCCTCACGGATAACGGTGAATACTTTTATCGGGTCGCGTGGAATAATAAATATCGAACGAGAAGCAAAACTAAGCGGTAAAATTCATGACAAGGGAATGCTGGTGTTAAGTGGATATTTTTCCGAAAAATTTGGTCGTACCATTCCCCTTTCTTTTTCGGCAACCATAACATTCGAACAAAATTACGGTACAATTGACGGAGACAGCGCTTCTTCGACAGAATTATATGCTTTGCTTTCCTCTCTTTCGGGCATCCCCATTAAACAAGGGATTGCCGTTACCGGATCGGTAAATCAAAAAGGACAGGTGCAGGCCATTGGCGGTGTAAATGAAAAGATTGAGGGTTTTTTTAAAGTTTGCTCTGCTCGGCGTCTAACGGGCGAACAAGGCGTAATGATTCCAAAAGCCAATGAAAAAAATCTATTGCTTTCGGATGAAGTAGTTGAAGCGGTTAAAGCGGGGAAATTTCATATCTGGTCTGTGGACAATGTGGAAGACGGAATAGAAATACTGACCGGTATTAAATGCGGGCTAAAGCATAAAGACGGCAGCTATACGTCGGAATCGATTTTTGATAAAGTACGTCAACAGTTGGTACAATTTGCCGAATCGGCTCATCAGTTTCGTAAAAGTCTTGGCAGCAGCGCTAAGAAAGCGGATGATGATAAAGAGGATTGAGAAAAAACGAAAGCAGTTTATCCGGGAACCTCTTGCCTGTCCAGATACTAAAGGCCTCTTCGGCCTGGTACACCAGCATTGGCAAACCGTTTAGTGTTTTCAGGCCGGTCTGCCGGGCCGTTTTCAGGAACTGAGTTTCGCTGGGATTGTATATCAAATCGTAAACAAGGGTTTTGGAATGTGCAAAAGGCCGTACGTCCAGAATATTCTGTTTTTCCCGCGCGCCCATTCCCACTGAGGTTGTATTTACAATTAAATCAAATTGACCGGCTGGGATGGCCTCTATTTGGCAGGGATAACATTTAAGAGTTTGATTTGATAAAAGCCTTCCTGTCAGTTCTTCTGCTTTTTTTAAGGTTCTGTTGGCTATGGTTAATTCCTGCGCAGCTAATCCGCTTACAATTCCAATACTGACAGCCCGCGCTGCGCCTCCCGCTCCAAGCACAAGACATGTTTTAAGAGCACCCTTAAAAGCATCAATAGGTTTTAAAAAGCCTTTGTAATCGGTATTAAATCCCTGCCATTTTCCGTAATCCAAAACCCGAATTGTATTAACAGCCCCGATATGTTTTGCCGCTTCATCCAACTTGTCCAAATACGGAATAATTGCTGTTTTATAAGGAACTGTCACATTGAATCCGGACCAAGATTCTTTTTTTAAAGTCTCAATTTTGGGGTTAAACTGCTTGGGCGGAATTTCAATCTTTTCGTAGTGCGCTGAAATTTTTAAATCAGCAAAAGCCTGATTATGTATTTTTGGAGAAAAAGAATGGCTAAGCGGAAAGCCGATAATACCATATTTACGCAAGGTCATTTAAAATATCCCAGAAAGATGGAAATGAAACCGCGGTGCAGGCCGGATCATCTAAAACGATTTCTTCATCCGTTAATAAATTGGCAATGGCAAAGGCCATAGCGATGCGGTGATCCCCTTTTGTCTGTACCCGGCCGCCTCTGAATTTAGTCGGCCCGTTGAGTTTAAATCCGTCTTCAAATTCTTTCACGGGAATGCCGGTTTTACGGAGGTTCTCAACAATCATTGCAATTCTGTCCGATTCCTTAAAACGTAGTTCCTGCACGTTTCGTAGCGTAAATTCACCTTCCGCCTGCGAAGCCAGAATAGCAAGAATGGGGATCTCGTCAATAATATTGGCGTTCAGTTCCCGCGGAATTGCACAGTTTTCGAGTTTACTATAGCGCACGGTAATGGTTCCTGCCGGTTCGGGGAAAGAAGACGTTTCGTTAATGGTAAGTTTTGCGCCCATTGATTGGAGTACCTGCAATAATCCGGTACGGGTTGGGTTTAACGATACGTTTTCAATAGTCAATTCAGAGCCGGGCAGAAGAAGCGCCGCAACGATAAAAAAAGCGGCGGAAGAAAAATCTCCGGGAATAGTCATGGATAAATTGGGAATTAGAACTGTGGAAGAGCTGAACAAGGATCTTGTTCCGTCCATGTTCTTATTTTGTCGAAGGCGCAACATACGCTCGGTATGGTCACGCGTGGGGGTACGTTCGACTACTTCTGTTTCCCCTTTCGCATTCAAACCGGCAAGTAAAACAGATGATTTTACCTGGGCGCTGGCTACCGGTAATTCATACCGAATACGGTTTAGTTGTTTAACCGGAGTGAACTGTAAAGGTAAAAAGCCATGCTTCGATTCTATTTTTGCGCCCATTGCCGTTAGCGGTTTCAGAATTCTATCCATGGGCCGCCCGGAAAGCGAAGCATCGCCGGTAAGCGTGGTTTTAAAACTGAGCCCTGCCAAAATACCGCTTAGCAGCCGGGCGGTGGTACCCGAATTTAATGCATTTAGCTCTTTTTCCGGTTGCTGCCATTTTTGAACAGGTTTGCCTAAGATGCGTAGTTTTTGTCCGTCAGACTGCCACTGAATCCCTAAATCTCTCAGGCAGTTTAATGTTGCCGTACAATCCATATTAAAGTTGAAATTATCAAATTGAGATTCGCCGGGATAGAGCGCCGCAAAAAGAGCTGCCCGGTGCGAAATGGATTTATCGCCGGGCAGTTGAATGGTTCCGTTTATCGTTTTCGATTTAACCGTGGAATGAATCGGGGGCGTTTTCAGCTTTTGATTTCCTTTGCTTAAAAAAATTATCGGCCAAAACAATTACGCCAATAATGATTAGAATTGCCGGCCAGTAAGTCGAATAAAACTCCTCAACTATCCAAAGAGGCATAAGATTAAAATAATCGATTATAAAAGGAACGCCGCCGGCTATAAAGAGAAAAGACCAGATAAGATTTGACATTTTCTTTCGACCGGCTAAAAAACAAATAAGGTTGGCAAGCGCGAGGCTTAGCAACACTAATCCGCTGCCGAGCGCATCGTTGATTGGTATCAGGCCGATCTGCATTCCGATTAGGAGTAGCAAAAAAAGGCTAAAAAACACTGTGCCCAGTAAACCTTTTCTATTAGGATGTCGTACGGTTCGATTTAAAAATATAAGCGCTAACAGTAAACTTAATCCTTCAAAAAGTGTAATTCGGCTAAAAGAAAATAAATCAAAATGGTTTAAGAATAGCAGTGCGCCGAATATAATAAGCAGCCAGGCCGTCAATTTACTGCGTCTCATTTATGAGCTCCGTCCGTTTCGGAAGAATAATTTACGGATTCCGGCGGTTTTTCAGGGAAAACAAACATCAGAATGACATAGACCAGAATCCCTATTCCAACCGAGGCAAAAGAAAGCAGTACATAAATAAGACGAACGATACCCGAATCCATTTTAAGGTATTCCGCCAACCCGCCGCAAACGCCGGCCATCATTTTATCAGTTCGCGAACGGTATATTTGCGACGTCTTTGAACCATTGGCGGCCGCGTTATTAGCCATGTCCGTTTTAAATGCGGTTTCTGCTTCCGTGGCAGTGTTTTCTTCGGGATTTGTGTTTTTATTGTACAATAAAAAGATCCCGAGTGAAATAAGAATTACGGCCCAGATCATTTGCCAGGGGATATTCCATAATTGTAGATAATGAAAAAAGCCCATCTGCCTTAAAATAAGCGCTATGCCCGCAATAATAAGCAATGAACCCCAAAAGAGTGTTTTATCATTACCGTTTTTTAATTTATGTGTTTCCGGTTCGTTCGTGTATTCTCTGTTTTCGGGAATGATAATAACGGCGGCGATATAAATAAAAAGTCCGATGCCACCAAAAAAAGTAATTATAATCCACAGAATTCGTACCAGTATCACGTCAATCGAGAAGTATTCCGCAAGGCCGCTGCATACGCCGGAAATAACCCGGTCGTGCCTGGAGCGGTATAAGCGTTTTACAGGTTCTGATGTAAAATTATCCATTCCATATCCTCCATTGATGATCCTGGTTTATTGGACGAAGTAAGTTCGTTAAATGTTTCATATTTTTTCAATGGACAGAATTTCGTAACGTAATAAACCAGCCGGCACCCGGATTTCGGCAATTTCGCCTACTTTTTTTCCTAACAGACCTTTGCCGACGGGAGACGAGATGGAAATTTTATTTTGTTTTACGTCTGCTTCTTCGGACGATACCAATGAATAGATATATTCTTTTTTACGTTTTAGATCTTTTACTCTTACCGTATTAAGGATAGAAACCTGATCGGTACTGATTTCATCTTCATCAATGATTCGCACTCTGGCAATGCTGTCCTGAAGACGCATGATTTTTGTTTCCAAAAAAGAAAGTTCTTCACGGGCTGCATGGTATTCGGCATTTTCTTTTAAATCGCCATGTTCCCGGGCGGTAGCGATTTTTTGGGAAACCACGGGCCGCTTTATAAATTTTAACTCGTGTAGTTCTTCTTTAAGCTTATCTAACCCCGCCTGGGTAATGTAGACATATTCCAAGTCGTATTCCTTTCAAAAAATAGTATGCTTTGTAAAAATGTAAAAAAGAAGTTAAAGTATATCAAGTAGAAGTATTTAAATTTGAAGTATCTTCCACCCTTTCGACGGTAAATACTCCGGG